>CAZUYN010000038.1:0-13931 GCA_964624495.1 uncultured Clostridia bacterium
TCGCCCATACCCGCGATAATGGTCTGACCCGTTTCCTGGTCGGTATAGGTCTTGAAGGTGGGATCCTCCTCGGCAAGCTTGATAAGCGCGAGGGTCATCTTCTCCTGACCGGCTTTGGTCTTAGGCTCTATCGAAAGCTGGATAACGGGGTCGGAGAAGGTCATCTGCTCCAATACGATAGGATGAGCTTCGTCGCACAGCGTATCGCCCGTCGTGGTATCCTTCAAGCCTACTATGGCGCAGATATCGCCCGAATAAATTTCGGGAATTTCCATACGGGTGTTGGCGTGCATCTGTACCAATCTGCCCACTCTCTCCTTCTTACCCTTGGTCGAGTTGAATACGTAGGAGCCCGCGGTCAGAACGCCCGAATAAGCGCGGAAATAAGCGAGACGTCCCACGAACGGGTCGGTCGCTATTTTGAAAGCGAGACCTGCGAAGGGCTCGTTATCGTCGGTCTTTCTGACCTCTTCTTCGCCCGAACGGGGGTTGATACCCTTGACGTGGTCTACGTCTACGGGGGAAGGCAGGAAGTCTACTACCGCGTCCAGAAGCATCTGTACGCCCTTGTTCTTATAGGACGAACCGCAGAGAACGGGGGTGCACTTCATGGCTATGGTAGCTTCCCTGAGACCCTTTCTGATTTCGTCGGGGGTGAGCTCCATAGTTTCGAGGAACTTTTCCATAAGCTCGTCGTCGCCTTCCGCCGCGGCTTCCATAACGGCTTCGTGAGCGGTCTGCGCGCGTTCGAGCATATCCGCGGGGATTTCAGCCTTATGATACTGCTTTCCGTCGTCGGAATCGTAGATTTCGGCGTCCATTTCGATAAGGTCTACGATACCCTTGAAGGTATCTTCCTTGCCGATGGGGAGTTCGATGGGAATAGGGTTGGCGTTAAGCCTGTCCCTCATCATCTGTACGGCCCTGTCGAAGTTTGCGCCGTTGATGTCCATTTTGTTGACGTACGCGATACGGGGTACGCGGTATTTATCCGCCTGACGCCATACCGTTTCGGACTGGGGCTCTACGCCGCCCTTCGCGCAGAAGGTTGCGACGGCGCCGTCAAGTACGCGCAACGAACGCTCTACCTCTACGGTAAAGTCAACGTGACCCGGGGTGTCTATGATGTTGATACGGCATTCGTCCGCCTTGGTTTTGCCCGTGCGCGTCCAGTGGCAGGTGGTAGCCGCGGAGGTTATGGTTATGCCGCGCTCCTGCTCCTGTACCATCCAGTCCATGGTCGCCGTACCGTCGTGTGTTTCACCTATTTTGTGATTGATACCGGTGTAATAAAGGATACGCTCGGTAGTAGTGGTCTTACCGGCGTCGATGTGCGCCATTATACCGATATTTCTGGTGTGTAATAAGTCGTATTCTCTTGCCATAATTTACCTCTATCAGAAGCGGAAGTGCGCGAACGCCTTGTTCGCTTCTGCCATTCTGTGGGTATCTTCTTTCTTCTTAACCGCGCCGCCCGCGTTGTTGTAGGCGTCCATAAGCTCCGCCGCGAGCTTTGCGCTCATCTCTCTTTCGGAGCGTTTACGGGTTGCGGTTACCAACCAACGGATGGCAAGGGTCTGGCGTCTTTCGGGTCTGATTTCCATAGGCACCTGATAGTTGGCGCCGCCGACTCTCCTCGCCTTTACCTCCAAAACGGGCATGATATTGTTCATTGCCTGGTTGAATACATCCATGGGGTCTTGTCCGAGCTTTTCGCTCGCTATTTTAAATGCGTCGTAGACAATAGTCTGCGCCGTGCCGCGCTTGCCGTCGTACATAATCTGGTTTACGAGCTTGGTTACCACCTTGCTGCCGTACACGGGGTCGGGCAATACGTCCCTCTTGGGTACGTTACCTCTTCTGGGCATAATTTTGTTCTCCTTTTTATATTTTGGGTTTTAAATAAGCTAATGCTTGCCGCCGCAGACGCGCCGCACGCGCGTTTCACGGGGTAGCAAATCTTCTCCGCAGAAACTGCGAATACTGCCTACTTTTATCGGTAAGGGTAAAGAAACATATATTCCGAAAAGTAGGGAGAAATATTTGATTTCGTCCGCCTTGCGGCAGACCTTTAAAAGCCGCGGCTTTTAATTACTTGGGGCGTTTTGCGCCGTAACGGGAACGCGCCTGCTTACGCTTGGAAACGCCTGCGGTATCGAGCGCGCCGCGCACGATATGGTAACGGACGCCGGGTAAATCCTTGACACGTCCGCCGCGGATTAATACGGAAGAGTGCTCCTGCAAGTTATGACCTTCGCCGGGGATATAAACGGTACCTTCCTGCTTGTTGGTCAGCCTTACCCTTGCTATCTTACGGATTGCGGAGTTGGGCTTTTTGGGGGTAGTCGTCGTAACCGACAGGCATACGCCGCGCTTTTGGGGGCAGTTGTCCAGAATGGGCGACTTGCTCTTGTAGACCTGCTTCTCTCTGCCGTGCTTTATAAGCTGGTTAATGGTGGGCATTGTAATTCCTCCTTTCGTTACTCGGTTAAATTAACCTGTGGAATATATCTTCTTTATCCTTCCGCACTACCCTTAAAATGCGGAGAACAGAAAAAGCTGTATTTTGTCGCCGTGAACGCATATTATATATAATGTAAAATACGCCTGAAAGCAAAAAAAGCCTGACGGCATAGTTCACAGCAAACTACATTTTAACAAACCGAAAAATAATTGTCAACGTTTTTTTTAATATTTTTTGCAAATTCGGGCGGTAATCAGTCCTCAAAGACTATTATATCCCCCGATTTCAGTCAGTACGGCAGCGCGTCCTCTGCCGAAACGGGGGTCTTGCCGTTCTCCCGGTTGCGTTTAATTAAAAGCTCCGCCATTATAACACGGAGGCGGCGGCTTTACAAGCGATTTAAACGGACGGTTTTCTTTACAATACCGGCAGAATATGGTATAATGAGGTTACTATGTACGAAGAGTTATCACCTTACATTACCGAAAAAATTCAGCGCGAAAGGGCGGAAGGGAGCTTTAAGCGCGTGGCGTTCGACGACGGTATGGCGCTGCGGCGCGTAGACAACCCCCACGACAGGGCGACGGTGTTAAGACCGCCGTTCGTACGCGACATAGACAAGATTATGAATTGCCCGTATTACAACCGCTACGCCGATAAGACGCAGGTGTTTTCGCTTCAAAAGAACGACGACATAACAAGACGGGGACTGCACGTCCAGCTCGTTTCGCGCATTGCGCGGACAATCGGGGCGGCTTTGAATTTAAACCTCGACCTTATCGAGGCGATCGCGCTCGGGCACGACATAGGGCATACCCCCTTCGGGCACGCCGGCGAGAGCTTTTTGGACGAACTGTCGTACCGATATACGGGCAGGCATTTTGCGCACAACATACACTCCGTAAGGGTGCTGGACGGAATTTTCCCGTACAACGTCACCTTACAGACGCTGTGCGGCATCGCCGCGCACGACGGCGAGCTGGAACTTTCGGAATACCGCCCCAGACCGCTTTCGGGCTTCGATGAGTTCGACGACGTAATAGAAAACTGTTATAAGGACAAAGCCGCCGTGAAAAAGCTCGTGCCGGACACGTTGGAGGGCTGCGTGGTGCGTATTTCCGACATAATCGCGTACATAGGCAAGGACAGACAGGACGCGGCACGCGCCAACCTAATCGCCGAGAGCGATTTCAACGAAAAGGGACTGGGCGAGTATAACGCGCAGATAATGAACAACCTGACCGTAAACATAATAGAAAACAGTTACGGCAAGGACTATATAAAGCTCGACGAAAACCATTTCAGGGATTTGCAGAAAGTCAAGAGCGATAATTACAGGCTCGTATATAAAACCGATTTCGCCATGAAGTATCTGACCGACTGCGTAAAGCCTATGATGGAACAGCTGTTTAAAAGGCTGTTGGACGACGTCGTCGCAAAAGACGAAAATTCATATATCTACAAGCACCACATACTCTACGTTGACAAGCCCTATTACAGGCGCAGAAAGCCCTATACGGAGGAAGCGCCGGAGCAGATAGTCATAGACTATATCGCGAGCATGACCGACGATTATTTTATAGACCTGTACAAAAAGCTGTTCCCCGACGGCGAATTTAAAATAGAATACGGGGGATATTTCGACTGAATTTACACAAAGATACCGCCGCGCTTTGACGACAAAGCGCGGCGGTATGCATTTTTTATTATTTAGTTTACTCTTCCGGTTATTTTTACTCTTCGGGATAACGCGAGACGAGCGATTTGAGTTTGTCCATTCTGCCGCTTCCACGATAGCTGAATGAATTTTCGCCCGCCACTACACAGTGGTCGAGGAACCTGACGCCGCTTTCGCCGCAGACTACCAGAAGGCGGGCCGTAAACTTATCGTCCATCGCGGACGGGTCGGGGCGGTCGCTTATATGGTTATGCAAAACGTAAAACCCGTAGGGCTTCCCCGCTATGATTTTGTTTATGAACTCCTGCGCGTTCATAAACACCCTTGTCTTTAACCGCGACGTAAACCGGTAAAAGTTAAGCACCGCGCCGTCCCTGTCAACCAGATACAGCTCGGCAAATTCGCAGTCCTTGTCCTTTAAAGCGCGGCGCGCGTGGGCGATTAATTCTCCGCTGTCCTTTATTCGGGCGAGCGGTTCCCCCGTCTTCTTTTTTACCTCGCCGAGCGCCAGAATATACAAAGCCGTCCGACGGGTCATACCCTCTACCGTCATAAGCGAGGGATAATCGGCTTCGAGCACGGCGGTCACCGAGGGAAAGGTAAACAGCAGATTATCCGCAAGGCGCGACATATCCCTGCCGCCGAAGCCGTTGGAAAGCAACGCGCACATAAGACGGCGCCCGTGCATATAACCGCCGTTTTCCATTTCCTCTATAATTTCGCCTCTGAACTGCTTAGCCACCGCTCGTTCCCCCTTGCTCCTCTACCTTATTTCTATCTTACTGCCGCCGCCCGTCTGCTTGGTCACTATTATCTGCCTGTCTATCCTGTCTTTAAGCTCGGAAACGTGTGAAATTACGCCCACGAGCCTGTTGCCCTCGGTCAGCCCTATCAGCGCGTTCATGGCCGAGTCCAGCGACTGTTGCGAGAGCGTGCCGAAGCCCTCGTCCACGAACATCGTATCCAGCCTTACGCCGCCCGAGGAGGACTGAATTTCCTCCGACATCCCGAGCGCGAGGGAGAGCGACGCCTCGAAGCATTCGCCGCCCGAAAGCGTTTTTACGCTGCGCGTCGTGCCGTTATAGTGGTCGAGCACGTCCAAATCGAGTCCGCTCTGGCTGCGGTTGTTTTCCGCCTCGGTGCGCCGCACAAGCTCGTACCGGTTATCGGTCATAACCATTAAACGGCGGTTGGCGCGTACGAGTATCCTGTCGAAAAACGCCGCCTGAACGTACGCTTCGAGCGTGACCTTTTCCTTGCCCGTCAGTCCCCCGTTAGCCGTCTCCGACAGCGCTTTTATCATCGCGTATTTTCGGGCGGCTTGCTCCGAGGACTGTAACGAACGCTTTATATCCGACAGGCAACGCGTATTGGCGGCGGCTTTGTAGTCGGTCGCCCTGCGCCTTTCGGTCAAGTCGTTCTTTAAATTTTTAAGTTCATCGAGGCGCGCCCTTACCGCGGCGGCGTCTCCGTCCCGCGAAGAGGCGAGCTGCCTTTCATAGCTTTCGGACTGCGCCTTCAACGCGCCTATCGCTTTGTCGCATTCGTCAAACGCGCGGCGTGCGGCGGTCAACGCCTCCTCCGCCGAGGTCTTTCTTTCGGTCAAATCTTTAACGGCTTCCAGCGCCTCCGCCCGACTTTTAAAGACGAGCTTTGCCGAGGATTGTTTAATCAGCTCTTCAATCTGCGCCCTTTGCACCGACGCGCCGCCGAGCGCGACCGCGGCGGCGTTGGCTTCTTCGGTCAGCCGCTCCGCCTCGCCGTCGTATCTGAGTATATCGTCGGCGATTGACGCGCCCTTATCCAACGCCTTTTTATTTGCCGCAAGCGTGCCTTTAAGGGCGGCAAGCCTGCCGTTCACCGTGCCGTATGCCCTGTTCAGAGCTTCGCGCACCTCGCTTAAACGGGCGACATCCCCGTCCAGATATTTGGCGGCGTTGAGTTTGAGCTGTGAATACAGTCCGTCGCATACGCCCTTTAATTCGCCCGCCCTGTCGCTTGCGCGGCGAGCCTCCTCTTCCGCCCGTTCGGCAACGGCTTTATACTCTTCCAATTTCGTCTGCGAGGGCGCGTCGGGGTGTTTTTTTGCGGGGCACGGGTGCACGGCGGAGCCGCAGACGGGGCAGGGCCGGCCTTCGCGCAGGGTTTCGGCGAGTACCCCTGCCTGCGCGTCGAGAAACGCCGTATTCATCTGCGAATATAAGTCGCGGCTTTCGGTCGCCTTTGCCCGTGCGAGAGCGTACTCCTTAACCGAAGCGCTGTACAGCGCGTGCTTTTCGTACAGGGCGCGTGCGGCGGCGTTAAGCCCGTCTATCTCCTCCGCCTGCTTTGAAAGCGCGGCTATTTCGGCTTCGCATTTAATCGTTTCGAGTTCGAGGGTCTTTAATCCCTCGCGTTGCTTTCCGAGCGCCGCGGACTTCTCCTTTGCCTCGGCTGCTCTTTTAGCCGCCGTTTCGGACTGCCTGCGCGCGTTTTCGATTTTTTGCGCGAGGGCGTCGGCTTCGCCGCGCCTGCGTTCGAGTTCGTCGTACAGGGGCAGTCTTTCGTTTATCTGCGCAATACGGTTTACGAATACCTCGCAACCGCGCGCCTGCGTTTCGCGCTCTCCGAGCTCTTTGCCGAGCACGGTCAGTTCCTCGCGCCGACGCGCCAGCTCGCCGTCGGTTTTTTCTTTAAGCGCGGCAAGCTTCCGCCGCTCCTCTAACGCGGCGGAGAGTAAAGTAAGCTTCGACAGCTCCGCCTCGCAGCTTTTCAGGCTCTCCCCGACGGCTTTGAGCCCGTCGCCGTCCTCTTTTACGAGCCGTTCGAGCAATTGAATTACTTCCGCGGCAGGCAGTAAACCTTCCTTCGCCCTTTGTATTTCCGCGGCGAGGGGGTGCCCTTCCCCGCAGATTATGCCGCCCGTATACTGTGCGACCGCCGCCTCCGCCGAACGGTATTCGGCGCGCGCGTCGCTTTCGGCGCGTTTAAGCTCCTCCTGCAACGAAAGATACCTTTGGGTGCGGAATATCCTGCGGAAAATGCCCTTTCGCTCCTCGGTGGGGGCGAGCAGCAGTCTGGAAAAATCGCCCTGCGCTATCATTGCGATTTGGCGGAACTGTTCCCTGTCCAAACCCAAAATTTCGGTAATGCGCTCGTTGACTTCCTTTACCTTTGTTATCACCTTGCCGTCGGGCAGATACAGCTCGGCGGAGGCGTTCTCTTTGGTTACGCCCTCGCCCTTGGCTTTCTTCCTTTCGTATTCGGGGTTGCGGAACACCCTGTACTTCTCGCCCCCGTACGTAAAGGTCAGCTCGACGAACGTGGGCGCGTCGGGGAGGGCGTACTTAGAGCGGAACATCTCCGGCTGGCGGTTATCTCCGCTCGCCCTGCCGTACAGCGCGAACACTATTGCGTCGAATACGGTAGTCTTGCCCGCGCCCGTTTCGCCGCAGATTAAATATACCCCCTTATCCCCGAGCAGGGTAAAGTCCAGCTCGGTTCTGTCCGCATAAGGTCCGAATGCGGACATAACTAACTTTAACGGCTTCATTGTCCGTCACCCCACACTTTATCTATAAGTCTGCCGATCAGCTCCGACTCCTCCACGGTCATCGGTCTGTTGTTCTGCTTGTTAAACAGCTCGGCGAACAGCTCCTGCGGAGACTTCTCCTCCGCCGCCGCGAGCTCGCACATATGCGCGTCTGCGCGAGTGCGTACGTTGTCGTACCTGATAGCCGCGAGGTTGGGGTAAATCAGCCTCAGCTTTGCGAACGCGTCCGGCACTTCCTCCTCGTCGGTTAGCGCTATATGCACGAAGCCTCCTGTAAACGGCGCGTTTTCATAGTAGCTTTTAGCCGTAACTTCGGCATATGAGCCCCTTATTTCGAACACGTCGCGCAGGGGCTTTAAGGGCAGGGTGCGCACGGTCAGCTCCCCCTTGGCTTTCAGCTCGGCGACGGTTACCGACTTTTCGCCGTTCTTTTCGGAGAGCGAATATTTAAGCGGCGCGCCCGAATACCTGAGCTTGCCTCCCCCCAGATTCTGCGCCCCGTGAATATGCCCGAGGGCGACGTAGTCGAATTTGCCGAACACCGCGGCGTCCACGTTGCCCGCGTCGCCCACGACGAGCTCCTCCGAGCCCGACCCCGTCGAGCCCGTGACGAACTGGTGCGCGACGAGCACGTTGCGCACGCCCGTATCCACGTCCATAGCCTCTACCGCGGCGCTTAACGCAGACGTATAGTCGGTTATTTCAACGTCGGGGAAAAATCTTCTGACCGAGGCGGGTTTTATGAAAGGCAGGCAGTAAATTCTGACTTCGCCGTAGCCGTCTTTAAGCGTTACGGGGGCGACTTTGCCCGAAAACACGGGCGATATGTGCACGCCGCTGCCTTCGAGCAGGCGCGAAGCGAACGCAAGCCTTTCCGCAGAGTCGTGGTTGCCGCTTATGACGAATACCTCTATACCCAGATTTGCCAGACCGTTTAAAAAGCCGTCGAAAAGCTCCACCGCGTCGGTGGGCGGCACGGGCTTATCGTAAATATCGCCCGCTATAAGCACAGCCTGCGGCTTTTCGGTTGCGGCATATTCCAAAATCTGACCGAGCACATAGCGCTGGTCGGCGGTAAGCGGAAATTCGCCGTACCTCTTCCCGAGGTGAAGATCTGCAACGTGAAAAAATTTCATACTTAAATTTTAAATGCTGCCGCCGTCCGTGTCAATTTAATTTCGGGTATTGCTTGTTCTTTATTTTTATGGTAAAATTATTAAGGACGTCGGCAACGCCGCAAAAAATTTTGAAATAGGTATTGAAACACGGGATAATTTATATTATAATTAAATCACGGTCCGATCCGTAAACGATACGGCGGCAGACGGAATAAATTTAACCGACCGCCGCCGTACTAAAAATAAATGCGGTCGTAACGCACCGCGTTAAAGGGGAAAATATTATGGGATTAACAGCTAAAAACATTAAAAACATAGCCGTCATAGGGCACAGCGGCGAGGGCAAGACCACTCTGTGCGAGGCTATGCTGTTCAACGCCGGCGCGATAGACCGTATGGGAAAGACGCCCGAGGGCACCACGGTTATGGACTTTGACGAAACCGAAAAAGCCAAGGGCATATCGGTATACGCCTCGCTTGCGCACTTCAACTGGAAGGATATGAAGATAAACCTTCTGGATTTGCCCGGCTTCTACGATTTCGAGGGCGAGCGGCACGAGGGGCTTGCGGCGGCGGGCGGCGCGGTCGTCGTTATCGGCGCGAACGGCATACTGCCCATCGGCGCGGAGAGCGTTATAGACTACTGCCTTAAATTCAAAAAGCCGCTGGTCGTATTCATAAACGGCATGGATAAGCCCAACGCCGACTATTCGGGCACGGTTGCCGCCCTTAAAGACAAATACGCCGGCAAGCTTGCCCCCATTCAGATACCCATTATGCAGAACGGGAAGATGACGGGCTATATCAACTCCATTCAGGAGAGGGCTTACGAATTTTCCACCTCGGGTCCCAAGGAAATACCCGTACCAGACGAATTGAAGCAGGCTATGGACTCTATGCAGGACAGCCTTGTCGAAACGGCGGCGGAAAACGACGACGTCCTTTTGGATAAATACTTCGAACAGGGCGGTCTTTCCAAGCAGGACGCGGTGCGCGGCATAAGAAAGGGCATCGCGCTCGGCAACGTCATACCCGTTATGGCGGGCAGCGCGCTTAACAACAGGGGCGTTATCAACCTTATGGACGAAATAGTGACCTATATGCCGAACGCCAACGAGAGAAAGAACGCCTTTGCAACCGACCTCGACGCGGACGAGCTGATAGCCGTCGAATGCGAAGAGGACGGTCCCTTCGCCGCGCAGGTATTCAAAACAGTGTACGATTCCTATACGGGCAAATTAAATTACATAAAGATATTCCGCGGCAGACTGCGTTCGGGCGATACCGTCCTCAACGCCGACACGGGCAAGGAAGAGCGCATCGGACAGATTTTCACCGTTCAGGGCAAGAAGTGCGAGCTCGTGTCCGAGCTGACCGCAGGCGATATAGGCGCGGTAAACAAGCTTTCGGACACGGATACCAACCAGACGCTGTGCGCGGTCGGCACAAGGATAACCTTCGACCCCATCCCCTTCCCCCGTCCCTGCCTTTCGATGGCGGTCAAGGCGGCGAACAAGGGCGAAGAGGATAAGGTTTACGCCAACCTTGCGAAAATGCGCGAAGAGGACTATACCTTCTCCGTCGCCAAAAACGCCGAAACGGGCGAGCTCATTCTTTCAGGGCAGGGCGAAACACATATCGAGCTTCTGTGCGCGAAATTAAAGAGCCGCTTCGGCATAAGCACAGTGCTTACCGAGCCGAGAATACCCTACCGCGAAACAATCAAAAAGGTCGCCGAAGCCGAGGGCAAGCATAAAAAGCAGTCGGGCGGACACGGTCAGTACGGGCACTGCAAGGTGCGCTTCGAGCCCTGCGAAAGCGATTTCGAATTCGGGGACGAGGTCGTGGGCGGCGCGGTACCCAAGCAATATATACCCGCGGTTGAAAAGGGGCTGAGGGAATGCCTTAACCGCGGCGTGCTGGCAGGCTATCCCGTGGTGGGCGTTAAGGCGGTCTTATACGACGGCAGCTACCACGAAGTCGATTCTTCGGAAATGGCGTTCAAAGCGGCGGCGGCGCTCGCCTTTAAAGAGGGAATGAAGAACGCCTGCCCCGTGCTGTTAGAGCCCATAGTAAAGCTTAAAACGCAGGTTTCGGGCGAATATCTCGGCGCGGTTATGGGCGACATATCCAAACGCCGCGGCAGGATATCGGAGAGCATTACCGACGGGGATATCACCACGGTAGTCGCCGAGGTACCCCTTGCCGAAACGGCGAAATACGCCACCGATTTGAGGAGCATGACGCGCGGTCAGGGCAGATTTTCCTCCGAATTTTTAAGATACGAGGAGCTCCCTCCCCAGCTCGCCGAAAAGGTGATTGCGGAAGCGGAAAAGAATTAAAAAGCAACAATACGCCGCCCCCGAAGCAGGGCTTCGGGGGCGGCGCCGTCTGTAAACGGACAAGCCGCGCCGAAAACGGTTGCGGCAATAAAAATTAAGGAATAAATTTTATGGAATACATAGCTCTTGCAATATCGGCGCTGTCGCTGATACTGCTTGTCGTCACCGTGATATTACAGCTTAAAGGCAATAAGCGCGTCGAACTTTCCGCGCGGGATAAAAAAGATTTGATAGAGGGCTTTAACGGCAACGTAAGCCTTATAAGCAAGACCCTGACCGACGCGCAGAGGGCTTCGGGGCAGACGACCACCGACTTTTTGAACGCCTTCCAGACCAATATGTTAAAGAGCCAGCAGGCGCTCGAAGCGCGCGTTATGGAATTGGTCAAGCAAATCGACGCGCGTATGTCGGACACAAACCGCATGACCGAAAGCAAGCTCGAACAAATACGCCTTACCAACGAAGCTCAGATGAAGGCTATGCAGACAGACAACGCCGCGCAACTGGACAAGCTGCGCTCCACCGTGGACGAAAAGCTCGCCAAGACCGTAAACGAGCGGTTCGAGCAGAGCTTCAAGGTTTTAAGCGCACAGCTCGAAAGCGTATACAAATCGCTCGGCGAAATGCAGAACGTGGCAAGCAACGTAAACAACCTTACCAGGGTGCTTTCCAACGTAAAGACGACGGGAATTTTCGGGGAAATACAGCTCGGGGCGATACTCGAACAAATTCTTACCACCGAGCAATACGCCACCAACTTTGTGACGGGCAACGGCAGAGAGCCCGTGGAATACGCCGTTAAGCTCCCCGGGCAGGACGACGCCGGCTGCGTATATCTTCCCGTCGATTCCAAATTTCCGCTCACCGTATATACCGACCTGTACAACGCGTACGAAGCCAACCAACCCGACCTTGTGAAAGTCAAGCGCGAACAGCTTAAAAACACCATACGGCAGATGGCTAAGGACATTAAAAACAAATATATCAATCCGCCCAAGACCACTAATTTCGCCGTTATGTTTCTGCCGATCGAGGGCTTGTATGCGGAGGTCGCCAAGTTGGGGCTGATTGAGGAATTACAGCAGACCTACAACGTGACGATCGCCGGTCCCACCACCATGAGCGCGCTGTTGAACAGCTTCCAGATGGGCTTCCGCACGCTCGCCATACAGAAAAAATCGGGCGAGGTATGGCGCATACTCGGCGCGGTCAAGACCGAATTTGCAAAGTATAACGAGCTCGTAGCCAAGATACAGACCAAGTTTGAGAGCGCCAGCCGCGACTTCGACACCCTTGTCGGGACGAGAAGCCGTATGCTCGAAAGCAAGCTCAAAACGGTCGAAGGGCTTTCGGGCGAGGAAAGCGCAAGGACGCTCGGACTGCCCGAGGACGCGCAAAGCGACGGCTGAACGACCGGAAATATAACCTTATAAAGAAAGCGCAAAAGCCCCTTACCTTTCGGCGGTAAGGGGCTTAAATTTTTTGCGTTTTTATCGCTTAATAATAGGTTGCGACGGCTTCCTCGGGGGGGAGCGGCTCCGCACGCTCCGCCGAAATCGCCGAAAGCACGGGTCCGCGCGAACGGTAGACGGCGTTATATTCTATGCCGACCTTCGCGGTAACAATCAGCCAATCCTTGGTGGCTATGCCGTCCATAAGTTTGTTTAATTTAAGGGCAAACCCGTCGTAGGCGATATCCGCCTCGCAACAGGTCATAATATACCTGCCGATGACTATACAGCCCGACGGCACCTTGCGCGACACCGCCGCCATTCCCTTAAAGCGTACGGTCTTGCCGACGTACTGCTCCGCATTCTCGGACAAATCGCGGTAAAACCAGGCGAAATCTCTGTCCTCGATTGTAACGACGGGCGCGTTCACGTCGAAAGGCAGGGGGTCTTCGATTTCGTCGAAAACCGCCTTGCCGCCGATATATTCGTAAACTATGTCGGGGCGGCGCGATATGCCGCGCACGACTTTATGAAATTCCTCCTGCGAGTACTCCCCTTTAAAGCGGTTGAACACCACCATCTGCGTCATATTGATTTTGTCGAATACAAGCTGGCGCATATTTGTGTTATAGCTTAAAAAAGTCGTCGCGTCGAAAAAGGTCATCATCTGGTTTATGACCCAATTTTCGGGCATGGCGTCGAAAAACTGTTGCAAAAGCCAGGTGCCGTTGTATTCCACCACGACGCGTTGCGCCCCGTTCTTTTTGGCAAGATAAGCCAGAGTGCGTTCGTTAAGCTCCTCCGCGCCCTCTAAATATTCGACCTTAACGCCCTTGACCTTGAACGAAGAGCAGTCGTACTCCTCCTCCCCCTCTTCGCAGACGAGCAGCATAGTGCGCTCGCCGTTTTCCATCCGTGGGTCTTCCAGGGTCTCCTGTATAAATTTGGTCTTTCCTCCGTCGAGAAAGCCCAGAAACATATAAACGCTTATTTCGTCCAAGTTATACCCCGAATAATTCCTTAATTTCTTCTTCGTCCAATTTACTGCCGATTACGCACAGCCTGCCCGTCGCTTCGGGCGTGCCCGTGCGCACGTTGCTCTCCCCGGGGACGTAGTCGAAGTGCAGCCATTCGCCGTTTTCGCCCGCGACTATGCCCTTGGCGCGGAGAACTATACCGAAACGCGTCGAGTCCGAAAGCTCCGCCAACGCCGCGGTCAGGGTCTTTTCGGAGAACCTTTCGGAAGTTTCTACTCCCCAGCTCGTAAATACCTCGTCGGCGTGGTGATGATGGTGATGCCCTTCGTGCTCATGGTCGTGTTCTTCATGCTCGTGGTCGTGGTCGTG
>CAZUYN010000039.1:0-2208 GCA_964624495.1 uncultured Clostridia bacterium
GTGAAGAGATGACGGGCAAGAGCCTGTTAAAATAAGCTTAACCGCCCAGTGAATTACCGACGCGGAGCGGTATTTGTTTGCAAAACGCGACAAAACCGATTATAATGATAACATAATGGAAAGAAACCGTGATAACCGCGCAGAGCAAACAGACGCAGACGGCGCCGATAAAGAAATAACCGAAAGCCCCGCGACCGAGGACGGCGCGGCGGAACGGACGGAAACCGCTTTACCGCCCCGTAAGAACAGGGCGGAAATATTTTTTACCAAGCCGTGGGCTTTGGCATTATGCGCGATTTTTTGCTGTCTCCTTTGGGGCAGCGCGTTTCCGTGCGTAAAAATAGGTTACAGGCTGTTCGAAATAGACGCCGACCACGCCCCCTCGCTTATGCTGTTCGCGGGGCTGCGCTTTACCCTTGCAGGGTTGCTGGTCATAGCTTTCGGCTCCGTCCGGAAGAAGAAGTTCCTCACCCCTAAACCCCGTAATATGTGGCGTGTATTGCTTGTCGCGCTGTTCCAGACGGCTATGCAGTATACCTTTTTCTATATAGGGCTTGCGCACGTTTCGGGCGTTAAATCGTCCGTGCTGAACGGGCTCGGCGTATTCTTCACCATTCTTGCCGCCTGCTTTATTTTCAGAACGGAAAAATTCAACCTCGTCAAGCTTCTGGGCTGCGTCCTCGGGTTCGGCGGAGTGGTTTTAATAAATATCGGCGGCGATTTTTCGTTTACCTTTTCGCTTACCGGCGAAGGCTTTCTCATATTTTCGGGGCTGTCCGCCGCAATATCTGCGGGATGCGTAAAGGTCTTTTCCGCAAAAGAGGACACCGCGGCGTTGTGCGGATACCAATTCCTTATAGGCGGCATAGTTCTGATTATCGTCGGCGCGGGCTTCGGGGGGAGCATACCGCACGTAAGCGTAGGCGCGGCGTTTATGCTTTTATACCTCGCTTTCCTCTCCGCCTGCGCGTTTACGTTGCAGGGCTACCTGTTAAAATACAACCCCGTTTCACGCGTGGCTGTATACAAAAGCGCCAATCCGCTGTTCGGCGCGGTGTTTTCCGCCATAATTTTGGGGGAGAGCGACCAGCTTTTAAGCCTGTTTACCCTGCTTGCGATAGTTTTGGTATGCTTCGGCATATTCGTCATAAATAAATTCGGCGAAAAGAAGCTGTCTTTAAAATTCAGACTGAATAAAAAATCAGAAAAAAATAATTAAATTTTTATTAAATAACCCCGTTTTTCATTGTCAAAAATTTTTTACCGTGTTATAATCTTCCTTGTAATTGTACATTGAATGAGGTTTCAGATGTTAAATATACTTGCAGCAGCTTTTGATACGCCCCAATGGATCGCCTATATCGTACTCACTTCGGTTGCCATAGTACTGATGTTCGTCGCGGCGCTCGTTGCTATAATTCTGGTTCTGTTACAGCAGAGCAATTCGGACGGCATAGAGGGCATTACGGGTTCGAGCGAAACTTTCTTCGGCAAAAACAAAGGTCAGTCGATTGAAAGCAAGCTTAAAAAATGGACCTGGATATGCCTTGCGGTGCTTGCGGTAATCGCAATCGCCTTCTATATCGCCGGCATTGCCCTCAACGCATAAGTTTAAGAATTTGCGGCGGAACCGACAGGTTCCGCTTTTTTTATACGAACCGTCAATACCGTTATGAATTTAAAGCAGATTATTACGACCGCTTTTAAGAGCGGCAAATTGGAAAACAAGACTCAGAACGAAATAGTTTCTTCATTGCGCCTCTCCCCCTCTTACAAAAAGCAGATAGTTTCGACATTGAAAAGTCTTGCGGCGGAGGGCGAAATAATAAAAAAATACGACGGCAGATACGCCACCCCCGAACGCGCGGGCGCGTTCCGCGCCACGGTCAAGGCGCACCCCAACGGCTTTGCCTTTTTAATTCCCGAAGGCTGTGCCGAACGCGAAAACGACTACTTCGTACCCGCAAAGCGTCTGCGCGGCGCGCTTAACGGCGACAAAGTGCTTGCCGTTCCCTTAAAGCTCGGCGCCGACGAAGCCGTAGTTATAAAGGTTTTAAGCCGCGGCATAAGCCGCGTGACGGGCAGGCTTGACAGGCAGGGGAGCTCGTACCTCGTTTTCCCCGACGACAAGGCTTATAACGCCCTCGTCCTCATTCCCGTACGGGATTTGGGGGGCGCGGAGGTCGGCGATAAGGTCGTAGCCGCGCT
>CAZUYN010000039.1:2308-13730 GCA_964624495.1 uncultured Clostridia bacterium
TTGGAGCTGATAGACGGCAAATACCGTCTGGGCGTGCACATCGCCGACGTCGCCAATTACGTCAAGCCCGACGGCTGTATAGATAAGGAGGCGTACGAACGCGGCACGAGCGTCTATTTTCCCGACCGCGTCCTGCCCATGCTGCCCGAAGCCCTTTCCAACGGCGCGTGCAGTCTTAACCAAAACTGCGACAGATACGCCGTAAGTTGCTTTATGCTCTTCGACGGCAAGGGAAAAAAGCTGGGTTACGAGCTGTGCGAAAGCGTTATAAGAAGCGACAGGCGAATGACCTACGACGAGGTTACGGATATACTTGAACGGGGCGAAGAAGCCGACGGGCAATACCCCTTGGTCGCGCCTATGCTAAGGCGGATGGCGGAGCTGTGTTTAAAGCTCGAAGCCGTGCGAGAAAGGAACGGCGAAGTGAACTTAGACGTCAAAGAGGCGCACATATACGTTGACGAACGCGGCGAGATAGTCATTCCCGAATACGGGCGCACGCTGTCACACCGCATAATCGAACAGTTTATGGTATCCGCGAACGAGAGCGTCGCCGAATACGCCGCTTCCAAAAAGCTCCCCTTTTTATACCGCGTGCACGAAAGTCCCTCCCCCGAAAAGGTCAGTCTTTTATACTCTTTTGCAGGCGACCTCGGCATAAGGGTCAAGGGCAACGCCGAAGAGGCTACCCCGAAAGATTTCCGTAGGATATTAAACGCCGCCAAGGACAAGCCGTACGCCGCCGTCGTCAGCAAAGTGATGCTGCGCTCTATGCAAAAGGCGAGGTATTGCGAAAGCAACCTCGGGCACTTCGGCTTGGCAAGCAAGCGCTACTGCCACTTCACCTCCCCCATACGGCGCTACCCCGATTTATTCGTGCACAGAATATTAAAGCTGTCGTTAAACGGCGCGAAAGCCGGAGAACTGAGCCGCTATATACCCTTTGCGGAGAGCGCGGCGGCAGATACGAGCGAGCGCGAAAGCCGGGCAGACAGGGTCGAGCGCGACGTTGACGACTTGTATAAAACCGCGTATATGGAAAAGCACATAGGCGAAGAGTTCGACGCGGTGATATCGGGCGTGACCGAAAGCGGAATTTTTGCGGAGCTTGCCAACGCCGTAGAGGGTATGGTCAGGTTTGAAAACCTCCCCTCCGACAGATACGAGTTCTTCCCCGAAAAATTTCTGCTTAAAGGCGGCAGATACTCCTTCCGCCTCGGCGACGGCATACGCGTTAAAGTCGCAAATTGCGATTTAGCCTCGCGCAGGATACAATTTACGTTGGTTTAACTTTACAAAATCTTTATAAACGGATATAATATAGAAAATGGGCAGACAGATTGCGTATAACAAATCGGCGGCATACGAATACTTTATCGAAGAAAAGTACGAAGCCGGAATAGTATTGGAGGGCGCGGAGGTAAAATCTCTGCGCGCGGGTAACTGCAACCTTAAAGACAGCTTCTGTTTTATTCGCGACGGGCAGGTTACGCTGAAAAATCTGCACATACCCGTCTACGACAAGAGCGGCGCGTTCAATTCCAAGGATTCCAAACGCGACAGGCGGTTGCTTTTGCATAAATGCGAAATAGATAAAATCGTCGGCAAAATCAACCAAAAAGGTATGACGCTGGTGCCAATATCGCTGTATTTCAGCGACAACCTCATCAAGGTAGAGGTCGCCCTGTGCCGCGGCAAACAGAACTTTGACAAAAAAGAAACAATTAAACGGCGCGATATCGAAAGAGATACGCAAAGACAGATTAAAGATTATTAATATTCAGAGGAAACGGATGAAACAGATGAAACAATTAAAACCCGACAGTTTATGCGTGCAGGCAGGTTACAGTCCCAAGACGGGCGAAAGCAGAATTCCGCCCATATGCCAATCCACCACCTTTTTCTACGGCGACACGCAGGCAATGGCTGACTGCTTCGATTTGAAGAGCGACGGCTATTTTTATTCGCGGCTTGCCAACCCCACCGTCGCCGCGCTCGAAAACAGGGTTGCCGCGCTCGAAGGCGGAGCCGCGGCAATAGGCTGCGCTTCGGGAATGAGCGCCACCACCCTTGCGGCGCTTACGGTCGCTGGCGCGGGCGACAACGTCGTCGTATCGCAGGCTTGCTACGGCGGCACGTTCAACCTGTTCGGAACCACCCTCCCCAAACTCGGGATAGAGTGCAGATTTTTCGACCCCGACGCGCCCGCCGAAGAGATAGAAAAGCTTATCGACGGAAAAACCAAGCTGGTATTCGCCGAAACAATAGCCAACCCGGCAATAGTAGTGCTCGACTTCGACAAAATCGCGGCAATCTGTAAAAAGCACGCCGTGCTTTTTGCGGTGGACAATACGCTTGCCACCCCCGTTCTTTGCCGCCCCAAGGCCTTCGGCGCGAATATAGTCGTTCACTCCTCCACCAAATATCTGGACGGACACGCGGCGGCGCTGGGCGGACTTATAGTAGACCTCGGCAACTTCGGATTTAAAAACAACCCCAGATATCCCTCGATGAACGTACCCGACGAAAGCTACCACGGCTTAGTCTATGCAGACCTGCCCGTGGCGTTCGCCACCAAGTGCAGGGCGCAGATGATACGCGATATAGGCGCGATTATGGCGCCGATGAACGCTTATCTTACGTACCTCGGCAGCGACACGCTTGCTTTGCGTATGGCGCGCCATTCGGCAAACGCGGCGAAGGTAGCCGAATATTTAAACAAGCACCCCAAAATAGAATGGGTAAAGCACCCCTCGTTAAAGGATAACAAATACCGCGCTCTGGCAGAAAAATATCTGCCCGACGGACAGGGCGGAATGATGAGCTTCGGCATACGCGGCGACGTAGCCAAGTGCGCGAAATTTATGGAAGCGCTTAAAATGATTACGCAGGAAACGCACGTCGCCGACGTACGGAGTTGCGTGCTCCACCCTGCTTCCACCACTCACCGCCAGCTCTCCAAAGACGACCTCGTCAAAGCGGGCGTGCCCGAAAATCTCGTCCGCCTTTCCGTGGGTATAGAAAACCCCGAAGATATCGTTGCCGATTTGGAGCAGGCGCTGGCGCAGATTTAAATTTTTCATCACACGCAAACGGAAAATCAATATGCCTATTGTTATAGATAAACATCTGCCCGCATACTCGATACTGACGGGTGAAAGAATTTTCGTAATGGACAAGGACAGGGCGGAATTACAGGATATCCGCCCCATCGAAATAGCCATACTCAACCTTATGCCCACCAAGGAGACGACCGAAACGCAGTTTATGCGCCTTCTTTCCAACTCGCCTTTGCAGGTAAACGTGACGCTGGTGAGGACGGAGACGTATAGCCCTACCCATATCGGGCAGGAATATCTCGACCGATTTTACAAGAGGTTCGACGAAATAGAGGACAGAAAATTCGACGGAATGATTATCACGGGGGCGCCCGTCGAGGATCTGGAATTCGAGGACGTGGCGTACTGGAAGGAGCTTGAAAAAATATTCGACTGGACCAAGACAAACGTGACGTCCACCCTGTTCATCTGCTGGGGCGCACAGGCGGCTTTGCACTATTTTTACGGCATAAAAAAGCACCGCCTTAAAGAAAAATGCTTCGGCATATTCGCGCACCAACGCGTAAACGACGGGGAAATAGAGCCGCTTATGCGCGGCATTTCGGACGAATTCCATATGCCGCACTCCCGTCATACGATAATCTATGCCGACGATATTAAAAACCATAAAGATTTAAAAATTTTAGCTTACTCCAAAAAAGCCGGCGCAAGCATTATTAAAAGCCGCGACAACAGGCAGGTATTCGTCACCGGTCATATGGAGTACGACCGCGACACGCTCAAACGCGAGTACGAGCGCGACAAAGCCAGGGGGCTTAACATAAAGCCGCCCGAAAATTACTTCGCCGACAAGGAGATGACGAGGGTTAAGATGAACTGGACGTCTACCGCCAACCTCTTTTACATCAATTGGCTGAATTACTACGTCTATCAGGTCACGCCGTTCATACTGTAAGTTAAACGCGCGCATATTCTTACGCTAAGCCTAATAATATATCGACAGGAGTGCAACGCGATTGAAGGTAAAAAATTTTATAGTCAATATGCTTAAAGGCGGCGCCATAGGGCTTGCTATGATTATCCCCGGGGTTTCGGGGGGCACGCTTGCGGTGCTGTTGGGCATTTACGGTAAAATTATAGACGCTATAAGCGGCTTATTCAAAAGCTTTAAATCGGGCATATCGTATCTGCTGCCGATAGCCGTCGGGGCGGCGCTTGCGTTCGCGGCGCTGTACTATCCGCTGAAATACGCGCTTATGTACGCCCCCTTCCCCACCATGCTGCTGTTTGCGGGATTTATGCTGGGCAGCTGCCCCGATATGGTCTCCGCGGCGAGGACGGACGGCTTTAAAAAGACTGACGTAGCCGCGATAATCATACCCCTTGCCGCCGTCATAGGCATTTGCTTTATACCGGATATGGGGAACGTCGATTTGTCCTCCTCTATGCAGTGGCACGCCTATCTGCTGCTGATTATTATGGGCGTTTTAGCGAGCTGTGCGCTCGTCGTGCCCGGGATAAGCGGCTCTATGCTGATGCTTATTTTCGGTTATTATGCGCCCTTGCTTTCTACCATTTCAGCCTTACGGACTGACTTCGGGCATTCGCTTTTAGTGCTCGCCCTGTTCGCCCTCGGAGTGATTGTCGGCTTCTTTACGGTGGCGAAGCTTATGCAGATACTGTTAAAGAAATTCCGCCGCGCCACGATGTGGGCAATCGCGGGGTTTGTGTTCGGCTCCATACCGGCGGTGATAATAACCTTCTTCCACCAATACGGCACAGATTATTTAAACCCGTTGCAGATTTCGTTGGGCGTAGTCCTGTTCGTGCTCGGCGCGCTCGGCACTTTCTTCCTTGCCCGTTACGCGGCTAAGAAAAACGCCGCCAAAGCGGAGGACGACGGTTGCGCAACCCCCGGAAACGCCGAAGAAAAAGAATAATAAATACGCTTATAAACCGATTAGTCCGCACGTATGTGCGGACTAATCGGTTTTTTACGTTCGTTTTATTCCGTTTTTTAAAGTTGCAAGCCCTTGCTACCGCGTTTCAACCTTTAATCCTTTAAAGAGTTTTTGATATTTTTACAGCAAGCGGAAATAATTCCGAGGCACTCCGCCAGAAGCGAATTGGCTTCTTTATCGAGACCTTTATTTTTGACCGCGTCGTTTATTATAACCGCCCCGTAATTGAAAGCCGAAAACAGATTTTTGAGCATGGGCTGTTGTTCTTCGTACGGCTTACCCGATGTCACGAAAAAATCGTACACCGCCTGCAAATCCGCGCCTAAGCTTTTAAATTCGGAAAGGTTGCGCGTCTGCGCGATTGACTCGTTCCTTTTTTCCGCCTTGTCGATAAGGTCGCAAAGTCTTAAATCTTCAAAATCCATATAATTCAAAAGAGTACAAAGGGGAGGATTAACCTCCCCCCTTTTATTTACTTTAATCCGACGCCCGTTAAACGTTTTCGCCGCTTTCGTCCTTGCCGTAAGCGGGGTTGATTATAGGCGACATATTCTTGTATTCCTTAACGCCCGTACCGGCGGGTATAAGCTTACCGATAATTACGTTTTCCTTCAAGCCCATAAGGGGGTCGACCTTGTTCTTGATAGCCGCGTCGGTAAGCACCCTCGAAGTTTCCTGGAAGGATGCCGCGGACAGGAAGCTGTCGGTAGAGAGCGCCGCCTTGGTTATACCCAAAAGCACGCGCTTTTGAAGGGCGGGCGCGCCGCCGTTTTCTATCGCCTTTCTGTTCTCGTCCTCGACGGTGAACATATCCACGGTTTCGCCGGGGAGCAAATCGGTAGAGCCGGAATTTTCTATCCTTACCTTTTTGAGCATCTGGCGGACAATGATTTCAACGTGCTTGTCGTTTATGTCAACGCCCTGGCTGCGGTATACGGACTGAATTTGCTCTAAGATATAGTCCTGAACGCCCTTTACGCCCTGTACCCTTAAAATATCCTGCGGATAGATAGAGCCCGCGTTGAGCACCGTACCGGGGGTAACCGCGTCGCCCGACTTGACTTTGAGCTCCGCATTGAAAGGCAGCGCATAGTCCTTTTTGACTTCGCCCGTGACGGGGTCGCAGACGATGACGTGCTTTAAGTTGTCGGTATCGTCTATCCTGACCTTACCCGAAACCTCGCAAAGGGTTGCGCAACCCTTGGGCTTACGGGCTTCGAAGAGCTCTTCAACACGGGGAAGACCCTGCGTAATATCGCCCGTCGCCGCGATACCGCCCGTATGGAAGGTACGCATGGTAAGCTGGGTACCGGGTTCGCCTATGGACTGCGCCGCGATTACGCCGACCGCTTCTCCGGGCATAACGGGAGTGTTAGTAGCCATATTCTTGCCGTAGCACTTGGCGCAGACGCCGAAGCGCGAATTACAGGTAAATACCGAGCGGATAGATACTTCCTCTATGCCCGCCGCGATAATTTCTTTTGCGATTTCGTCGGTAACGAATTCGTTCTGGGCGACGATGACCCTGCCGTCGGAGTCAACCACGTCCTCGGATACGAAACGACCCTGAATTCTGTCTTCAAGCCCTTCGATAACCTCGCCGTTGGGTCCTATAATCGCCTTGACTACCATACCGCGGGGCTTCTTGGAGCCTGCCATACAGTCCTCTTCCCTGACGATTACGTCCTGCGAAACGTCTACGAGCCTACGGGTAAGATAACCCGAGTCCGCCGTCTTTAACGCCGTATCGGCAAGACCTTTACGTCCGCCGTGCGACGAAATGAAGTATTCGAGAACCGAAAGTCCCTGTCTGAAACACGACTTAACGGGTACTTCTATCTTACGTCCCTGGGGGTTAACCATCAGTCCGCGCATACCCGAAAGCTGCTTCATCTGGTCGATTGAACCACGGGCGCCCGAGTTTGCCATCATCCATATGGGATTGAATTTATCGAGCGAGGCTTTAAGCGCTTCGGTAACCGCGTCGGTCGCCGTATCCCAGGCGTTTATAACCGCGTTGTAACGCTCTTCTTCCCTCAACAAGCCTCTCTGATATTTTCTCTCTATCTGAAGAACCTTGTTTTCGGTGTCCTCTACTATCTGTTTTTTAGCTTCGGGAACGTGCATATCGAAGACCGAGGTCGTGATAGCGCCTATCGTCGAATACTTATAGCCGAGCGATTTAATCTTATCCAAAACGTCAGCCGCCTTGGAAGCTCCGCCCGTCTTGAACGAACGCTCTACAATCTTGCCGAGCTGTTTTTTGCCGACTGCGACGTTGCTTCCGAGGAATTCGTACGAAACCTCGTATTTCAGATAGTCCTCCGGCTTTTCGCGCTTTACGAAGCCCAAATCCTGCGGCATCTGTTCGTTGAAGATAATTCTGCCGACGGTCGCCTTTACAAGCCCCGTAACGCTCTGCCCGTAATAGGGCGATTTCCCGTCGTTAATCTTTACGGTACGGCGGACGTACACCTCGTCCTGCATATGCAGGTACTTGGTCTGGTACGCCATCATTACTTCGTCCTCGGAGATATACGCGCCGGGAACGTACTTTTCGGCGCCCTCGTCGCCCTCCGCGCACTCGTAATACCTGTCGCCGCTCCAACGGTAGAATTTACCCTCTTCGCGCCTTATAATAGTAAGGTAGTACGCGCCCATAACCATATCCTGCGAGGGCTGCATTACGGGTTTGCCGTCCGAAAGCTTTAAGATGTTGTTGGAGGAAAGCATTAAAAATCTCGCTTCCGCTTGCGCCTCTATCGAAAGAGGAACGTGCACGGACATCTGGTCGCCGTCGAAGTCCGCGTTGAACGGGGTACATACGAGGGGATGAATTTTTATTGCCCTGCCCTCTATAAGCACGGGTTCGAAAGCCTGAATGGAGAGTCTGTGGAGCGTAGGCGCACGGTTTAAAAGAACGGGGTGTTCCTTAATTACGTCTTCGAGGATATCCCATACCATGGGCTTCGCCTTTTCGACGGCGCGTTTCGCGCTCTTGATATTCTGGCACTGTCCGCTTTCCACAAGCCTTTTCATAACGAAGGGCTTGAACAGCTCTATCGCCATTTCCTTGGGCAGACCGCACTGATAGAGTTTAAGCTCGGGTCCGACGACGATAACCGAACGTCCCGAATAGTCAACACGCTTGCCGAGGAGGTTCTGACGGAAACGTCCCTGCTTGCCGCGGAGCATACCCGAGAGAGATTTCAGTTCCCTGTTGGAGGGACCTGAAAGTGCCCTGCCCCTTCTGCCGTTGTCTATAAGAGCGTCAACGGCCTCCTGAAGCATACGCTTTTCGTTTTTGATAATCATATCGGGAGCGCCGAGCTCTATCATTCTTTTAAGTCTGTTGTTTCTGTTTATAACCCTGCGGTATAAGTCGTTGAGGTCGGAGGAAGCGAACCTGCCGCCGTCGAGCTGTACCATAGGGCGCAGTTCGGGGGGAAGCACGGGCAGAACGGTAAGCACCATCCACTCGGGGCGGTTGCCGCTCTTTCTGAAGGATTCCAGAATTTCTATTCTCTTAACGGCTTTCAGCTTTTTCTGGCTGGCGTTGGAGTTGTCGATAATCTCCCTGGTTTCCTTGCATTCCTTTTCGAGGTCTACCGCCATTAAAAGCTCGCGGACAGCCTCTGCGCCCATTCCGACTTTAAGACCGGTGGTTTCGCTGTCGCCGTACTTTTCCTCTATTGCGCGTAAATCCCTGTCGGTTATTACGAGCTTATATTCTACTTTTTTGGCGTTGCCGCGCACGTCCTCGAAGAACATGGGCTGGTTGCCCGCGTCTAATACGACGTAAGCCGCAAAGTAGATAACCTGCTCCAAATCCTTAGGGCTCATATCGAGCACAAGACCTATCCTTGAAGGAACTCCGCGGAAATACCAGATATGGGATACGGGGGCGGCAAGCTCTATGTGCCCCATTCTCTCCCTTCTGACCTTGGCGCGAGTTACCTCGACGCCGCACTTTTCGCACACGATGCCTTTATAGCGGATACGCTTATATTTGCCGCAGTGGCATTCCCAGTCCTTCATCGGTCCGAAAATTCTTTCGCAGAATAAGCCGTCGCGTTCGGGTTTTTGGGTTCTGTAATTTATGGTTTCGGGCTTGGTTACCTCGCCCTTGGAAAGTTCCCTGATTTTTTCGGGAGACGCTACGCCAATCTTTATCGAGCAAAAATCGTTTAATTCAAACATTTACATTACCTCCCGTTTAGTCCTCTTCGCCGCCGTCGCCGTCGCCGTTCTCGTCGAACAGGGTGAATTTATCGCCTAAATCGTCGTCGTCGCCGAAGTCGTCCATATCTTCGTCGCTGAACAGTTCCTTGCTTGCAAAGCCGTCCTCGTCGTCGCCCTCGTCAAACAGCGAAATATCCCCGAGGTTCGCTTCCTCTTCTTCCCCGTCGCGGGCGGTAAGCTCCAACTCCTCTTCGGGAATTTCCTTTTCCCTGTCCTCGGCTTCCCTCGCCTTCGCGTTGGGAATTGCCTCGTCGTCCTCGTCGAGCTCGTGTATGATAAGCTCCTCGCCGCTTTCGGTCAGAACCTTGACGTCGAGCGCGAGCGACTGCAATTCTTTAAGCAGTACCTTGAACGCTTCGGGAATGCCGGGCTCGGATATGTTGTTGCCCTTTACAATCGATTCGTAGGTCTTTACACGCCCCACGATATCGTCCGACTTGACGGTTAGAATTTCCTGCAAGACGTGAGCGGCGCCGTATGCTTCCAAAGCCCAGACCTCCATTTCGCCGAAACGCTGTCCGCCGAACTGCGCTTTACCGCCGAGAGGCTGCTGGGTGACGAGGCTGTAAGGTCCGATGCTCCTCGCGTGGATTTTGTCGTCTACGAGGTGGATGAGCTTAATCATATACTGTACGCCGACGGTTACCCTGTTTTCGAAGGGCTCGCCCGTCCTGCCGTCGTATACCTGTATCTTGCCGTCTACCGCGCCTTCGGGGTTGACTATGTTGTTCTCTTTAAAGAGCTGCTTTATATCCTTTTCGGTTGCGCCGTCGAATACGGGGGTCGCAATCTTCCAGCCGAGCTGTTTGCAGACCAGACCCAGATGCACTTCGAGCACCTGCCCGATGTTCATACGGGAAGGAACGCCGAGGGGGTTGAGCAATATCTGCAAGGGCGTGCCGTCTGCAAGGAAAGGCATATCCGCCTGCGGAAGCACGCGCGATATAACGCCCTTGTTGCCGTGACGTCCCGCCATTTTATCGCCGACCTGCACCTTTCTCTTCTGCGCGACGTATACGCGCACGAGCTTTGAAACGCCGGGCGACAGCTCGTCCTTGTTTTCACGGGTGAATACCTTTACGTCTACGACTATACCGCCTTCGCCGTGGGGAACCTTCAAGGAAGTATCCCTGACCTCCCTCGCCTTGTCGCCGAATATCGCGCGGAGCAATCTTTCTTCGGGGGTGAGCTCGGTTTCGCCCTTGGGGGTAACCTTGCCGACGAGGATATCGCCGGGCTGAACCTCGGCTCCGATGCGGACTATACCGTTTTCGTCCAAATCTTTAAGCGCGTCCTCGCCCACGTTGGGGATATCGCGAGTGATTTCTTCGGGTCCGAGCTTGGTATCCCTCGCCTCGGTTTCGTGTTCCTCTATGTGGATAGAGGTGAACACGTCGTCCTGTACGAGCTTTTCGGATATGAGAATCGCGTCCTCGTAGTTATAGCCTTCCCACTCCATATATCCGATAAGGATATTTTTGCCGAGGGCGAGCTCGCCGTTGTTGGTCGCGGGACCGTCGGCGATAATTTCGCCCTTTTCAACGCGGTCGCCCGTGTTGACGATAGGCTTTTGGTTAAGGCATGTGTTCTGGTTGGAACGCTCGAACTTCTTTAATTTGTATTCGGTTACAAGTCCGTCGTCTTCACGGATTTTAATCATATCGGAAGCGCTGCCGACTACGACGCCGCCTTCCTTTGCGCGTACTATTACGCCGCTGTCGCGCGCAATCGCCGCTTCGATGCCGGTGGCGACTATCGCGCTCTCGGTCTTCATAAGGGGAACCGCCTGACGCTGCATGTTCGAACCCATAAGGGCGCGGTTGGTATCGTCGTTTTCGAGGAAAGGTATAAGCGCGGTCGCAACCGAAACGAGCTGCTTGGGGCTTACGTCCATATAGTCCATACGGTCGGGCGTCATCTGGGTTATCAAATCCCGGTGGCGGCAGCCTACGCGCATATTGACGAAGTGGTTGTTTTCGTCCAGAGGCTCGTTTGCCTGCGCTACGACGTACTTGTCCTCTTCGTCGGCGGTGAGGTAATCTACATGGTCGGTTACGGTTGCAACGCCGTTTTCGTCCTTTATTACCCTGCGGTAAGGGCTCATTATAAAGCCGTATTCGTTTACCTTACTGAACGTAGCGAGCGGGGAAATAAGACCTA
>CAZUYN010000040.1:0-2757 GCA_964624495.1 uncultured Clostridia bacterium
CGGGGTTTTCGAACACGCCCATAGGTCCGTTCCATACAACGGTTTTGGCGGTATGGATTTTATCTGCGTAAAGCTTTCTTGTCTCTTCGCCGATATCCATGCCCATAAGGTCGGAGGGGATAGCGTCCGAAGGAACGGTTTTAACGTCGATATCTCCGTCTATGGGGTCGGGGAAGTGATCCGTTACGACGGTATCTACGGGCAGAAGCAGTTCTTTGCCCTCTTTTTCCGCCTTTTTCATCATTTCCTTGCAATATTCCACTTTGTCCTCTTCCAAAAGCGAAACGCCCACTTCGTAACCCTTTGCTTTAAGGAAAGTATACGCCATGCCGCCGCCTATAATAAGAGTGTCGCACTTTTCAAGCAAGTTGTTTATAACGTTCAGCTTATCCGCAACCTTCGCGCCGCCGAGGATAGCCACGAACGGGCGTTTGGGGTTGTCAAGCGTGTCCGCCATAACCGAAAGTTCTTTTTCGATGAGGAACCCGCAGACGGCGGTCTTTATTATTCCGTATTCGACTATGGCTGCGGTGGAGGCGTGGGAGCGGTGCGCCGTGCCGAACGCGTCGTTGACGTAAATTTCCGCGTCGTAAGCGAGCGCTTTGCAGAAGCCCTCGTCCCTCTTTTCCTCTTCCCAGTGGAAGCGGAGGTTTTCAAGCAGGACGGCTTCGCCCTCTTTAAGCGCGTCGCGCTTGGCTTTCGCGTCGGGACCTATAACGTCCTTTGCAAATACGACTTTGCCGCCCAAAAGCTCGTTCAGACGCTCCGCAACGGGCGCCAGGGTAAGCTTTTTGGGCTCGTCCTTCAAAGCCTTGGCGACAAGTTCTTCTTTTGTGGCTTCGCCGTTTTCAATCTTTTTCAAGTCCTTTTTGTTCAGCTTGACTTCGGAAGAGAAGATGGAGTGGGGCTTACCCATATGCGAGCATAAGGTAACCTTTGCGCCGGCTTCCAACAGGTACTTAATCGTGGGCAAAGCGCCTATAATTCTGTTCTCGTCGGTAATAACGCCGTCCTTCATAGGTACGTTGAAGTCGCATCTTACCAATACTTTTTTGCCTTTAAGATTTTTTAAATCTTTAACCGACATTTTGTTCATATAAAAACTCCTTAAATATAATTACCGAATATAAGTTTATATAAAACATTATAGATATTTTTACTCTTAAAGTCAACTTTTTGCGCCTTGTTTGCGCGTATGGCGGCTATTTTTTACGCGCGGGAGGGGGATCGCCCCTCCCCGTTTTGCAAAAATACGGGCGGAGTTGTTATATAGTTGATAATTTTTTGCCGTTAATTAATTGTAATTATCCGAAAACGGTGTTATAATGTAAATATAATATGTTAGACGGGTATTTAAAGCCGCGCATACGGCTTTCGCCCACGTTAAGTTTTTTATCTTTTCGGGCAGACCGCTCTGACGGTTCTGTACTCTCTATTTATCCGCGCACGATATTCAAAGCCGCGCAAAGCTTTTACTGCGTTAAACTGTCTTTACGCTTTAAGGAAATTTTTAAAATGAAAATTTGTATAGTCGGTCTGGGGCTGATTGGCGGCTCCGTATGTATGTCGCTTAAACGCGCCGGCTATGCGGTGGACGGCTGGAACCGTTCCCGTAAGGCTGTCGCCTTTGCCCTGCAAAATAATATTATCGACGGTGAAGCCGACGGCTTTGCCGGATACGACGTCGTAATCGTCGCGCTTCCGCCGGAAGCGGCTATAAATTTTATTCTGCATACCCCTTTTAAAGACGGGGCGGTTGTCGCCGATATCTGCGGCGTAAAGAGGAAGATAGAGCAAGCGGTCTACTCTGCGCGCCCCGCCGTAAAATATATCGGGCTTCACCCTATGGCGGGTAAGGAGGTAACGGGGATAGAGCACGCCTGCGCCGACCTCTTCGACAGGGCGAGTATGGTAATTACCCACGGGATATATACCGACGGAGACGCTCTCGGCATAATAAAAAAGCTTGTTAAGGATATGGGCTTTAAATACCTCGTCGAGTGCTCCGCCGAACTGCACGACAGAAAGATAGCCTATACCTCGCAGCTCGCGCACGTCGTTTCGAACGCGTACGTCAACGACCCCGAAATCGACGGCTGTCTCGGCTTTACGGGCGGCAGCTTTCAGGATATGACGAGGATAGCCGGCGTAGACGAAAACGCCTGGGCGGAGCTCTATTTAGACAACGCCGACAACCTTATAGAAAAGTGCCGCAATCTTTCGGCTTCCTTGCAGGGCTTTACCGCCGAGCTGGAAAAGGCGCGAGAAAGCGGCGATACCGAAAATTTAAGCAGATTTTTAAGCGTGGGCGCACGGGCGTACCGCGCGGGCAAGGCGGAAAATTTCGTGGGGGACGGCATAACCGTTACTAAGCTGAAATAATGAAATATATCATAACCTTCGGGCAAAACGCCCCCGTGGAGGCGCGGGGGGAATACGCGGACGGTACGCTGACCCTCTGTTACGCGTCGGACGGGGCGGACTATATCCTCGGCATATCTCCCGAAAAATTAGTCCATAAAACGGCGGGCGACGGGCTGTCGTTAGAATTTATCGGGGGCAGACGGACGGTGGGAACGCTGCGTTGCGGTTCGTCCTCCGCGCCGTACCCGATATACTGCAACCGCCTTAAAGTAAAAGAGGTAGGCGGCGTTACGGCAGTCGCGGTCGCCTTTGACGACGGCGGAATACAGAGGGAAATAAACATAACCGTAAGGCAATGCCTTTAACCGCACTGTTTGCCGGAATAAATTAAGA
>CAZUYN010000040.1:2857-13532 GCA_964624495.1 uncultured Clostridia bacterium
AGAAGATAAAATAATCAATCTATTCATATAAATAAAAGCAGGGGATAAGATGAAAATCAGATATTTGGGACATTCTTGTTTTCTCCTAACGGAGAGCACGGGCACGACGGTGGTATGCGATCCCTACAACGGGGACGTGGGCTATACTATGCCGCCCGTTTCGGCGGACGCGGTTACCGTATCGCACCACCATTTCGACCACGACTACGTCGCAGGCGTCGGCGGAAACCCCGTCGTGTTGGATAAGGAACGGGGATACAAGCTGCCGGGGGTGGAGATAAACGCGGTTAAGAGCTATCACGACAATTTCCATGGCGCCCGACGCGGCGAAAACGTCATCTTCAAATTCCGTATGGACGGTCTGGACGTGTGCCACCTCGGCGACCTCGGCGAGGACTGCTCGCCCGGGCTGATTGAAGCGATTTTACCCGTAAACGTCCTGTTGATACCCGTCGGCGGCAATTATACGATTGACGCGGCGATGGCGAAGGAGTATGTAGACAGGCTTATGCCCGACGTCGTCATACCTATGCACTACCGCGTAAAGGGGAGCGCCATAGATATTGACAGGGCCGACGGTTTTTTATCGCTGTTCGGGGACGAAAACGTCGTGCTCGAAGAAAGGGACGGGGAGATAGAGCTCTCCCGTGAGGATATAGACGGCGAACGCACGCGTGTAATATTATTGAACAGGAGCGTTTAAAATGGACGTGACAGCAGACATAAAGGTTAAACTCGAAGAAAAGGATATTTTCGCACTCAGGCAGATAGGCAGGGCGGTGGGCGTAAGCTTCCCGACCAAGAAAAAGCGCGGCGAGCTTATTGAAGACATAATGTCTATCGCCTCGGCAAAGGCGGACCCGTGCCCCCCGTCTACGCGCGGCGCGCCCCCCAAGTCGCAGAGCTACGACGAGGAGCTCGTCGCAAAGATAAACAAGTGCAGGGCGTACTGTCTTGACGCCCGAAAGCGGGAGGAGTGCGAAACCGCAAATATTTCAATCGCTTCGCCCGAAGAGGAGACGGACGACGAGGAGGTCTATTCGGGCGTCCTCGAATTTTCCGACAAGTTCTGGTTTGTGCGTACGCGCAATATGCAGATATCCTCCGCCGACGACGTGTTTATGCACGTTTCGTTCGTCAACCGTTTCCGCCTGCGCACTGGCGATAAAATAGTGTGCAAGGCAAAACGCCGCCGCCCCAACGAATGCCCGGGCGCGACGTTTATAATCTCCGTCAACGGCAGACAGCCCGACGTCAACCGCGCGCCCGTCTTTGAAAGTCTGACCCCGTGCTATCCCGACAGGCGCATCACCCTCGAACACGACGGCTGCTCGCTTACGGACAGAATAATAGATATGTTTTCGCCGATAGGCTTCGGGCAGAGGGCGCTTTTGGTGTCGCCCCCCAAGGCGGGCAAGACGACGATGCTTAAAGATATCGCGGCTTCGATAAGGCGCAACCACCCCGAAGCCCTGGTAATAGTTCTTCTGGTGGACGAGCGCCCCGAGGAGGTCACCGATATCAGCCGTACCGTAGAGGGCGCGGACGTGGTCTATTCGACCTTCGATAAGGGCGACGTACACCATACCCACGTCGCCGCGCTCACGCTCGACTATGCGAAAAGGCAGGTCGAAACGGGCAAGGACGTCGTAATTTTGCTCGACAGCATTACGCGGTTGACCCGTGCATATAACGCGTTGAGCAATTCCGGCAGGACGCTTTCGGGCGGTCTTGACCCCCAGGCAATCGTCGAACCGAAGCGTTTTTTCGGCGCGGCGCGCAATATAGAAAACGGCGGCTCGCTCACCATAATCGCCACCGCGCTCGTGGATACGGGCAGCAGGCTGGACGACATTATCTACGAGGAGTTCAAATCCACGGGCAATATGGAGATATGCCTTTCCCGTCAGCTTGCCGAGCGCAGGGTATTCCCCGCGATAGATATCCGCGCTTCGGGCGCGAGGAAGGAGGAGCTCCTTCTTACCGCGGAAGAGCTTAAAGCCTCGGCAACCATCCGCGGACTGCTGGCTAAAAATCTTACCGAAGAGGAATTGTATAATTCGGTGAAACAGACGGAGAGCAACGCCGAATTCTGCGTTAAGGCACAGGCGTTTTTCAAAGCATACAATGGCAGATAATCAGATTTTTATTGACAAAGTGAAGATAACCGTCAAAGGCGGCGACGGCGGCGACGGCATGAACTCTTTCAAGGCTTACAAGGGTAAGCCCGCCTGCGGACCCGACGGCGGCGACGGCGGCAAGGGCGGCGATATATACGTCGTCGCGGACGCGTCCTTAAACACGCTCCTGCCGTTCAGGTACAAGACCAAATTCGTCGCGGGCAACGGCGAACGCGGCGGCACGAACCAATGCTTCGGCAAAAGCGGAGAGGATATTATAATCAAGGTGCCCGTGGGTACGGTTGTCCGCGATTTCGCGACGGATACGGTTATCGCGGATATGTTCGCGGCGGGTGATAAAAAGCTGCTGTGCGAAGGCGGCAGGGGCGGCAAGGGCAACGTGCGCTTTACCACGGCGCGGCGCCACGCCCCCAATTTTGCGCAAAAGGGCGAAAAGACCGATTTGCACGAGGTCGTCTTAGAGCTTAAAGTCATTGCGGACGTGGGCTTAATCGGCTTCCCCAACGTGGGCAAATCGACGCTGCTTTCGAAGATAACCGCCGCCCGTCCCAAGATAGCCGACTATCACTTTACCACGCTGTCGCCCAACCTCGGCGTGGTAAAGCTGTACGACGACAGCTTTGTCGTGGCGGATATTCCGGGGCTTATCGAGGGCGCGGCGCAGGGCTTAGGGCTCGGGCACGACTTCCTGCGGCATATCGAAAGAACGCGCATGCTCGTACACGTCGTCGATATCTCGGGCTGCGAGGAGCGCGACCCGTCGGAGGACTTTATAAAAATCAACGCGGAGCTGAAAGCCTATTCCGAAAAGCTCGCCCGCCTGCCGCAGATCGTCGCCTTAAACAAGTGCGACGTTACGGGCGCGGAGGAGAATTTAAAGACTTTCAAAAAGAAGTTCGGCAAAAAGTACAAGCTGTATCCGATAACCGCCGTCAGCGGCGAAGGCACGGAGGAGCTCGTCAAGGGCATATGGGAAATTTTGTCCGCCCTTCCCGCGGCTCGTCCCGTGGAAGCCGACGAAAATTTCACTTACCGCAAGAGCGGTAACCTCGACTTCGAAATTTATATAGACGAAAACGGGGCTTACGTCGTCGCGGGTTCGCTCGTCGATATGCTGTGCCGCAACGTCGCGCTCAACGACGCGGAATCTATGGCTTATTTCCAGAAGGTTGTGCGCGAAAAGGGCGTTATCTCACAGCTTATAAAAATGGGTATGAAGCAGGGCGACACGGTAATAATAGGCGACGTGGAATTCGATTACGTCCCGTAAAATACGGATTAAGGAAAAGGTAATATGTTGACGAGTAAACAACGCAGTAAATTAAAAGCCCTTGCCGCAAACATCGACCCCGTGGGTCAGGTGGGCAAGGACGGTATAGGGGAAAATATGCTTAAAAGCTTTTCCGATTGTCTTGAAGCGAGGGAGCTTATCAAGATTTCGGTATTGGAAAACGCGGAGGGCGCCCCGGGGGCGGTCGGGCGCGAGCTCGCGCAAAGACTTGGCGCGGAATGCGTAATAGTCATCGGGCGCAAGGCGGTTTTATACAGAAAATCGTCGCGTGAGGGTTTCGACCATATAAAAATTTAACTCCGCGGAAAGAAAAGGCACAGCGCGGACAGGCACATAAGAACGCTCCCCGTGACTATGTACCACACGGGGTAATAGGTGAAGAACGAAAAAAACAGCAGAAAGAACCCCGAAAAGAAGAGAGAGGGGAACAGCCTGCGGCTGAAACGCTTTTTTATCCTTTTGAAAAGGTTCGGTTTTTTAACCTCGCCCAGGGCGTACTTTCCGGGCAACAGACCCTTGTCTTTAAGCATGGAATATATTTCCGCGACGCAGATTATTTTCACCGAAAAATCTTCTGCAAGCGAGGCGGCTTCGGGCGATACCGAACAGCACAAAAGGGCTAAATTTTTCTCTTCGCGCCTGCGGATTAGAAACGCTATGTCGTCTGCGTTCACGGGCGACATCTTAAAGTTGAAATAATAGCCGCAGTCTACGCTTTCGAGGTGGTTGCCCACGGGATATGTGCCATCCAACGCGCTTTCGAACAGCTTTATCACGGCGTTTTCGGACAGCGTGGATAGGTGCAGCGAAAGCGATTTTCTCTCGCTTTCGCCGAGCGTCAGAATAATTTTGCGGCTGCGTTTTTTAATCAGCGCGAACAGGGCAATAAGACAGACCGCCGCCGCAACGCCTGCCGCTATTATCGCGGCGGTGACTGCGCTTTTAAAGAAGTACCGTACGGCGGCAAAGCTGATAAAAAACGCGCACAGGGTAAAAAAGAATACGTCCGAAATCAGCGCGAAATTAATTTTTTTCATACGCAAGTTATTGACGGAACAAAGAAGTTTTAATACAAAAAATGAGGATTGCAGTATTCGGAGGGGCGTTCAACCCCGTCCACAGGGAACACGTTAATCTTGCCAAGTCCGCGGTGAAAGAGCTCGGGCTCGACAAAATAATAATTATGCCGTCGGCGATAAGTCCGCACAAAAGCGGAAAGCTTTCCGTAGGCTTCTGGCACCGCTTCGAAACATGCCGCTTAGCGTTTAAGGAAATTCCGCAGGCGGAGGTCTCCAACTTCGAGCTGACGCGCGGCGGCGTTTCTTACACATACGCAACCTGCGAACATTTCGCCTCGCTGTACCCCGGCGCGGAGAGGTATCTTATCTTGGGCGGCGATATGCTGGCGAGCTTTCCCGAATGGAAAAATCCGCAAACTATCCTCGGCTTGTTCGGCATCGCGGCTTGCGCGAGGGAGGAAAAGTCGTCGTTTACGAGGGCGAAGGAACGGGTGGAAAAGCTGTTCGGCGTAAAGGTGTCCGCAATTCCCTTCGTCGGCGAAAGGGTAAGCTCTACGGCGATCCGCACGCTTGCCGCGCTGGACGAAAATTTAGACGGGTATGTTCCCGACGAAGTTTGTCAATATATTAAGAGCAACTCGCTGTACGTTATGAAGGAGTTGCTGCCCGTCAGGCATATGCTTACGGAAAGCCGCTGGCGGCACACTTTGCGCGTTGCGGTAATGTGCGCCGAAAACTCTTCGCGCGTGGGCTTGGAGGAAAGCCGCGCGATAACCATGGCGGCTCTGCACGACTGCGCAAAGTATCTTGACGCGGACAGCCCGTATCTTAAAGGCTTCGAATTGCCCACGGACGTGCCGGAGCCCGTAATTCATCAGTATACGGGGGCGTACGTCGCCGAGCACACCTTCGGGGTAAAAGACCCCCTCGTGCTCGACGCTATAAAATACCACACCACGGGCAGGGAAGATATGACCGACGCGGCGGTGCTTTTGTATCTTTGCGATATGCTCGAAGAGGGGCGGACGTTCGACGGGGTAGATTATCTGCGCAAACTTTTTAAGGAAAATTTAAGGCTGTGCTTTAAAGAGGCGTTACGCCGCCAGGTAGAATATCTTCAAAGCCGCAACAGCCCCGTTGACGGTTTGACTTTAAGGGCGTATAATAGCGTCAGGGATTGTTAAAACTTTCCCGTATAAATTTTAACTTACCGTCCGCGCGGCGCTGCCGGACGGCGATAAAGGAGAAAACAGATGGAAGAGATGAACGGCAGAGAAAAAGCGCTTCTTATTTGCGGAATACTCAGCGGTAAGAAAGCTTACGACATAGTATATATAGACGTTGGGAACAAATCCTCCCTGTGCGATTATTTCGTGATATGCAGCGGACGCTCTACAACGCAGGTAAAATCGCTCGCCGAAAATCTGGACGAAAAGCTGAGCAAGGAATACTCGCTCGAACCTCGCCGCCGCGAAGGCGTAAGGGAAGGCAGGTGGGCGGTGCTCGACTACGGCGACGTTATCGTGCACGTCTTTAACGACGAAATGCGCGATTTCTACCGTCTCGAACGCCTTTGGGAGGACGGTCAGAACCTCACCCGTTTCGAGGACTGATTGCCGCGCAGTATACGCGCCGTACTTATTTCTTGAACTGAATTTCACGCGGCTCGGAATAGCTCGCTTTACGGGGGCGTTTCTTTTCGACTATGTAATAGACGGGTTCGCTCTTCTTTTCGGGCTTTTTCTCCGGCTCAGGCTCTTTCTTCTTTTTCAGACTGAAAAAGCCCACGACTGCGAGCTTGACGACGTGTACGAGGATAAAGCATAACAGGAAAGTAAGTACGAGATAGATAAAACCTTTCAGCGCCATACGGCAATGATAAGCTAACAAAAGCCGAAAATATTGCAAGTTTTTAAATATAAAGGAAATATTATGCAGGAAAATTTAAATCCGGAGTTGACCGAAGAACAGCAGTTTATCGAATTTAAACGGCTTAGCCGCATAAAGGAAGCCAAGGCGAGCGTACTGAAAATAGAGTGCGACTGCCTTTCGAACGGTTGCGACAAGGCGGTTTTAAAGGATACGTGCAAAAGGGCGAACGCGCTGGAGCTGGGCGCGATAGTCGTCTATCCGTCGTTCGTCAAGCCGTGCGTAAGCTATCTGGGGGACGACCCCAAGGTTTCCCTTATCGCGGCGGTTTCGTGTCCGCACGGGGCAGATACCACCGATATCAAGGTCGCCGCCGTCAAAACGGCTGTGAAAGACGGCGTGGACGAGGTGGAGGTTTTCGCCCCCGCCGCGTTTATAAAGGACGGGAATTGGCAGTACTTCAAGCGCGAGTGCAAAAAGCTTAAAAAAGCGGCTAAGGTAAGGGCTTTGCGCATTGTCTTTGATTGCGGGATACTGACGGAAAAGGAGCTTTTAAAGGCGTGCTCGGTAGCCGCGGACTCGGGCGTAAACTGCGTGCGGCTGAACGGCGCAGACGCCGACCTCGTTACTACCGTAAAGACCTCCTTAAAAGGGAAGTGCATGCTTAAAGCCGGTTGCGCGGGCGACCTTTCGTCCTTTCTCTCCTATTGCAACGCGGGCGCCGAAGCGGTGGACTGCACGCGCGCGTTCGATCTGGCGTCCTGTCTGATAAAGTCGGCGGAGGAAGACGTTTAAAGAGTATGGTAAAATAAGTCCGCCGTCGGCGGCATTATAACGGGGAGCGTCCGTTTGGCGCTCCCCGTATTTTTCCGCGTTGCGGTTTTAACTGCGATTGCGGCGACGGATTATATCGCCGTCGGCTCATCGGACGAGTATAAGCTTTTCTTTCGCGCGCGTAACCGCCGTGTACAGCCAGCGGTTTCTGTCCTCTTTGAACGCGTAGCTTTCGTCGAATACGACCACGTTGTTGAATTCCGACCCCTGCGCCTTGTGGCAGGAAATGCAATAGCCGAATTCGAACCTGTTCAGGGTGAATACGCCCGTCGGTTCGCCGTTTTCGTCGAACTTGGCAAAGGCGTCGCCGTGCTTATAGCGGTATTCGCCACCCTCGAATATACCCGTGTCGAAGGGTAGCGCGTCGGGGCACATAGCGTCTAAGAAGTCGGGCTTGAATTGCGTAAAGCCCATAAATCTTTCGCGGTCGTAAAAGGGGTCGGTCGCCGTGCCGATAATGCCGTTTACAAGGTTAAAGCGCATTTCGTCGTCGATGTACTGCTCCCAATTATTATAGGTGCAGATAAGCTTTTCCCCGTTCCCCGGCAGTCCCTCGTAGCCGAGAGAAGAACGAACCTCTTCGTTAAGTCTGGCGCGCGTCTTGTTCGTGCCGCAGATTATCTGGTCGCAACGCGTTAAAAGCCCTTGCCGCCGTTCGCCCGTAAATTTTTTGCCGTATACGACGAACGCCCTGCCCCCGAAATTTCCGAAAGGAACGGGCTTGCCCTCTCTCGCCAGCTCCGACAGCCTGATTATGGGGTTGTCCCGCTGCTGTCTTATAATTTGCGTCAGGGTATAGTCGGGGCTTTTCAAAAAGCTGTTGAAGCCCTCGACGGGCGGCAGTTGCGCATTGTCGCCGCACAAAAGCACTTTGACCCCGAAGTTGAGCACGTCCGCCAGCACGTCGTCCGAAACCATGGAAGCTTCGTCTATTATTATAAGCTTAATCGCCTTGTCTATGCTTTCGCGGCGTTTGAAGATAAGCTTTTCTATCTTTATTTTTTTGCCGTTCACTTCGGTTTCCTGCGTGATTGTCTGCGATTGGTAAATAAGGCGGTGCAGAGTGCAGGCTGAAACGCCGTTTTTTATAAGCACGGTCGCCGCCTTGCCCGTGGGCGTTACGAAAGCCGCGCTGTAAGCGTCGTCCAGCTTCAACGTTTCCGTTACGGTATGCTTTAAAAGCGCGGTCTTGCCCGTGCCCGCGTACCCCGTAAGCACGAACACCTGTTTTGTGCCGTTAAAAAACCAATCGCTTATTTTTTTGTCTGCGGCGCTCTGGTCGGAATTGAGAATAATCATAATAATTACAAAAAATATTAAAACTTTTAACGCTGCGGTAGCGGATACGCGCGGTCAGACCCGTTACGGCAACCGGACGGGGGGGGTAAGAAGTAAGATATATAGATACTGCGTAATAAATTATATCGTTTTTCGGCTTCAAAGTAAAGCGTTTGACGCGGCTATTAGCTTGACAGAAGCCCCGTCTGCGGCTAAAATTAAACGTATGGAAATACGGGACGTAAAAAATTATATAGGAATAGATATAGGCGGAATGTCCGTCAAGGGCTTGGCGGTGAACGCGGACGGCTCCGTTTTAAGCGAAAGCTCCGTCAAGACCGACTTAAAGGACGGCGACGCGCTTGCGGAGTGCGTTGCGGAGCTCGTAAACCGCCTGATATCTCTATCGGGGCTCGGAGTCCGCGCCTTCGGAGGCGTGGGTATAGGCTGCCCCGGGGTTATAGACAGCCGTAACGGGACCGTGGTCTTTGCCGGAAACCTGCGGCTGAAAAATTTTCCTCTCGCGAAAGCCGCGGAAGCTTTAACCGGTATGCCCGTAAGAATGACGAACGACGCCAACGCCGCCGCTTTGGGGGAGGTACGCTTCGGCGCGGGCAAAGCTTACGATAACGCGGTGATGATTACGCTCGGCACGGGCGTGGGCGGCGGAGTGATTATAGACGGCAGACTGTTCGAGGGGTATAAATCGGCGGGCGCGGAGCTGGGGCATATGGTAATATGCGAGGGCGGCAGGCAATGCACCTGCGGACGGCGCGGCTGCTTCGAGGCGTATTCCTCTGCGACGGCGTTGATGAAATCGACCGCCGAAGCCATGAAAAAAGATAAAAACAGCGCAATGTGGGGTAAGTATACGCCCGAAACGGTTACGGGCAAAACCGCTTTCGAGTTTGCGGATACCGACGCCGCCGCAAAGGCGGTGACTGACGAATACGTTCGTTACCTCGCCTGCGGACTGACTAACGTGATAAACGTGTTCCGTCCGCGCGCGATAATTCTGGGCGGCGGCGTAAGCGAACAGGGCGAAAGGCTGTTAAAGCCCGTCAGGGAGATAATAGAAAAAGAGATATTCGGCGGTAACGGGTACGCGCCCGTGGAAGTGGTAAAGGCGACGCTCGGCAATAAGGCGGGCGCGTACGGCGCGGCGTCGCTTTTTATGTGACTTTGCCGACGTGTACGGCATAAAAAGTACTTCGCGACAGCCGACAAGTTGCCGTAAATAATTGACATAGGGAATTCGATATGATAAAATAAAAAAAGTATAAGAGAACGGGCGGATGAATATGGGAAAATTAATGCGGAAGGAAGAATTCCTCGATGCGACTATGCGTATCGTTGCGGAAAGCGGACTCGATAATTTTTCCATGAAAAAGGTTACGAACAAGATAGGCGTGTCCGAAGCGTTGATTTACAAATATTTCCCGACGAAGGAGATTTTGCTTTACGCCTGTTTTGAAAGCGTGCATAAACGCATAGCCGCGCTTTACGCCGACGTTCGGATACCTTCGATTTCCACGGCGGAGGATTTATACGTCTTTGTCCGTACCCTTTGGATGACCTATTTTAAGTTTTTGGTTGACAACGGGTATAAAACCGTTTATTATTTCGATTATCGCGATTCCCCTCACATAAGGAACGTGACCGAACGGGACGACGAGGCGAAGCAGACCTACTTTAAAGGTTTTGCCTCTCTTATACATTCGCTTGAAGCTCGCTTCAAATTGAAGCAGAATGTCGATTCGCCCTTTCTGTGGACGTATATTTTGGACACGTCGGGCGTATTTGCAAAGCGTGTGATACGCGGCGAGTTGCCGTCTGACGAGGCGGCGTTCGCGCAGATTTGGCAGCTTTTGTCCGACGGAATTTTAGGGCTTATACAGGTTTGATTTGCCGTCGTTGCGGACGGGCGTTGTACCCGATAAAATTGCCGTACGGCTTTTTATTTGGCGTATTTCGGTGAGTAATTCCTTACATACCCTCGCGAAACGGAGCGGAATTGGAAAGACGGAAGCGGAAACGATAGGGACGAACGTAACCGAAATGAGATAACGAAATAACTCATATGAGTTACCTACCGCCCCCTGTGTCCCCCCGTCATTGTCCCCGTCATTGCGCCGTCCACCCGTCATTGCGAGCGGAGTGAAACGGAGCGCGGCAATCCCCCTGTTGCGGTAAGTGAGTACCCCTTGCCTTCCCCGAAGAACGGCGCGAGGGGTAAGGGCGGA
>CAZUYN010000041.1:0-13509 GCA_964624495.1 uncultured Clostridia bacterium
TAAAGGTAACCATGTCACACAATTTTTCGTTTGAATTACAGCATATTGAAAAACACACGGGCGCGCGCGCGGGCGTGTTCCATACTCCGCACGGGGATATTTTAACCCCCGTATATATGCCCGTGGGCACTCAGGCTACCGTCAAGGGCGTGCTGCCCAAGGACTTGAAAGAGGCGGGGTCGAGCATAATACTCGCCAATACCTATCACCTTTTTGAAAGACCGGGCGACGACCTGATAAAAAAAGCCGGCGGTCTGCATAAATTTATGAACTGGCAGGGACCCATATTGACCGACAGCGGCGGCTTTCAGGTTTTTTCGCTTACTTCGCTGAATAAAATTACCGACGAGGGGGTATATTTTAACTCGTCGATAGACGGCAGAAAGCATTTCTTCAACCCCGAAAGCGCTATGGCGGTGCAGGAAAATTTAGGCGCGGATATCGTTATGGCGTTCGACCAGTGCAGCGAATACGGCTACACGCACGGGCAGGCGGAGGAGGCCATGGAGCGCACGGCTAAATGGCTTGCGCGTTGCGCCGCGGCGAAAACGCGCCCCGACCAGGCGCTGTTCCCCATCGTTCAGGGCAATTTTTATAAAGATTTGCGCTTAAAAAGTCTTGAAATCTGCAAGGAATATGCGGTTGACGGCATAGCGTTGGGCGGTCTGTCCGTGGGCGAGCCCAAGCCGTTGATGTACGAAATACTCGATTATCTGCGTCCGTCGCTGCCCGAAAGCGTCCCCAGATATTTAATGGGGGTCGGCTCTCCCGACTGTCTGATAGAGGGCGTAATGAGGGGCGTGGATATGTTCGACTGCGTTCTCGCGACGCGTATCGCGCGCAACGGCACGGCGTTCACCTCGCGCGGAAAAATCGTCGTCCGTAACGGTGCGTATAAGGAAGATTTCACTACGCTCGACCCCGAATGCGACTGTTACTGCTGTAAAAATTACTCCAAGGCGTATCTGCGCCACCTTATAAACGTGGGCGAAATGCTCTCCGCACAGCTTCTCAGCCTGCATAATATAACCTTCTTGCATAAGTTAACGGCGGATATGCGTCGGGCGATTTTTGCCGACAGCCTGCCCGATTTCGCAAAAGAATTCTATTTTAAATACGGTTCACGGTAAATTCACATTAAACGTCGTTTAAATTACTTGCAAAAACGCGGCGTTTGGTTTATAATTGACGAGTAAATATTTTCAATCGGAGTAAAATTATGTTATTTTCATTATTGGCAGACGACAACGGCAACGCGTGGATATCCTACGTACTCATAGGCGTGCTCGTCGTAATTTTAATCGGCTCTATGATTTTAATGAACCGCCGCAGCAAAAAGCGCGAAAAAGAAGCGCAGGATTTGATAGACGCGGTCAAGCCCGGCAATAAAGTTACGACCATAGGCGGCATAGCGGGTATCGTGGTGGAAGTCAATTCCGAGGACAATACTTTCGTGCTCGAAACGGGCAGCGAAGACCACGGCAAATGCTTTATCAAGTTTATCCGCCAGGCGATTTACGAAAGCGACGCCGTAGTTGACAAAAACGATAAAAAGGACGAAAAGGACGCAAAGGACGAAAAGGTTGAAGAAACGACGGAAGCCGTTCCCGAAGCCGTCGGGGAAGCTCCCGCAGAAGAGCAGACCGAAACCGCACCCGTAGCCGAAGGGGATACCTCCGCGGCGGATGAAAACGCGGTCGCCGAAGAAGCGCCCGTAGAGGAAGCGCCCGCAGAGGAAGCAAAGCCCAAAAAGAAGTCCTCCAAAAAACAAAAATAAATAAGTTAAGTTCTTAAAACAGCGCCCTCCGCATATCGTAGATATCGTCGGAGGGTCGTTTTATGTTAAAAGAAAGTTCGCTGCAAATTGCCAAGGCAACCCTTGCCGCCGTACTGTTTTCGCTCGTTTACGTCTTAATATTCACGCTGATTATCCGGCTTGCGCAACTGTCGTCGGGCGTAATAAAGCCCGTCAACCAGATATTCAAAATCATCGCCATAATTATAGGCGGCATGCTGTTTATCAGGGGAGAAAAGGGCTATCTGAAAGGCGCGATAGCGGGGCTTTGCACGGTTATATTGACCTATATCCTCTTTTCGGTCATCGGCGGCTCGTTCAGTATCGCCCCGACTTTCATAATAGAAATAATAATCGGCGTCGCCGCAGGCGCGGTGACGGGCATAATCGCGGTAAACGTAAAAAAGCCGTAGGCGCAAAATAATAGCAAAAATACTTGATTTTTGTTTTAACATATAATATAATTCTTTCATACAAGATTAATCGGCAAGGAGAATTATGATGATTAAGACGATCGCTAAACCCGCAGAAAAGAAAGTAACCGCTTGCGGCGAGTGCAGGAGCACCTGCCAGTCCGCCTGCAAGACGAGCTGCACCGTCGGCAACCAGAGCTGCGAAAGGATAACGAGGGAAGAAAACCCCGAAAAAATCAATAAGTAACCGACTGATAATTAATTTTTAAGGAGCAGACTGTCATTCTGCTCCTTAATATTATGCGCCGCTTAAAACGGCGCAAGACGATAGCGCAATTGCGGATATACTGATTTATGGTTCACGTTTTTAAATACAAAAGTTACAATTATATTTACGATTCGGGCAGCGGCAGTCTCCACGAATGCGACGGTAAAACCTATGATTATCTTGCATATATGTTGGGGCAAACCGATAAAAAGCCGACCCTGACCGCAGAGGAAATAAAAGAAATCGAAGGGGATGTCTCTGCTCTTAAAGAAAGCGGATTGCTGTTCGCGGAAGAAACGCACGCCCGTCCCGTAAAATCAAACGAGATTAAGGCGCTGTGCATACATATTTGCCACGACTGCAACCTGCGTTGCCGCTACTGCTTCGCGGACGAGGGAGCCTATCATTCACGGCGCGAATTTATGAGCGAGCAGACGGCTAAGCGCGCGATAGACTTTTTAATAGAAAACAGCGGTAACAGAAAGGTTTTGGAGGTCGATTTCTTCGGCGGCGAACCGCTTATGTGCCTTCAAACCATTAAAAACGTGGTATATTACGCCAAGGAAAAGGCGGCGGCAAAGGGCAAAAAATTTCTGTTTACCACTACGACCAACGCCCTGTTGCTGGACGGGGACGCAATCAAATTTTTCAACGAGGAAATGGAAAACGTCGTCCTGTCGCTCGACGGGCGCAGGGAAGTGCACGACGCGATAAGAAAGACCAAAAACGGCAAGGGCAGCTTTGACCTCGTCATAGAAAATATCAAAAATTTCGTTAAATCGCGCGGAGACAAGCATTACTACGTCCGCGGCACTTTTACGGCAAAAAATCTCGATTTTTCCAAGGACGTAATATTTCTTGCCGATAACGGCTTCGATTCCATTTCTATGGAGCCCGTCGTCACCGATATCGACGATTTGGCGATAAAGGAGGAGCACCTGCCCGAAATTTTGGAGGAGTACGAAAGGCTTTGCGACGAATACCTTAAAAGGTATGAGGAGGGAAACGGCTTTAACTTTTTCCATTTCAACATAGATTTAGAGGGCGGACCCTGCCTTTCCAAACGCGTATCTGCGTGCGGCGCCGGCAACGAATATTTTTCGGTTGCGCCCAACGGCGATTTGTATCCCTGCCACCAGTTCGTCGGCGACGAAAAATTTAAAATGGGCAACGTGTACGAAGGCAAGCCCGACGGCGGCATCCGTTCGACTTTTGCCGAAAACTGCCTGTTCACGCGTGAAAAGTGCGGCTCCTGTTTTGCGAAATTTATATGCAGCGGCGGATGCAGCGCCAACAACTATCATTTCGAGGGCGATTTGAACCGCCCCTACGGCATAACCTGCGAAATGATGAAAAAAAGGATAGAGTGCGGAATGCACGTGCTCGCCCGCAAAAAGGCGCTGAAAGTCGGTTCGGAAGGGTCGGAAGATAAAAAATAGAGCAGAAAGCGGAGTAAAAATAGTTTTCCGTAAGAAAATTATTTGACTACTCCGCCTTTTTTCTATATAATTATAAAAGTTATAAAGTTTTATTTGCGCGCAGCGTATGAAATAACGTACGGCGCGTTTACCGAAGGAGAGTTAAATGGGTAAGGCAAAATCGGTTGTCATAACCGTCCTGCTGGCGTTGGCTATGGCCGTCGCGGCGGTATTCGCCGTCGTTTCGTTTGACGTTGCCAATTCTGTGGAAAGATATAATTCCATATTGAGCAATATCAGCCTCGGCGCCGAATTTACGGGCTATACTTATACGACTATTTATCCCGAAGGGGTTATAACCGCTTCGGAGTATCAGGGGCTTGCAGACGCTTACGCAGACGCCGCAGACGAAGCCGCCGCAGACGAAAACCCCGAAACCTTGTACGAGGAAGTAAACGGGCTTTACGTCAATAAGGAGGATTACCCCGACGTAGACGCGCTTAAAGATGACGTCGCCTCCGACGCGCAGAAGCTCAACAAAAGATTTGGCGAAAAGGGCTATTCTTCGTATACGGTGGCGGTAGAGAACGGTCTGGCTATAAAAATTTCCGTTCCGTCCTATTTCTCGGCGGCGGAATATAAGGGTCTGGACGAAAACGGGCGCAGTACGCGCCTTACGACCGCGCAGTCGGCGCTCAGCGCGCTTACCGCGTCGGGCGTTCTGACGTTGAGGACTTCCGACACCACAATCGACACCACCGACGCCGACGGCAATTCCAAGACCTACGATATGGAAAAGCTCGGCACGGACGAGTGGACGGAAACCGCGACGGTTACCGACAGTAGCGGCAACACGGTTAAGACTTACGCGCTTACCAAAGAGGACGTGGCTCCCTATTTCAGCAGCGTTACGGGCGGAAGCATAGGCTCGACCGCCGTGCTCACTTTCAAATTTACCTCCGACGGCAGGGAAGCCATTAAAGATATTACGACCCTGGTCGCTTCTTCGTCCAGCCAGACGCTCTACTTCTTTGTCGGCGACACACAGCTCGTCGGATACAGCAGCTGCACGGCTGCCATAGACGCAAAATCAATCAGCTTGCAGACGAGCGACGCCGAAACGGCGAACAACATAGCGATCGCTCTCGATTCCGCGGCTAACGGCGGCGCGCTTACTCTCCGGTACGGCGACGTCGGCGTCGCGTCTGAAAAGGATAACGGAAATTTATCCGCAGTGCTTGCGCTCGTCGCCTGCCTCGCGGTATTTATCGGGCTCGCCGTATTGCTTACGGTCAAGTATAAAAAGCTCGGCGCGCTGACGTCGGGAATAGCCCTGCTCTTCGCGCTGGTGGAAATCTACGCGTTGGAGCTTTTGGACATTACGGTAACGTTCCCCGTAATATTCACCTGCCTCATTTTGGAAGCGCTGTTCGTCGTAAGCTGCGCTATCGTCTTCGCGGAGGTCAAGCGCCTTACGGAGACGGGCAGAACCATTCAGGCTTCCGTCAAAGAAGCGTACAAAAACGTGCTTATGACGATAACCGATATCCATCTGGTTTTAGTCGTCGCGGCGATACTTCTCGCGGCGGTAGGCGTCGGCGAAGTGGCGGCTTGCGGACTTATCTCCGTCATCGGCGTCGTCGCAAGCTACGTCCTGTATTGGTTTACGCGCTTTATGTGGTATGTGACTTCTTCGCCCGAAAGGGACAAGTTCAAATTCGCGGGATTGAAGAGGGTGGTATACGAAGATGACTAAGTTTAAAGTTTGCTCTAAAATACATTTATTTATATTTATCAGCGTAATATTTATCGCGATAGGTATGGCGACGGGCACGATATGCCACTATCTTGCCGGCGGCTTCTTCAATTACGGCGGCGAGTTCTCGTCCTATAAAAGCGTAAGCATTACCTATTATTATTCCGAGCATAAGGCGGACGACGATGTCAAGGGCTGGTGCGACGCGGCTTTCGAGGGGCTCAACCCCCAAAGCGTGACGTATGCGACCTCCGATTTGGGCGAGGAATGGGTTTATAAATTCAGCGTCGGCGCCGACAGCGAAAAGCTTCAGACTGCCGCCGCTACCATAAACGCAAAATTCGAAGGGCTTGAAAGCTCCGCAACCGTCGGCGAAGGCTATGTAAAAGAGGGAGGCTCCAAGAACATAATTTACGCTTCAATCGCCCTCGCTTCCGCGGTTGCATTCCAGTTCCTGTATTTTATCTTGCGCTATAAGCTCCGTTCGGCGTATTCTGCATTGCTCGCCTGCGTCCATAACGTCGGCATATACGCCGCCCTGCTCGCGGTTACAAGGATACCCGTAGGAACCGAAGCGGTAGCGATAGGCGCGGCGGTCGCGTTTGTGACAATGCTGCTTTCGGGCATTCTGTTCGACAGGACAAGGAAGAATTTCAAAAACGAAAAATATGCCAAGACGGACAGGGAAGAGGTCGTCGAAATATCCGCTTCCGAGGTGCGCGTGCTGTCGTTTACGTTGGTCTGCGCGCTTGCGGTCGCCGCGGCCGTTTTGGGAGTGTTTGCGGCAATTTCCGCACTGTATATCGGGGCGCTTGCTCCTTGCGGAGTCGCGGTAATAGGGCTCGTCGCCTGTCTGTACGGTTCGCTGTTCTTTACGCCTGCGGTGCACGCCGCTATTGACGGCAGATGCGAAAAGACGTTGGCTTCCTTAAAGTCGAAGCCCTCGGCAAAGCCCTCAAAGAAGGCGCCCAAAGCGGAAAAGACCGCTAAAACCGTATCGGAAGAAAATTAATTTAAGTGTGAGGGGGCGGGATTTACAAATCCCGCCTTTTTGTTTTTAAGACAGACTTTTTAAAGGAGGCGCCGGTATGAAAAAGGTTGTCAACGAAGTTGATTTCAGTGCGGAGCAGAGAGCGGAAATATCGGCTCTTTCCGAAGCCTGCGGCATTTGCAGGCAGACCGCGGCGATATTATACGGGCGCGGCGTGGATACGGCGGATAAAATCAAGGCGTATCTTCATCCGTCCAAGGCTCAGTTTTTAAGTCCCTTTCTTATGAAGGGAATGAAGGAAACGGTGGATTTGATTACGACGGCGAGGGACGAAAACTGGTCGGTGGTCGTCTACGGCGACTATGACGCGGACGGCGTGTGCGCGTCGGCGATAATGTGCAGGGCTCTGTCCGACTTCGGCGTGGAAGCCAACGCGTTCGTCCCCGAGCGCAAGGACGGGTACGGCATAAGCTTACGGGCGGTGGATTTCATCTTCGAAGAATATTGCCCTCAGCTTATAATTACGGTTGACTGCGGTATATCTAACGCCGCGGAAGTCGAATATATAAAGGAGCAGGGCGCGGAAATAATAGTTACCGACCACCACGAGCTTCCCGAAGCACTCCCAGACTGTATCTGTATCAATCCCAAGATAAACGACGACTACCCTTACGACAACCTCTGCGGCGCCGGCGTGGCGTTTAAGGTCGCGTGCGCGTTAAACGGTAAGGAAGCGTATAAATACCTCGATTTTACGGCTATTGCCACGGTGGCGGACAGCGTTCCGCTCACGGGCGAAAACCGCTCACTGGTGGCGGAGGGCTTAAAGCTTATCAACGCGAATCCGCGCAAAAACTATACGGGTTTTTACCGTAGCGGAGAGCGCGTCAACGCGCAGACCCTTGCGTTTTCGGTCGCCCCCAAGATTAACGCGGCGGGCAGAATGGGCGACGCGGCTGCCGCCCTCGCGCTGTTCCTGTCCGACGACGACAAGGACGTCTACGACAATTCGGTAAGGCTGTCCGAGTATAACGCCGAAAGACAGTCCTGCTGTGAAGAGCTGTATAATTCGGCAAAGCTGAAAATAAAGGAAAAAGGGGCGCACGGCAGGGTAATAGTCCTATGGGACGAAAGCTGGAACGCGGGCTTCGTGGGCATAATCGCCGCGCGGCTTGCCGAAGAGTATTGCCGCCCCACGCTGTTATTCGTTAAAAACGGCGATATGCTTAAAGGCAGCGCGCGCAGTATAGAAGGCGTAAACGTATTCGAAGCGCTTAAATCGTGCGGTCATCTGATATCCGAATTCGGCGGACATTCGCAGGCGGCAGGCGTAAACATAAGGGAAGAAAATCTGTCTGCGCTGGAACAGGCGTTGAACGATTATTTCCACGCCAATTATCCCGTGTCCGCGTTCACGCCCACATATTATATAAACGGCGTATTCAAAGGTCAGCCGGATAAAAGATTTCTGTCCGAATTGGAACTTTTGGAGCCCTGCGGCGTCGGCAACCGCAAGCCGCTCTTCGCGGCGGAAGCGGGGGAGTGCCGGATTAAGCCGCTTAAAGCGGGCTCGGCGCATATTTCCGTAAAGTGCGGAGAGCTGGATTTAATCTGGTTTTCGGGGGCTAAGTACGAAAAGCTTTTAAAAAGCCCCGTGCCCAAGCAGCTTATATTCGAATACAACGCTTCGAGCTTCCACGGCAGGGAGCAGTTGCAGGCTTATCTGAAAGACGCCGTCTATATGCCCGAAAGCTGTGCTTTCGCAACCGAGGACGTGCGCCTGAACAATCTCTCGCTCGCGTCCGCCGACGCCGTCGATTGCAAGACGGAGTATATAACCAAAGCCCGTGCGCAGGAACTGATTGAAAATTGTCCCGAATACGGCACGGTGTTTATAGCTCACAGCTACGAAACGGTAAAAAAGTACGACGGGAAGGGGTTAGAGCTGAACGTCTTTAATCTTGCTTCGGGGGGACTGTCGGCGGTAATTTTGCTTTCGCCGTCGCCCGATTGCGATTTGTCCGGCTTTGAAAATATAGTATTTTTAGACGACCCCGTAAAGATAACGCTACCTTCGCTATACAAAAAAAAGGTGCTCGTATGCAAGGAAATAAGCGGAACGGCGCTTTTAAAGTCGCTTGATTGCGACAGGGAGAGCTTGCTGTCCGTGTTCAGATATCTGACCGCAAATTCCTTCCGCATGTCGGGGGCGAGCGCGGAAGAGCTTGTCGGCGCTTACGATTTCGGCGTCGCGCCCGTCCAGGCGCTTTTCGCGCTTAAAGTTTTCGGGCAGCTTAATTTGATTTCGTTTACGGGCGGCAAACTGACGGTATGCAGGGGCGTAAAGACGCAACTGACCAATTCCGAACTGTATAATTTTATCTGTGCTTTATAAAGATTAGGTATGAGAACTGTAATTGACAAAATAAACGACGGCTATACCGACGAAGAGCGGCAACTGCTGATAAAGGCGTACCACTACGCCGAAAAGATGCACGAAAACCAGAAGAGGGCTTCGGGCGAACCCTATTTCACGCACCCCTGCGCGGTTGCGGAGATATTGGTCGATTTGGGCTTGGACGCGCCCACGGTTGCCGCGGCGTTTTTGCACGACGTGATAGAGGACACTCCGGCAACGCCCGAGGACATAAAAAAGGAGTTCGGCGAAGAGGTCTATCATCTCGTAGACGGCGTAACCAAGCTCGACAAAATTAAATTCCAGTCGCACGAAGAGGAGGACGCCGAAAACTTCCGCAAAATCTTCGTGGCTATGGCAAAGGACGTAAGGGTTATAATAATCAAGCTTGCGGACAGACTGCACAACATGCGCTCCCTCAATTATCTTTCCAACGAGCGCCAGCAGCGCATAGCAAAGGAAACCCTCGATATCTTTACCCCCCTCGCGGGCAGGCTGGGTATTTCGCAGGTCAAGTGCGAGCTCGAAGACCTCTGCCTTAAATACCTCGACCCCGAAGCTTACGAATACCTCGCGACGAACATACACCAGAAGCTGGACGAAAGAAAAAAATTCGTGGATACGGTCGTCGCCAAGCTTAAAAAGATGCTCGAAGAACGCGGCATAAACGGCGAAGTCGTGGGCAGACCCAAACATTTTTATTCCATCTATAAAAAGATGAAGAATAAGGGGCTCACCCTCGACCAGATTTACGACCTCACCGCCGTCCGCGTGATAGTGGACAAAATCGAGGAATGTTACGAGGTGTTGGGCATAATCCATAAGCAGTGGAAGCCCGTACCCGGCAGAATTAAAGATTATATCGCCACGCCCAAGCGCAATATGTATCAATCCCTGCATACGACCGTCGTAACCGATTTCGGACAGTATTTCGAAATACAGATACGCACGGCGGAAATGCACAAAATGGCGGAATACGGTATCGCCGCGCACTGGAAATATAAAGAGCAGAGGACGGGCAACGAAACCTCCTTCGACCAGCGTTTAAGCTGGATAAGGGACGTAATGGACTGGCAGGGCAATCTGGATACCTCCAAGGAATTCGTCGATTCGCTCAAAAACGATTTGTATTCGTCGGAGCTGCTCGTCTTTACGCCGCAGGGCAAAGTAATATCGCTCCCCCCCGAAGCTACGCCCGTAGACTTCGCCTACGCCATACACTCCGAGGTCGGCAACAAATGCGTCGGGGCAAAGGTCAACGGTAAAATAGTTTCGCTTAACAGCGCTCTGAAAACCGCCGACGTGGTCGAAATTATGACCTCGCCCAACTCCAAGGGACCTTCCTGGGATTGGCTTAAATTTGTAAAATCGGGCTCCGCAAAGGCTAAGATAAAGCAATTCTTCAAGCACGCGATGAAGGAGGATAACGTCAAGGCTGGCAAGGCTATGCTCGAAGCCGAGGCAAAGCGCCGCGGCTTCACGCTGGGCGACCTTTTAACCGACGAATCTTTTTCAAAGCTGTCCGAAAAGCTCGTGTTCGCCACCGTGGACGAGATGATGGCTTCCGTCGGCTACGGCGCGGTAAGCGTTAATCAGGTAATGTACCGCCTTATCGACTTTTACCGCCGCGAACAGCCCATGCAGCTGCCTGCGTCCGAGGTCGAAAAACTAAAACACACCCCCGCCGGAAGCGTTTCCATAAAGGGTATGGACGGACTTTTGGTCAGGTTCGCGCATTGCTGCAACCCCGTCCCGGGCGATCCGATAGTCGGATTCGTTTCGAGGGGCAGGGGCGTTATAGTCCACCGCAAGGACTGCCCCAATTTAAAGGACTACGAGGCGGACAGAATACAGCCTGCGCAGTGGACGGGCGACGCCGAAAACGGCTTCCTCGCGGGGATAAAAATTCTCGCTACCGACGACGCCGGTCTGACCGCGTTCATAACCTCCGAAATCTCCGCGATGCGCCTGTATATGACGCAGATAAACGGCAGAATAGGCAAGGACGGCAAGGCGGTGTTCGACATTATGGTCAAGCTTAACAAGCTGTCCGACCTCGACTTGCTGGTAAACCACCTTAAACGCGATAAGCGCATAATAGACGTGTTCAGGACGACAAATTGATGAAGGTCTGTAAAATCTACCCCGTCGGCTTTGCAAGCAACAGCTATGCGGTCACGGCGGACGGCGAAAACTGCATATTAATCGACTGCGCCCAGCCGCGTGTGTACGACGAGTGCCTGCGGTCGGGCTTGAAGCCGCGCGCGGTACTGCTCACCCACGCCCATCTCGACCATATCGGCGGTTGCGGCGTTCTGTACGGCGTCGGCGCGGACATATATTGCGGCGAACGCGAAAAAGATTTGATTTATTCGCAGGGGTACGCGCAGATTTTCCCCGGCGTGCAAATTCCCGAATTTGAAGTTTTTGCCGCGTTAAAAGACGGGGAGGAACTGAATTTATACGGGCTCGGAATAAAAGCTATCGCGACCCCGGGGCATTCGGCAGGGGGTATGTGCTACATTATCGGCGACTGCCTTTTTACGGGCGACACCCTGTTTTTGGAGAGCGTCGGACGTTGGGATTTATACACGGGCGACGCCAAAACGCTGTATTCGTCGGTAAAAAAGCTGTTCGCGCTGACGGGCGACTATAAGGTCTTTACGGGGCACGGCGAGGACACTTCGTTAGAGCACGAACGCCGTTTTAATCAATTCGTAAGGGTATAAATATGTTCGAATATTACAACTGCGAATGGCTGTTGCCCGAAATTATGGACGTTATACGGCTTTTCGGCGCCGAGGAAGAGACGTTCGGGCACCACTTCGAATATTCCGCGGGCAATTATTATAATTCCATAGAGTACGGCGGCGAATTTTTCGACTATAAAAATTATGCGTTCACCGAAGACGAAATAGAATATAAACGCTATGCCAGACGGTTTGCAAAGCTTGCGTTTTATAATCTGCTCTCGGCGGAAAAGGGTATAAAAATGCCGTACGGCGCGCTGACGGGCATACGCCCTACAAAGCTCGCGTATATGGAAGCCGCGGAGGGAAGGGACTTCAAGGAATTGTTCTCGCTCTGCGGAGTGGACGAAGATAACGTCCGCCACGTCGGCGAAATTCTGGACGTGCAGAAACCGTATTATGCCGACAAGGGCGGTCAGGACTTGTTTGTTTCCCTGCCCTTTTGCCCTACTAAATGCGAGTATTGCTCGTTCGTGACGGCGCCGATTTCGGCGACGGGGCGCTACGTCGACGGCTACGTCGGCTGCATTGAAAGGGAGCTCGGATGCGTAAAGCCGTTGCTTACAAGACCTAAAAGCGTCTATATAGGCGGAGGCACGCCCTTCGCCGTGGAAACGGCTCAGCTCGAACGCATATATAAGGCGGTCGGGGGGCTTTCGTTACCCGAATGCGAATATACGGTGGAGGCTGGCAGACCCGACGTGTTTTCCGAAGAAAAGCTGCGGTTGACCAAGGAGTTCGGCGTGACGAGGATATGCGTCAATCCGCAGTCGTTTAAGGACGAAACTCTGGTAAAAATCGGGCGGCGGCACACCTGCGCGGACGTGTTCAAGGCGTACGAAGCGGCGGAAAAATACGGCTTCGATATAAATATAGATTTAATTGCGGGGCTTGCGGACGAAAGCGTGGACGATTTCGGGAATTCTTTAAAAAAAGCGATAGAACTTAACCCTGCAAACATAACCGTGCATACGCTCTCTTTGAAAGCCGGCGCAAAGCTTAAAGAGAGCCGCAGCCGCATTTATGTGGAGGGAATAGGGGAGATGATAAAGCTGTCGCGCAGTTTGCTGCAATCGGCAGGCTACCGCCCCTATTATATGTACCGTCAGAAGTATCAGGCGGGCGGCTGGGAAAACTGCGGCTGGTCGAAGCCCGGGAAGGAGTGCGTCTATAATATAGACGTGATGGAGGAGATTGCCGACAATATAGCCGTCGGCGCGAACGCCATTTCCAAACGCCTTTTCGACGGAGGAGAGAGGATAGAGCGTTGCGCCTCCCCCAAGGACATACCCGCCTATATGAATAAGGTGGAAAAAATTATCGCAGACAGAAACAAACTGTTTGAATGATACGTAAAGTGCAGTTAAACCGCCGCCGCAGACTTCCAAAGTCTGCGGCGGCGGTATTATAATTATGTCTACTTTCTTCCGAATAATTCGTCGAGAGATATATCGTAAAAATCGGCGATAGCCGCCAACGTTTCATAATCGGGGCGGCTTACGTCGGTTTCGTACCTCGTATAATTTACCCGACTGATATTCAGCGCATCGGCAAATTGTTGCTGTGTTAAATTTTCGGCTGTGCGCAGCTCTTTTAATTTATGACCGATTTGTATCATCTGACGTTTTTTCTTTCTTTTAAATCACTTGACATTGTACATAATGTGTACTAAAATATAATAAAATGTACAGAAAATGTACAT
>CAZUYN010000042.1:0-12610 GCA_964624495.1 uncultured Clostridia bacterium
AACTGCACCACCTTACAGTTGCCGAGACAGCTGTCACCGTAGGTGACTGATGAGGGGTATTTACTTTCAACCGCATTTTGCGGAAAAACAATCAAACTCTATCGACACTCGCTACGCTCGTGCCACTTTCTCGTCGGCGGTAAGGGCAACCGCCGCCTCGGTCACCGTTCGCACTCACTCATTTCGCCTTTCCAAACAGCACACCGTGCTGTTTGGGGAAGTAAAGGCTCAACCCTATTCTTTAGGGAAAGCGAGAGTACTCACTTACCACAACGAGGGGATTGCCGCGGCACTTCGTGCCTCGCAATGACGATATCCCAACCCGTCATTGCGAACGTATGTGAAGCAATCCCGAAGATAGAACCGCGCAAGCTACGGCTTATGATAATTCACCTTTATGAAAAAACCGCACGGTTTCGTGCGGTTGCCGTAGTTTATTGAATTGTGCGCGGTTAGATTACAACTTAGTGATCTTTATGCCCTTTTCGTACTTTTCGTTGAACGTAAAGGCTTCGCCCTTGTATTTGAACGAGGGCAGAGTGTCGAGTTGGACGTTATGTAAACTTTTGAAAATGCTTGCATCTACGTCGGGATTGCGCGAACGGAAGTCCTTTATGAGCTTTTTGACGTCCTGCCGTCCCGACCGCCCCTGCTCGCCGGGCGCAAGATTTTTAGTAAGTTTGCAGGCGCACGCGATAAAGCGGAGATTGTTATACTCCTTCCAGTGAATAATATCGTCCTCGTTGACGCAATAAAGGGGGCGTATCAGCTCCATACCGCCGAAGTTCGCGCTCTTTATCTTGGGCATCATTCCCTGTATCTGTCCGCCGAACAGCATAGACATCAGGGTGGTTTCGATTACGTCGGACATATGGTGCCCCAGCGCAATCTTATTGCAGCCCGACTCCTTTGCGCGCGCATATAAAAAGCCCCTGCGCATACGCGCACACAGATAACAGGGATGCTCGCCGCCTATCAGCTCGTTGACGTCGAATATGTCGGAATCGTAAATTCGGGCGGGTATCTGCAACAGAGCTAAATTATCCTCTATCATTTTCAGATTTTCGGGCGCGTAGCCGGGGTTCATAACTATAAATTCGGCTTCGAATTCTATTTCGGAGTGGCGTTTAAGCTCCTGTATGCACTTGGCGAGCAACATAGAATCCTTGCCCCCCGAAATGCAGACGGCTATCCTGTCGCCGCGCTCTATAAGATTATAGGCTTTTACCGCCTGCACGAATTTCGTCCAGATACCCTTGCGGAATTTGGTTATTATACTGCGCTCTATAAGCGCGCATTCGGTAAGCTGTTTTGCCATTAATCCCGTTCTTCGCCGTCATGTTCGCAGTGCTCGGCGGGGAAGAGCGACTCGTCGTATTCTATGCCGTTCCTGTCGTAATAGTCCTTAATCGCCGCGCGTATGGCTTCTTCGGCGAGGACGGAGCAGTGCATTTTATGCGCGGGCAACCCGTCGAGCGCCTCGGCGACGGCTTTGTTGGTGAGAGCAAGCGCCTGGTCCAACGGCTTGCCCTTAATCATTTCGGTAGCCATGGACGACGAGGCAATCGCGCTGCCGCAACCGAACGTGTTGAACTTGACGTCGGTTATTATGCCGTCCTTTACCTTTATATATATTTTCATTATGTCGCCGCAGACCGCGTTGCCCACTTCGCCTATGCCGTCGGCGTCGTCAAGCTTGCCCACGTTGCGCGGATTTGTAAAATGGTCCATAACCTTTTCGCTGTAAAGTGCCATATTATTATATACCTCTGTTATATATCTTTCTGTATTCGGTAAGTCATTCGGGCAGGAAAACCCCACGCCGCCGTTTATGCGGAAAATTAAATCAGATGGGGCGTTTCACCCTTTTCCAACGCCTCCCACACGGGGGATATGGAGCGGAGATATTCGACCACCTTGGGAACCTCGGATACGACGAAGTCCACTTCCTCTTCGGTGTTCCACTCCGAAAGGCTCAACCGCAGAGAGCCGTGCGCGATTTCGTGTGGAAGCCCCAGCGCAAGCAGAACGTGCGAGGGGTCGAGCGAGCCCGAAGTACACGCCGAGCCCGACGACGCGCAAATTCCCTTTTCGTTGAGAAGCAGCAGCAGGCTTTCGCCCTCTATGCCCTCGAAGCACATATTCACGTTGCCGGGCAGCCTGTGGGTCATATCGCCGTTCACTTTGGAATGGGGTATTGCGGACAAGCCCTTTATAAGTTTGTCGCGCAGAGCCGCTTCCTTAGCCATATTTACGGGCAGTCCTTCCGCGGCTTGCTTCAACGCGGCGGTCATGCCCCATATTCCGGCGATGTTCTCGGTACCGCCGCGGCGGTTGCGTTCCTGCGCGCCGCCCTCGATAAGGTTGAAAAGCCTTACGCCCGTACGGCAATACAAAAAGCCCACGCCCTTGGGTCCGTGGAATTTATGCGCCGAAGCCGACAGCATATCCACGTTGTCGTCCGCCACGTTTACGGGCAGATGCCCCACGGCCTGCACGGCGTCGGTGTGGAAGGTTATTTTGTCGGCGCGGCACACCGCGCCTATTTCGCGTATGGGCTCTATCGTGCCCACCTCGTTGTTGGCGTACATTATAGTGACAAGCGCCGTATCGGGACGTATCGCCGCCCGCACCTCTTCGGGGGTAATAAGCCCGTCCGAATGGACGTCGAGATAGGTTACCTCGAACCCCTCCTTTTCAAGCTTCTTTAAGGTGTGCAGTACCGCGTGGTGTTCGAACGCCGTGGATATTATGTGCTTTTTGCCCTTCGCCGCGCCCGTATATGCGGCGGAGCGTATAGCCTGGTTGTCCGCCTCGCTGCCGCCGGAGGTGAAATAAATTTCGTTGGGCTTAGCGCCTATAAGGGCGGCAATCTGCGCCCTTGCTTCCTCTATGGCTTCCTTTGCGACCTGCCCCACGGTATGAAGCGACGACGGGTTGCCGTACACCTCTTTAAAGTAAGGGGTCATCGCCTCTATCGCGGCGTCGCTCATTGCGGTGGTAGCCGCGTTATCAAAGTAAATTGTCTTAGGCATATTATTTTTCCTACCGGTTTAGTATGGGTTTTAAGTGAATTTATTATAAACAATAATTCCTATCAAGTCAATAGGAATTAAGGCGAATTTAAAAATATTTTTAACCGCGGCTCGGCTTGCCGACAAATCGGAGGCGGCGCAAAGGCTTGCCTGTACGGGCGATTATAAATATAAATACGGATATTATATAAAACAAACCTAAACTTCGCGGCGACAGACGAACGGCGCGGTGCAAAAGCGCCGCGCCGTTTACCGTTAATTTTCGCTTTCGTAATGACAGTCCGAATACTGCGTAGGGGGCATCGTTTCGCCCTCGTCCACATAAATGCTGTTTACGACGCGCCCTCTGCCGTCAACTACGTTATAGTTGCCGCTCTCGGGGCAGGTATCACCGCAATTCAACTTCATATTGCCACCTCCGTTAAAAGCAATATGCGCAGTCCGCAAATTATTATTCACGTTCCGCGCCTTTCCCTGCGGAAGCGCGACAAATAATCACTTCAATAAATCGGCGAGCGTCTTGCTGTGCAAAAAGTCCATTATCACGCCGTCCAGCTCGCGCCAGAGCGGCAAAGTCAGACACCCGTCCGCGCGTGAACAGCCCGAGTCAAGGCAGGAAACGGGCGAAAGCGTGCCCTCCGCCGCGCAGATTATTTCCGCCACGTCGTACTCCGACGGGTTGCGCGCCAGACGGTAGCCGCCGCTTTTGCCGCGCGCGGAGAGTATAAGCCCCGCCGCCGAGAGCTGCGCGACGGTAGCTTCCAGATATTTCTGCGATTCGTTTACCCTTTCGGATATTTCGGCGAGCGAAACGTTATTCCCGTCGTTATGCTGAGCGAGGTCGAGCATAACCTTCAAGGCGTTCCGCCCCTTAGTTGTTATCATCATATAATCACCCGTCGCCGCGCGGCGACCTGTCCGCACGGGCTTTTCAGCCGCCGTACTCTATCATCTTGTTAATACACTTGACGGCGGAATTAATCAGTTCTTCGTCCATAATTATCTCCTCGCCGCCCCCGCCTTTCAGGCAGTTATACACGTCCGCAAGCGTCGTCGCCTTCATATTATGGCAGACCAAATCCTTGGAGAGCGGATAGAATTTTTTGTCGGGACACCTGAACTGCAAGTGCTGCACTATGGCGTTTTCCGTGCCTATTATAAACTCTTTCCCGTCCGATTTTTCGGCAAAGTCCATAATCCCCGAAGTCGAACCGACGTAATCGGCGTGCTTTACGACCGACGGACGGCATTCGGGGTGAACCAAAAACAGAGCCGAGGGGTGCGCCTTTTTGGCGGCGACGGCCTCCTCCTCGTCCACCCTCGCATGGGTAGGGCAACCGCCCGAAAGCAGTTTGAAATTCTTTTCGGGTACCCGCGCCTTTACGAACGTGCCGAGGTTTATGTCGGGTATGAACAGTATGTCCTTTTCGGGCATTGCCCTGCATATTTTTACCGCAGACGAGGACGTTACGCATACGTCGGAAATGGTTTTAAGCTCCGCCGTGGTGTTGATATAGGCGACTACGGCATAGCCGGGGTAGAGCTTTTTGACCTGCTCTATCTCCTCCCTGCCCATCTGTTCCGCCATAGGGCACCCGGCGGTCGGGTTGGCGAGCAGCACCCTCTTCGAGGGCGAGAGCATTTTTACCGTTTCCGCCATAAAGCGCACGCCGCACATAATCACGTTTTTCTGCGGCGTGGACTTCGCCTTGACCGAAAGAGCGTAGCTGTCGCCCGTAAAATCGGCGACTTCGCATATCTCCTCCGACATATAGCTGTGCGCCAATACGCAGGTATCCGTATCGGCTTTAAGCTTTAAAATTGCGTCCTGTAATTCTCTTACCGTCACGGTCGTTTTCCTCCGTCTTTCCGCCGTAATTGAAAGGCATTATAACATACGCGCCGCCGTGCGGTCAAGACAATACGCCGTGAAAATTTAACCTTTTGCGGCTTACGCGTATGCAGAGCTTGCCTCCGCGCCGTTATTTCGCGGACGGCGAGCCCTTTGCGCGGCTCTTCTTAGCCGCGGCGATTTTTACGCTTTTAGACGGCTTTATCTCTTCGGGTATCTCCGTTTCGGGTATATGCGATTTATCGCTCTTTACCGCTTCATGCGCGCGCTTCACGCGCGAAAGCTCCTTTTTCTCGTTCGCCTTTTCCTCCTCCGTGCTCTCGTGGAAGGGTATTTCGAATATAATCGCCTCGAAAGGTCTTAAATTAAAGGTCAGCTTATAAGGTCTGCCGTTGCACAGCGCCTTTTCCGCTTCCACCTCCATAAGCTCCCCTTCGGGATAGGTGGAGAATATCCGCTTATATTTGCCGTCAACGGGCGCGCCGACGCCGTAGCCCGGATAGTACGCGGGCGTCATATTGCATACGAATACCAGACCGTCGTTATAGTTCCAGGGGTTGCGCCTTATAAACGCGAAAATCGAACGCGCCACGTCGCCGCTCTCTATCCACTCGAACGACTTATAGCTCGTATCGTTATAGAGGACGGGTCTTTCCTTATAGAGGTGCAGCAGCGCGCGGTAGCAGTCCATAACGTCGCGGTGCCCGGGGTCGTCGCATAAATGCCAGTCAAGACTGACCTTATAGTACCACTCGTTTTCCTGCGCGAAGTCCTGCCCCATAAACAACAGCTTCTTGCCGGGGTGACCCATCATCATAGTATAAAAGCATTTCAGACCGCCGAACTTTTCCATACGGTCGCCGGGCATCTTCGTGTACATACTGCCCTTGCCGTACACCACCTCGTCGTGGGAGAGCACTAAAATATAGTGCTCGTCGAAGATATAGTCGAGCGTATGCGTCATTAAGAAATGGTGGTATTTGCGGTATACGGGGTCCTTTTTGACGTAGGAGAGCGTGTCGTTCATCCAGCCCATGTCCCATTTTAAGCCGAAGCCCAGCCCGTCGTCCTTGACGGGGGCGGTAACGCCCTGTATTATGGAGGAATCCTCCGCGATGATGAACGCGTCGGTGCGGCTTCTGAGCACGCTGTTCAGGTGCTTGAAAAATTCAAAGCTTTCGAGGTTGTAGTCGCCGCCGTACTTGTTGGGGCGCCATTCGCGTCTGCCGAAGCTCGTATAGAGCATCGCCGCGACGGCGTCGGCGCGAAGCGCGTCGATATGGTATTTGTTGACCCAGAACAGGGCGGAGGCTATAAGGAAGTTGGAAACCTCCTTTTTACCCAAATCGAACGCCTTTGTGCCCCATTCGGGATATTCCGCGCGCAGAGGGTCGGCATATTCGTAGAGGGGCGTGCCGTCGAATTCGGCGAGCCCGAACGAATCCTTGGGGAAGTGTGCGGGAACCCAGTCCAGAATTACGCCTATGCCGTGGCGGTGCATATAATCGACGAAATACATAAAGTCCTGAGGAGAGCCGTAGCGCGCCGTCGGGCAGAAATAGCCCGTCACCTGATAGCCCCAGGAGGGGTCGAAGGGGTATTCGCATATGCCCATAACCTCTATATGGGTATAGCCCATATATTCGACGTATTCGCACAGCTCGTGCGCAAGGCGGCGGTAATCGAGGAATTGGTCCTCGTCCCGCTTCCAGGTATCCTTCTTCCAGCTGCCTAAATGCACCTCGTAGACGGACATCGGCTTTTCGAGATAATTTTCGCCCTTCTTCGCCGCAAGATAATCGCCGTCGCCCCATTCGTAGCCCGATATATCGGTTACGACCGAGGCGTTCGCGGGGCGCTTTTCGCTGCCGTATTCGTAGGGGTCTATTTTATAGACCTCGCTTCCGTCGGCGCGGACGATTAAATATTTATACTTCACGCCCTCGCACATGCCGGGGACGAACAGCTCCCAGATACTGTCGTCCACCTTTTCCATTACGTCGCGCCAGGGCGTCCAGCCGTTGCCGTCGGACACGACGCAGACCGCGCGCGCCGAGGGCGCCCATAATACGAAATGCGTGCCGCGCACTCCGTTTATTTCGCGGATATGCGCCCCCATCTTTTCATATAATTCATAGTGCGTGCCGTGGTGGAACAGGTATCTGTCCAAATCGCCGAAAAATCTGTTTTCCATTATTTTTTCCCCCAATATTTACAACCTTTCGGATTGTTATCTTTTTTAAGTCCGCAAAGCGTCGTCCGCGGAAGAACGCCACCGCCGCAATTATTTGCGCATCGAGCGCGTATATACGCACCCCGTCTTGGGCGGCAATTCCATTAACGCGCGTCCGAATTTCACCGCCGTCTTTTCGGGCAGCTGCTCCTTGCCCTGTCCAACGGCGAACCGACGCACGATGACGTCCGTCCTCTCGCCCGTCACAAGCCATACGGGCACGGTTACGGCGACGGGCTTTTCCGCCGCGTTTATTGCGATAACGGCGCAGTCCTCGCCGTCGAAACGCGCATATACCACATAGCCGTTGCCCGCGTCCAGCGGCATAATCGAGCCCATTTTAAGGCAGTGCACGTCCTTTCTCAGCGCAATCGCCTCTTTATGAACCTCGTATATCTGCCAATCCTCCATTCCCCAGGGGAAAGTCCTGCGCGAATCGGGGTCGGTCCAGCCCACCTGTCCGACCTCGTCGCCGTAATAGATCGTCGGACTGCCGGGCCAGGTCATCTGCATAAGCACCGCAAGATACAGTATGTCTACGTCTACGCCCTCTTCCGCGGACTTCGCGCCGTTCGATTTGAGCGTGCCCGACCTGCGGTTGGTACGCGTAAGAAAACGCGAATGGTCGTGGTTGGAGAGCTGGTTTATCGCGCTGTCCAGCGACGGGCGCGGAAGCCTTGCCATATTTTTGGTTATCGAGGCGAAGAACGCCTTGCCGTCGAGGTATTTGCTTCCGTCGAAGCCCTGCGAATGCTTTTCCATACCCGTTAAAAACCAGGTTACGGGCTCCATAAAAGCGTCGTAATTCATAACCGAATCCCACTCGCCGCCGTTGAGCCAGCTTTCGGGGTTGCCGTAATGCTCGGCGAAAATGAACGCTTCGGGATTGGCTTTCTTCACCCTTGAACTGAATTCCTTCCAGAATTTATGGTTGAATTTTGCGCTGTGCCCCAAATCGGCGGCAACGTCCAGACGCCACCCGTCCGCGCCGTAAGGCGCCGAAACCCATTTTTCGCCTACCTCGTAAATCTTTTCGCACAGCTCGGGGCTCTTTTCATAGTTGAGCTTGGGTAGCGTTTTATAGCCCCACCAGCCCTCGTATTCGCTCTGCGCGACGCGCGGCTGAAAGAATTTGAAATACGCCCTGTAAGGGCTGTCCGCCGACTGGAACGCGCCCTTTTCATAACCGGGCTGAGCCAGATATACGCCCTCCCTGTCCATCCACTTATGGAAGGAGCCGCAATGGTTGAACACTCCGTCCATAATTACCCTTATGCCCTTTTCGTGCATCTTTGCGACGAGCGAGGCGAAATATTCGTTGGACTTTTCGAGGTTGACCGTACTCGTCACGCGCTTTATATACTTGGGCGCGTACCCGTTATGGTGCTCCCAGGGCTGCATAACGTGCTCTTCGTCCTCCTCTATGACGGCGATATGGGGGTCTATGTAGTCGTAGTCCTGCGTATCGTACTTGTGGTTGGAGGGGGAAACGAACAAGGGGTTGAAATAGACCGCCTCCACGCCGAGGTCGGCAAGATAGCCGAGCTTTTGCTCCACCCCCTGCAAATCGCCGCCGTAAAAACGGTTTACGTCGGTGGTGTTGGGCAGCGAATACCAATCGGTCACCTTGCGCGAATGTCCGCCCGTGTAATAATATTCGTTATCCTCGACGTCGTTGTGGGGGTTGCCGTTGCAGAACCTGTCGCAATAAATCTGGTAAAACACCCTGCCCTTAGCCCAATCGGGTACCTTGTGCCCGGGCACGAAGCCGAAGTTGTATTCGTCCTGGTTGTTGTTCACCGCGCCGAGACGGTTGAAAAATACCCTGTCGTCCTCGTCCTCTGCCTGAAAGTAGTAGCTGACGGGCTTCGTCCTGCATTTGAACGAAAAGGTATAGTAGTCAAAGCTTTCGCCGTCGGTCGCCGTCTTTTTCATTAGGTGCGCGGTTCCGTCGATTACGGCATATACCTTGTCCACGTCGTTCATCATCGTGCGGAACGTAAGCGTTACTTTATCGCCCGCCGCGGGCTCGTACGGGGTCTTGAAGCTTTCTGTTTCGTCTGAAAATAGCGTTTCTCTGTTAATCATATTATACTCTTTTATCGTCTACCGAATAAAATTTTAACATAACTCGGCGTTAAAGTCAATATCCAATCTTATGTTAATCTCCCTTAAATAACAGTCGTCTTTATGCATTTATGCGCGTCCGCGATTGACTTTGGATACCTCCTGTGATAATATAGTGACGGTTTGAAAGCCGCGCGGACGCGGCGGCTTGAAATTTTAAAGAGGTAATTTATGGAAGAAAACGATACGGCAGAAAACGCGGACGATACCGCCGCAGACGACGGAGCGCGCAAGCCCCCGGCAAGAAAAAAGGCGCTCGACGCGGTTGCGTATTGGGCGTTGCTCACCGTAGGAACGCTGCTCGTCGCGGCGGGCGTGTACTTCTTTAAGGTGCCGAATAACTTCGCGACGGGCGGAGTCAGCGGCATTTCGATAATATTCGCAAGATTGTTCGGGAAATACGCGCCGGCGATAATAACGCAGGCTAATCTGAATATGGCGGTAAACGTAATTCTGCTTATCTTCGGGTTTATCTTTCTGGGCAGGGGCTGCACGCTTAAAACGGCGTACTGCTCGCTTATGTATTCCGCCGAAAATATTCTCTTCGAGGTGCTTCTCCCCTTCCCCAAGGACGAGGCGGGGGAGATTATTCCGTTGACCAACCAGCCCCTTTTGGAGCTCGTCTACGCAATTCTTCTTACGGGGATAGGCAGCGCGATAATGTTCAACTGCCACGCGTCCTCGGGCGGCACGGACATAATAGCCCTGATACTCAAAAAATACACTAAGCTCAATACGGGGAAAGCGTTGCTCGTCACCGATTTCGCCATCGCCTTTTCCACGTTTTTCGTGACGGGAAGCGTGCAGGCGGGGCTGTTTTCTATCCTCGGTCTGTTCGCAAAGGCGTTCGTCATAGACGGCGTTATAGAAAATATCGGCAAGAGCAAGTATATCACCATTATCACCACCTGCCCCGACAAGATAGGCAGGTACGTAACCGAGGAAATGAAGCGCGACTACACCGCGTATAAGGCGACGGGCGGATATACGGGCGAAGAAAAGACAGTCATCATAACGGTGTGCAAGCGCAGCGAAGCCATAAGGCTGAAAGTCAAGGTTAAGCAGTTCGACGCCTCGGCGTTTACGATTATCACGGACGCCAACGAAATTTTAGGCAAGGGCTTCCGCGGCAGTTTATAGGAAAACGCTATGTACGATTTACAGAACAGATGGAAACTCGAAGGGGGCGTTTTAAGGTATTACGGACTGAGGAATCAGCCGTTCACGCTTAAAAACGAAGTCAGGCTTACCAAAAAGCAACGCCGTATAATAGCGGAATTGCCCCGCGAGCTGACTCCCGCGGAACTGAAAATTTTGGGCAATCTGACGGGCGCGCAGGTCGTTGAGAGCGGACAAAAGAAGAAAACGCCCTCGTCTTTGGGCGAAGCCACCTTTTGCAAAACCTGCGTCGCCAACGACTTTATTATCCCCGGTCTGGAATTCGACGGACGGGGCAGGTGTCCCATATGTCAGTCCAAAGATAAAACGCGCCGTTTAAAGAGCGTCGTCCCCGTTATGAACGCTTTCCCCAAGTCGGGAAAGTCGCGGTTTGACGTCGCTCTTTTTTATACGGGCGGCAAGGACTCCGCCTACCTTTTATACTATCTTTCCAAGGTCTTAAAACTTCGCGTGCTGGCGCTCACCTGGGAAATTCCGTATATGTCCGAGAGCGCAAAACGCAGTATCGAAAACGCCAAGCTTGCGTTTAATTCGGTGGAATTCATAAGCAGACGGGTTGCGAACGACGAGTTGAAAAAGATTTACAGAAAGCTGTATTCTTTAAGCGAAAACACGTGCGCCTGTCCCTCCCTTGCCTACGTTTTATTCTATCCCGAGCTCGTCGCAAACAAGGTGCCCTATTTCGTTGCGGGCAACGAGCCGGCACAGCTTTTAGGGCCGTATGGCGCCCGAAATCGCCTACTCCTTCCCCGATAATAAGTTCCTAAACTTAGTTGTGAACGTGGGGCGGATATTGACCCTGCATCCGCCGTTAAAGAAAGGGCAGTTCCACACTCTGGCGACTATGAAGCAGCTGGCTTACGGCGATAGCCCCGTCAAAAAGCTGACGGGCTATAAAAACCAACTTTTAACCGACGTCTGCGAAGCCGTTAAAGAGGCGCCCGAAATGCTGAAACCGCTGAAAAGGGCTATCCGTTCGTCCTCCCGGACGGGCAATATTCCCGCGTTCGTGCAGGTCGATTTGAACGACGTCTGCGGAGGAGTATACGATTGGCGGAAAATTAAGGACGTTATAATCGGGGAGTGCGGTTGGGTGCCCCCCGAACAGACAGACAAGGGACTGCACACAAGCTGTAAGATTGAAAAGTGCAAGGAGTATTCGCAGTTTATCCGCTTCTACCATATGAAGAGCGCAATGATACCGTTCAGCGCGCTTGAAATCGCCATTGCAAGCGGAGAGAACAACGTTACGAGGGAAAGCGCGATAGAAGAGCTGAAATCTTCCCTCGGCTTCTCGCTCGAAGAAATTCCCGAGTGCGCGATAATGAAGGAGTATTTGAAGTGACGGACGCCGTCGTCTGTTATTCCTGTACGGGGCAGAGCAAGGAGGTCGCACGGTATTTTGCGGAAAAACTATCCTTCCCCCTTTTAGATATGGAACGGGCGGACGGGGCTTGCTACGACAGCCTCGTTTTAGTGTTCCCCGTGCATTGCCAAAGCCTGCCCGATATCGTGAAAGCATTTCTGAAAAAGACGGAGATTAAAAACCTTACGGCGATTGCGACCTACGGCAAAGCGTGTTGCGGAAACGCCCTGTACGAAATACAAAATAAGTACGGCAAAAACGTGATAGCCGCGGCGTATATCCCTACTAAGCATTCATATTTAAACGGCGAAAGCTTTCGCGATTACGGGGCTTTAAACCCCTTAATAGATAAAATAAAAGCCCCCGCGCCCATCGGACTGCCCAAACTGTACAAGAATATATTTGCCGGTTTCTTCCCGAAAGCGCGCAGCCGTTTTTGCGTGAAGCTTTATAAAACCGCGGATTGCAACGGCTGTAACCGCTGTGCGGAGGTTTGCACGGATAACGCGATCGAGCGCGGCGTTACGAACGGCAACTGCACGCGCTGTTTAAAGTGCGCGGCGGTCTGTCCGCAAAACGCGTTAAAATTTAAACTGCGCTTACCCCTGCGGCTGTATCTTAAAAGACGCGACAAGGGCGCTCTTATAATCTATGCGTGACCGCCCGTCGGACGGGGGCGCGTATTATCGCTTAATATCGTAAAAAACAAATAAATAAAATAGCGGGCGGCGCAATAAATTGCGCCGCCCGCGTCTTATTTCAATATATTTATCTTCAAATAAATCAGCCGTTGACGAGGGCTACCGCCTTTTTGGTAG
>CAZUYN010000043.1:0-12548 GCA_964624495.1 uncultured Clostridia bacterium
CGGGCAAAAGGTCGGCAACGGCAAATTAATTTTTAAGGGGCAAAGCCGTTCGCTTGATGTGTACCCCAAAAGTTAGACACTTTTGGAGGTACACATTTTTTATGGGGAAAACAGGAAGAATTAACAAAAAGTACTCGCCCGAATTCAAGTTTAATGTTATACTGGATATGCGAACCAATGGATTGAGTTACTGTGAAACGGTGCGCAAGTACAATCTCGGCAATGACCAAACCGGTGGAGCAAGACTAATGCTTCAACGTTGGGAGCGCATATTCTTAGAAGAAGGAGTCGAAGGTTTCATGAAAGAAAAACGTGGAAGAAAACCTAAAGCAGGTAAACCAAAGAAACCTTTGGATAAGTCTGTTGAAGAAGATTTAATTGCAGAAAACCAGCGACTTAGAATGGAGATAGACTACTTAAAAAAACTGAGTGCCTTAGTTCTTGCGGAAGAGCAAAAGAATGGCAAAAAGCCCAAATAGTATCTGAACTAAGGCGCACCTATCCGCTGAAAGAATTATTGAAGTTAGCCAACCTCGCTCGTAGCACTTACTACTACCATTGCAAAGAAAAGCAAGACAAATATATTGTAGAAAAACAAGAGATACTTGCAATTTACGAAACGAACAAAGGTAGATACGGCAGACGGAGAATATATGCCGAATTGAGGAAAAATGGGTATGTAATTAACCACAAAACTGTAGATAAGTTAATGAAATACCTAAATCTGCAAGGGAAACAACGTAAAAGTAAGTACAAGAGTTACAAAGGTGAAGTTGGTAAAGTTGCTCCGAATATACTCAATAGAGATTTCAATGCCATAAAACCTTATGAAAAGTTAGTAACAGATGTAACGGAATTTGCCGTGTGTGATGACAAGATATATTTATCCCCAATACTGGACTTATACAACAGAGAGATAGTAAGTTACTCAATTTCAATGAGTCCGAACTTCGAGCAAACAAGAGAGATGTTGCAAGGATTGTTTGAGAAACAACCACTAGGAACATCGCCAATACTTCACTCTGATCAAGGGTGGCAGTACCAAATGAAAGAGTTTCAAAGACTATTGAAAGAACACAACATCGTACAAAGTATGTCTAGGAAAGGGAACTGTCTAGACAACGCAGCAATGGAGAATTTTTTTGGCAGATTAAAAGTAGAAATGTTCTATGGAGAGAAGTTTGCAACGGTAGATGAATTCATCGAGAAACTAAAAGAGTACATAGACTATTACAACAATGAGAGAATCTCTCTCAAACTAAAAGGACTGAGTCCGGTACAGTACCGAACTCAGTCGCAGATGAACTAAATATTATTTAATTTTTTGTCCAACTTTTGGGGTACACCCCAGCTTTGCCCCCCCCTCTTTATTTTTCAGCTTTGCGCCTTACACGTTTTTGCCCTTTACCTTCATCAGGCGCACCACGGCGGCACGGTCGTTTTCGTCCAGCTTGTTGCGGATATATTTTACCGTCTCTTCAAGCTGGGGTATCATTACGTATTCCAGCGCGTTTACGCGCCTTTTGTTCCTTTCTATTTCGTCGGCGAGCACGCGGACGGCTTTTTCGACGCCGGCAAGCTGCAACATTTTGGGAATGAGCTTTTGCGCGGTAGCCACGCACCCGTCCGCCTCCGCGCTGATTTCGGGGAAAGCATAGGGCAGCCCCGCGGCGGCTTCTTCCCGTTCCGCCTCTACGGAGGGCACCTCTACGCCGAGCACGCTCTTCGTGCCGCACACGGCGACTACGGAATAGGTAGGCATGGCAAACGCCGCCTCCGCCTGATAGTAAGGGGTGACCGCGCGCACGACGGCGAACCTTTTCTGCAATTGGGCAAGGTCGCTTTCAACCTCGTCGCGCAGGCGCTTGTTCTCCTTTAACAGCTCCGAAAAGACGCGCACCATTTCGTCCGATTTATCTTTTAATAATTTATGCCCCCGTACGGCGGTAGTCAGCCGCTTGCGGAGCTTATTCAGCTCCATTCGCGTGGGGTTTACGTTAAGCCTCGTCATCTTCCGCGTCCAGATATTTTTCTATATATTCGCTTTTAATACGTTTAAGCTCCGACCTGGGCAAAATTTTAAGCAGCTTCCAGCCGATATCCAGCGTTTGCTCTATCGTCCTGTCCGTGTCGAAGCCCTGGTTGACGTATAGCCTTTCGAACTCTGCGGCGAACTCGGCATACAGCTTATCGGTATCGGAAAGGGCGGCTTCGCCGAGGATTGCGGACAGCTCTTTACACTCGTTGCCCCTCGCATATGCCGCAAACAACTGGTTCATAGTGTCGGCGTGATCCTCGCGGGTCTTGCCCTTGCCTATGCCCTTGTCCTTCAACCTCGAAAGCGAGGGCAGTACGTCAATGGGCGGATTTACGCCCTTTTTATACAAATCGCGCGACAGGATTATCTGCCCCTCGGTGATATAGCCCGTTAAATCGGGGATAGGGTGGGTTTTATCGTCCTCGGGCATAGTGAGTATGGGTATCTGGGTGATGCTGCCCTTACAGCCGCGTATTCTGCCGGCGCGCTCGTACAGAGAAGCGAGGTCGGTATACAGATAGCCGGGGTAGCCGCGCCGCCCGGGCACCTCCCTGCGCGCCGCCGAGACTTCCCTTAACGCCTCGGCATAATTGGTTATGTCGGTCATAATGACGAGCACCTGCATACCGCATTCGAACGCGAGGTATTCCGCGCAGGTCAGCGCCATGCGCGGAGTGGCTATACGCTCTACCGCGGGGTCGTCGGCAAGGTTCGTAAACACGACGGTACGCTCTATCGCCCCCGTGCGTTTGAAATCGTCCACAAAGAATTGCGCCTCTTCGAAGGTTATTCCTATCGCGGCGAACACGACGGCAAATTCCGTGCCGTCGCCCAACACCTTTGCCTGCCTCGCTATCTGCGCGGCGAGCTCGGCGTGGGGCAGACCGCTCATCGAAAACACGGGGAGCTTCTGCCCCCTTACGAGCGTGTTAAGCCCGTCAATCGCGGATATTCCCGTCTGAATAAATTCGTTGGGGTAGTCCCTCGCCGCGGGATTAATCGGTTCGCCGTTTATGTCCATAAGCTTATCGGGTATTACGGGCACGCCGCCGTCGCGGGGGTTGCCCATACCGTCGAACACCCTGCCGAGCATATCGCGCGAAACCGCCAGCCTTTGGCTGTGTCCGAGAAATCTTACCTTGGAATTGCTTATCTGCAACCCCTGCGACCTTTCGAACAGCTGTACGACCGCCTTATTGCGGTTGACTTCGAGCACTTTGCCTCGGCGTATCCTGCCTTCGCAAAGCACGTCCACAAGCTCGTTATAGGTCACGCCCTCTACGCCGTCCACGACCATTAACGGTCCGACGACTTCGGTTATAGTCTTATATTCCTTATGCATTGTCGCCCTCTCCCCTTGCCAGCGCGGAAAGCTCCACGGTCATCTGTTTATATATTTCGTCCAGCTCGCCGATATTTTCTTCGGGGACGTATTTAGCCCTGCCTATCCTTTCGCGGACGGGGCAGTTCAATATTTCCTTTAAAGGAGCGTACGAGGCAAGCGCCTCGCGCGCAAGCGTATCGAAGCCGCAGATAAGCTTTAACATCTTCAACTGCTTTTCGGGCGAGGTGTAGGTATCCACCTCGTGGAAGGCGTTCTGGTGCAGATAATCCTCCCTTATCATCTTCGCGGTTTCGATTGTCAGCCTGTCCTTGGAGGAGAGCGCGTCTATGCCGACAAGCCTTACAATCTCGTCCAGCGCCGCCTCCTCCTGCAATACGCGCATTACGAACGCGCGGTACTTCATAAAGTCGCTCCCGATATTGCTATCGTACCATTCCTTCATCTTATCGGCGTAGAGCGAGTAGCTTATAAGCCAATCGATTGCGGGGAAGTGACGTTTGTAGGCAAGCGAAGCCGACAGCCCCCAGAATACCTTTACTATTCTTAACGTCGCCTGCGAAACCGGCTCGGAAAGGTCGCCGCCGGGGGGCGAAACCGCGCCGATTGCCGTAACCGCGCCTATCCTTTCGCCGCCGCCCAGAACTTTGACTATGCCCGCCCTTTCGTAAAATTCGGCAAGTCTGCTGCTCAGATAGGCGGGGTAGCCCTCGTCGCCGGGCATCTCTTCGAGGCGTCCGCTCATCTCCCTGAGCGCCTCCGCCCAACGGGAGGTGGAATCCGCCATAATCGCCACGCTGTAACCCATATCGCGGAAATATTCGGCTATGGTTATGCCGGTATATATGGAAGCTTCGCGCGCGGCGACGGGCATATCCGAAGTGTTTGCAATCAGCACAGTGCGCTTCATAAGCGATTCGCCCGTTTTAGGGTCTTTAAGCTCGGGAAATTCGTTTAATACGTCGGTCATCTCGTTGCCGCGTTCGCCGCAGCCGACGTATACTATTATGTCCGCGTCCGCCCACTTTGCAAGCTGGTGCTGTACTACCGTCTTGCCGCTTCCGAACGGTCCGGGCACAGCCGCCACGCCGCCCTTGGCTATCGGGAAGAGAGTGTCTATAACCCTCTGCCCCGTCACCATAGGCGAAACGGGATTGAGCTTTTCCTTATACGGTCTGCCCACGCGCACAGGCCATTTTTTGAGCATACTGACTTCGGTTTTCGCGCCCGTACTGCTCTTAATTACGGCGATTGTTTCCTCGATTGTGAAGTCGCCCTCTTCTATGGCTACCACCTCGCCGGAGAGCGAATGGGGCACGCATATGCGGTGGGAAACTATTTCCGTCTCCTGCACGGCGCCCAAGACGTCGCCCTCGGTCACCTTATCGCCCTTTTTAACGCAGGGCACGAAGCGCCACTTCTTTTTCCTGTCGAGATTGTTCACAGAAACTCCGCGGGAAATTCTCGACCCGTATTTGAAATAGAGCGTGGTCAGCGGTCTTTGAATGCCGTCGAAAATGCCCGTAAGAAGCCCGGGCGCAAGCTCCGCGCACAGCGGCTCGCCTACGGACGTGACTTCCTCGCCCACGCCGAGCCCCGAAGTTTCTTCGTATACCTGAATGGAGGCGACGTCGCCCCTTAATTCTATGATTTCGCCTATAAGCCCTTTATCGGAAATGCGGACGACGTCGTTCATCTTGCAGTCCGCCATACCCTCCGCCACTATAAGCGGACCCGATACTTTTACGGTTTTTCCCATAATATCACACCTTGATTAATCTTTATTGAACAATATATCCACGCCTAAGGCGCGTTCCATAATCTCTTTCAGATTTCTGTCGCCGAAGCCCGTGCCGCCGCTTGCCGACGGTATGCAGGTTACGACGGGAAAGGGTTGCTCGTCAAAGACCTTTAAAAATTCCCTGTTAGGTTCGTAAAATTCTTCGGTTATGAAAATGATTTTACAGCTTGCCGCCGCCTTTCTTATCTGTTCCCTTGCGCGCTCCGGCGTGTCCGCGTCAAAGGTCTCTATGCCCGCCGCACGGAAGATTGTTATGCCGTCTCCCCTGCCGACCATAGCGATTTTACCGTTCATACCAAAGCCCTCTCTCCGCGCAACCGCGCCTTAATCTCCCTCTCGCCGACGCCGTTTAAAAGGCAGGCGAAGATTATGCGCACGTCGGCGTTTTCCGCACGCCTGCGCAAGACGTAATACATAAACGGTTGGGCGGCTTTAAGCTCGTACTTGTTCTCCGCAAGGTATTTAAGCGGATAGGAATCTTTATAATTTTCCGCCGCGCTTACCCCCTTGGGCGAGGACAGCAGTCCGATAAATTCTTCGTAACCGCCGGCCGCTTCCTTTACGCCGCCGAGCGCGTCGGACAACTGCCGTTTACCGAGCGAGCCGCCGCCGACCAACAGCTTTTCCGCGCCGTCGGACTCTGCGGCGATTCCGCTGCGGTACAAAGTCAATAAATTCGTCATATCCGCCTGCGCGGTTATCAGCCGTTTGAGCAAGGCGTTGCGGTAACACGTCCTCTTTAAAAAGTCGTATTCGGCTTTTAAGAAGATTCCGCCGACCTCCGCCCCGTCTTTGACCGCCGCGCCTTCGGCAGCGAGGTAATCTTTCGCACTTGAAACCGCGCCGCGCAGCTCTGCGGAAACGTCCGTAAAATCGCCGCCGTATACGGCTTGCTCCAACCTGTCGATTGTAATAAGCCCCTCGGGCGCGAGCATAGGCGCAGGGTCTTTTTGCAGAAATTCGGCTTTGACCAACGCTTTGGCGTTATGGAAATCACGGGGGGCTAATAAGTATGCTTTTTCCGCGTTAGTCGGGGCATATTCGCGGACGAACGCGTCGGTTTCGACCCCGTCGGCGGCGACGAGCTTTTCGTATTCGCCCACCGTCTGCGCCGCGCCCGAGCCGAAGCCCGATTCTTTAAGCATACGGAAAGCCTCCTCCGCGCCCGTTTCGCACATACGCAGAAGCTTATCCTTCAATAAATACCGCTCTTTTACGGCAATCGTGCCGTCTGTGAAAGCCACGTCCATAAGAGCCATAAGCCTACATACACCTATCTGAATATTTCCGAGGCGGTTTCAGCCTCGTGCCCGTCGCGGTATTGCGCGACGAGCGAGGTAAACGACAAATCCTTATCCGACGATTTTCCGCGCAACAGCATTCCGTCCGTGCAGGTTTCGGAAAAGCTCGTCTTTATTTTAAGCTCCTGCACGCGCTTTAAGGACGCAACCTCCTTTTTGTACGGGAAGTTGTCGGCGAATATGAGTACGTCGCCCTCCTCCGCGGAGGCTTCTATAAGCCTTTCGCAGAGAGCGATATATTCATCCTTTTCAAGCGACAACAGCTTTCCGAGCACGCGCTCGAACACCCCGTCCAACACCTTGCGCTTGGCGGCGAGCATTATTTTATTGCCCTCCAACCGCGCCGAAGCGGCATACCCTGCGGTAATGCCCCTGACCTTGGCTTCAAGCTCTGCTTGCGCGTCGCGGTCGGCTTGCTCTATACGCGCCGCCGCCTCGGCACAAATGCGCTCCGCGCCGCTCTGCGCCGCAGCCGTTATCTGCTCCGCCTCCGAACGGGCGTCCGCGAGAATTCTGTCGCAAATTTCTTGCAATGCCATAGCGCACCTTAAACAGCCGACGACAGAATAATCGAGATAATCAGTCCGAGTATCGCGTAGAACTCTATCATCGCGGGATAGATGACGAGCTTACCGCCGAGCGATTCCTGCTTGCCGACCGCTTTTATGCAGTTGGAAGCCGACTTGCCCTGAAAATAACCCGTCACAATGCCCGAAATCGCCATAGGCATAACCGCGCCGAACAACGCCCAGCCCTGCGACAGGGTCATAGTCGAAGAGACCGAGCCCGAAGCGATAAGGGCGATTATAAAGCCGTATATACCCTGCGTTGCGGGCAGTAATACGAGGAGCATGACCTTGCCGAATTTTTTGGGGTCCTCGCCCAAAACGCCGGCGGCGGTCGTGCCCGTCTTGTAAAGACCGATACTCGAACCTATGCCGCAGAGTATAACGCACAGCGCTATACCTACCAATGCTACAACGTAACCGTATTCCATATAAACCTCCGTTTTTGTGGGTATGCCCCACTGCTAATCCGTTCAGTCCGCCGCGTTTTAAACACGGGCGGTTTTTGCACGGGCGATTATATTAAGAGAGCGCCTTCTCTTCGCCGCGGGCAAGATAAATATATTTTTGTTTAGAGCCCAGGGGAGCGAACAGCTCCCCTTCCCCTTCGTAAAACCTGCCGTAAAATTCGACGTATTGCAGGCGCGCGTCGTGAATATATGCGCCGAGCAGATTCATAGCGATGTTAAAAATATGACCGACGATTAAAATAACCACGCCGAGAATTATCAACGCGGGATTGCCCGTCGAAAAGAAGGGCGTACTGCCGTTGTAGCCCGTTATGACGTAGCCCGAAATCACCTGCGCTATGACCGCCCCCGAGAGCATAAGCCCGTACAGCCTTGCATAGCTGAGCACGTCGGAAATGAAGTTTATTATGCCGTAAGCCGCGCCGAAGCCCTTCGTGAATTTGCCCACGAACCTTTCCTTTCTGCCTGCGGTAAGCATAGCGGCGAGCAGTCCCGCGGCGGCAATTATGCCGCCTGCAACCGTAAGCGCCGAAGCCTGCATTTCTTCCACCAGCCCGATAACGGCGAGCAGTGCGCCCAGAGTGAATACCGTCCAGGTCAGTCCGTCGCAAACGCCGTCAAAGACCTTACCCCGTCTGTAACACTGGATAAATTTACAGAAGTAACCGGCGCACAGGTGAACGCAGCCGAGCAGCATACTGATTATAAGCACCGCTGGCACTTTTATGCCGAGGATTGTCCACATATCGTCCTTGGCGTCGGGCAACAGCGTCGGCATAAAGGAGAGCGTCACCCCGAAAAACGAATTGAACAGCACTCCCCAAATCATAGTGAGCACGCCGCCGACGGCAAACACTCCCGCGATGCGTTTTAATCCGCCGTCGCGCCTGCATTTGAAATATATCGCCGCGCCGCCCGCCGCCATAAGCAGACCGTAACCTATATCCGCCATTATAAAGCCGAGGAACACGCTGTAAAAGACGGACATTATCCCGTTGGGGTCGAACTCGCGCGAGTTGGGCGCGGAATACATATTGGTCACGCTTTCGAAGTTTCTTACCACCTTGTTGTTGCGCATCAGCGTCGGCGGCGTCTCGTCGGGGGCGGGGTCGCTAAATTCGTAATATACCGCGCCCGTCGCGCCCTCGATTGCCCGTTTTACCGCCTCTTCGCCGTCCGACGGAACGTACGCCTCCAAAATAAAGGTGCGCTCGGTCTTACGCATTTTGCCCGAAGCTTCCGCCTTTTCCAGCACATAGCCGAGGTAATCGCAGTAAATTTTCAAAGACTTCAAGTTGTCCTTGTGCGCAAAAATTCCGTCGCCCGCCGCTTTCAATTCGGCGCAGACGCCGTCGCGTTCGGCAACGCGCATAGCATAATATTCGCCGCCCGTCATATCCATATCGGGGCACGGCGTAAACCCGGACTGAACCAACAGCCCGTCCGCTTCCGCCGCGACCGATTTATGGTAAGCGGCGACTATAAGCGCGCTTTCGTCCGAACGGGCGATTTCCCTGCACGTAAAAAGAGGCATAGCCGCGCTTTCCGCCGCAAGATTGTCTGTGGCGGACGGCTCTGCCGTGCCCAATTTGACCGCAACGCGGTCGGTATCCTTATAATCCGATAAATTTTCGTCAAGCCGCGCGTAAATCTGCGCTTCGCGCACGGCGCGTTCGCACGCCGCAAGCTTGGCGGTCAGACTTGTGCGGAGCGCGTTCAGTCCGCGTATCTCCTTAACCGCCGCGCCGTAAACGCCGCTCTCCTTTCCGCACGCGACGAATTGTGCGTAGGACACCTCGAAGCCGTCCTTTAACAGCTCCTTATCCGGTCTGTCCTTTCCGCGCGCGGCGATTTCGGCGGACAGAATGCTTAACGCCTCCTCCGCTTCCGAAAGCCTTGCCGCGATTTCGCTTACGTCAACCGAAAGCTTTTCCGAACCGCCGAAGGGGTTGCACTCCTTGATTTCAGCCGCGCCCGTCCTTTGAAGCGCGTCTAAAACGGCGTCGCGGTCGTAGCCCATCGCCGCGATATTCAGTTTGCGCATTTCAGCAATCGCCACGGGTTATCCTCTCAACAATTTTTAAAATTGTTCTTTCCGCGCCGTCCAGCGCCTTGTCCGCGTAAGCCTGCGCCTTAACGCCGCTTTCCTTTGCAGACGCGGCGAATAAAGCTTTTCCGTCGCTCTCCGCCTGTAAAAGCTTTTCCCTGCGCCTCTCTTCCCTTTTTCGGGTCGCGTCCGCTTCCGCGGCGGCGGCTTCCGTCCTCGCCCGTTCTATGACTGCCGCGGCTTTATCCACCGCCTCCTGCCTGAGCGCGGCGGCGGCTTCTTCCGCTTTTTTTATCGAGCTTAAAGTTTCGTCCATAATTGTCGCTCCGCGAATGTAAACGCCTTCCTCCGATTATTTGTTATCTTTTTAATTATAGCACGCATTTTTTTAAATATCAAAGGGGTTTTGTGAAATTTTGTTGGAATTTTGCAAAAAACGCCGCAATCATGGATTACGGCTTGCGGCAAAATTTTATGAAGATTTGTACATTTTTGCGAGACCGCCCTCGCTCGTTTCGCGGTACCGTCCGGAAATATCCTTGCCCGTTTCGTACATAGTACGGATAATCGTATCGAGGGAAACCTTACGCGTATAGGTCAGAAAGTTGGCGATGTTCACTGCGTTTATCGCCCTCATCGCCGCAACCGCGTTGCGCTCTATGCAGGGTATCTGCACCATACCGCCGACGGGGTCGCACGTCAGACCGAGGTGATGCTCCATGGCGACCTCCGCCGCGTACTCGATCTGCTCGATATCCATTTCGTACAGCTCGGCAAGCCCTGCGGCAGCCATTGAACAGGAAGAGCCTATTTCCGCCTGACAGCCGCATTCCGCGCCGCTTATAGAGGCGTTGGTCTTTATAAGGTTGCCTATTATCCCCGCCGCGGCAAGCGCCTTTACTATCTGCCCGTCGGAATACTTTCTGTCCCGTTTCATATAGTAGAGCACGGCGGGCAGAACGCCGCAGGAGCCGCAGGTGGGCGCGGTTACCACCACTCCGCCCGAAGCGTTCTGCTCCGCGACGGCGTAGGCGTACGCGCAAATCTTTCTGTTTTCGGCAATTTCGGGCGTTTCGCCTATGTGCTTGCCGTGCCACAGGTACGCCGCCTTGCGCATGACGTGCAAGCCGCCCGGCAGCTCGCCCTCGGCGCTAAGCCCCTCCTTTAACGAAGTCTGCATCTGCGCCCATACCTTATAAAGATAATCCCCCATATCGGGTTCGGTCGCAAAGACGTAGTCGGAAAGGCTTATATCTTGTTCCTTTAAATACGACTTTATCTCTTCGAACGAGTTGAGGGGATATACCTCCGGCGTCTGGGCGATTTTTTCGCCGAGAAAGACGATTTTTCCGCCGCCGACCGACAGCACAGTGTGCGACGCTATCTCCTTGCCGTCCTTAAACACGCCGACGAGCATAGTGTTGGGGTGCGGTAAATCTTCCGTTTCGTAGTCGAACAGTACGGTGACCTTGTCGCCGAGAGTTCTGTATAAGACCGTGTCCGTGCCGTGCCCCTTGCCCGTAAGGGCGAGAGAGCCGCACAGCGTAATTTTAAAATCCGCGTCGGGGTACAGGAGCTTCAACTTCCTTGCCGCCGCTTCGGGTCCCATGCTGTGGGAGCTTGAAGGACCTACCCCGATACGGTATAATTCGCGTAACGATTGCATAAAACCCCTTTAAAGCTGAATGCCGTTTGCCATAAGAAGCGTGCGCGCCGTTTCCACGCTGTCCGCGCCCTCCGCGTTTTTAACGGGGGCAAATTCCTTTTCCCTCTCTACCTCGAACGCAATGCAGCTGCCCATAAGCTTGACCATATCGACGGCAAGCTGTTCCAGCTTATAGCCGTTCGGCTCTTCGGGCACGAATTTCTTGCCGCCCTTTATGCAGGGTATCTTCTTTTCGGCAAGATGATAAGGCAGCTTCTTTTTGTTTACCTCTTTAAGCTTTTCCACGCTGAACAGATAATTAAGCACAGCGCCGTAGCAGAATATCAGCTCTCCCTTGATATCGTGGCGTACTTTAAGCTTCTGCGGCATATCGTAGTATTCCACTACGGTGGGCACGCCGTCCTCCTTGCAGACCACCCCCACCTTTTCGTCGGGGGAGGTCTTTCTGACCGCCTTGCAACCGCAAGCCGAGCCGCTCGATATGGTCGCGCCGATGAACACGGGGTCGCATATCTTTTGAAGGACGTTGTCCACCCCGACGAGATTGAGCCATTCTATACCCCACCTGCCGAGCTGTCTTGCATAAGCCTTGCTGAGCGCGTTGAACCAACAGCCGTTGCCGTCGGGCGCAAGCACGGGCTTGTATTTTTCCGCCATTAAAATCTTTCCGTCGTACGATATTGCGGGGGCTACGCCCTGTACGAAAAAGTGGACTAAATTTTTATCGTAGCCGAAATAATCGTGCTCTTCGAAGAATTTTCGGGTCTCCGCGTCGTTGAGCGGAGCCGTCATAATGAACAGATGGGGGAGCGTCTGCGCGGGTGCGCAGGCGTCCATAATGCTCCTTATCTGGCATTCGAATATATAGACGGGTCTGGTGAGCCCGATATCGAACGTGCCCTTAGGTCCGTTGAAGCCGAGCCTCGTACCCTGACCGCCGGCGAGGAGCACGACGCCCACTCTGCCTTCCCTTATAGCGGCAAGACCGGTAGCCGTAAAGCGGCTGCGCTGCTTTTTAATCTCTTTCAGGGGAAGCGCGTCCACGGGGGTCAGTTCCCCCGTCTGCCTTTTTTCGCCCGGCCGCACTGACTTGAACGCCGTAAAATCAATCTTATCTATCGTAGACAGCAACGTCTCTTTTTGGGCGTCGCTCAGCTTGCCGTAATAATGCAGGACGTGCTGCTGCCCGTATTTTTCAAGCAGGGCGGTTGCCGCTTCGTAATTCATTAAATTTTCCTCCGTTTCATATTCATATACGAAGTTATTATATAATATTCGCGCGGTTATGTCAATATAGAGCAGAGCAATTTTATTTTA
>CAZUYN010000044.1:0-12538 GCA_964624495.1 uncultured Clostridia bacterium
ACAATTCGGGGACGTAGTAGAATTTTTTTAAATTACTTGTTGTTCTGTTCTGCGTTGGCAAGGATATCGCCGAGCGTCGTGCCGACGGATTCGCCGCTGTCGCTCCAACCGGTAAGCTCGTCTTCTTCCTTTCTCGGGGCACGCGCCGCGCGCTTATGGCTATCTTCGCCTTCCGCCTTGTCTGCCCTGGGCTTTCTTTCGGGTTCCGCAAGAAGCGCCTTGATAGAGAGGTTAAGTCTTTTTGCCTCGGCGTCAAAATGAATAATCTTAGCGTCTACTTCGTCGCCGACGTTGAGAACGGTTGCGGGCGTTTCGATTCTTTCGTGGCTGATTTGGGAAACGTGAACCAAGCCGTCGATACCCTTTTCAACCTCTACAAAGGCGCCGAAAGGTACTATTCTTACGACCTTACCGTGGATAACGTCGCCCTCGTGATACTTATCGGCAGCCAAATCCCAAGGCTGGGGTTGAAGCTGCTTATAACCTATGGAAACCTTCTTGGCTTCCCTGTCAATCTTCAAAATCTTGAACTGATATACTTTACCGATTTCAAGCACGTCGGTCACAGCCTTGCAACCCGTCCAGCTGAGGTCGGATATATGGGCAAGACAGTCGAAGCCGCCTACGGAAACGAAAGCGCCGAAGCCGGTTACTCTTTCGACCTTGCCTTCTACGATATCGCCTTCGGAGATTGCGTCGAAGAATTCGTTGTCCCTTGCTTCCTTAGCAGCTTCCCTCGCTTCGCGTTCTTCCTGTAAAATAACTCTCTGGGAAGCGATTATTTCCTTTTTCCTGTCCTTTTTGATTTCGATAAGGCGCAGCTTTAAGGTTTTGCCTACATACTTGGAAAGATCCTGAACATAACCCGTGCGTATTTCCTTTGCGGGCACGAATACTGAATAAGAACCGATTTTCGCAGTTAAACCGCCCTTGTTAAAACCGGTGCATTCAACCTGAAAATCTTTGCCGCTTTCGATTTCGGAGATCAAAGCGTCCTCTTCGGCGCGCTGCTTTATAAGCTTTTGGGAAAGTTTTAAAGAAGGTTTAAGCTCGACTACCATCAAATCGATGGTTTCGCCGATTTTAGACGCGTACTCTTCCTGACTGAACGATTCGCAATCGAGTTCGTCTTTGCTTAAAAGAATTTCTTTCTTTGAAAAAGGCAATAAAATTTGAAGACCCTCGTCGGTAACTTCCGATATAGTAGCCGTTACAATCTGCCCTTTAACGAACTTCGATTCGTTGTCAATCTTTGCAACAACGTCTGCCATGGCGTTGACTGCGTTTACTTCTGTGCTTTTTTCTTCCATCTTTAAAAGAACCTCCCGGGTTTGCTCGTCCGGGGTTGACGCCCCCGAAACAATACCTACTTTGTTAAAATTTTTATTTTTTATATCTTGATAGCAGAACGCCTGCGCGTCTGCCAAACGGATAACTGTTTTACAGTTTTCTGCGCAAATCTCGTACAGCTTGTTTGTGTTGCTGCTTTTAAGACCGCCTATAACTATCATGGCGTCGCACATCAATGAAAGACGCTCCGCTTCCTTTTGACGACATATAGTAGTATAACAAATTGTTTTAAAAACGGCAACTGATTTTTCACAAAGTTTACTAATAATTTTAATTATTTTATCAAATTTCGCCACGGAAAAGGTCGTTTGGGCGACTAAACAGATATTTTTATCCCCCGGAAACGAAAAATCGGAGTCCTCGTCGTCGATTACGGCGGCGTCGTAGCCGCACCAGCCCAAAAGCCCCGAAACCTCGGGGTGGTCTCTCTTGCCGCAAATAACGACGAACTTCCCCTCTTCATGCGCCTTGGATACGATTTTCTGCGTCCTGCGGACAAAGCCGCAGGTACAGTCCACCACGTTAATATTGCGCCTTTCGCATTCGGAGTAAACCGACGGCGGCTCGCCGTGCGAACGGAAAATAACCGTCGCCCCGTCGGGGACGTCGTCAAGGCGCTCCACGATCCGTATGCCGCGCTCTGCAATCTTTCGGGTCACGCCCTCGTTATGGATAATTTCGCCGAGGAGATATACCCCGTCGGGGTTCATATTCATTGCCGTATCGACGGCGCGGCGCACTCCTTGGCAAAAACCGCTGCTTTCAGCTACAAATACCTGCATCAGACTTTGTCGCTCTCGATTTTTATATGATATTTATCTATAAACGCGAGGCGCATATTCTGAACGGCGTCCCTTAATGCGTTGTCGCATTCGTCAAGCTGCTCTTTTGTCACTTTTTTGCCGTAATATTGGCGGAATTCAACGGGGTCGCCTATTACGACGTGGGTTCTTCTGAACGGCTTGATTTTAGTTATCTTTACTATCGGAACGATAGGCGTCTGCGTCTTTATCGAAAGAGCCGCCGCGCCGCTGTGGAAGGGCAACAGTTGCGCGTAGGAATGGTTGCGCGTGCCCTCGGGGAATATGTTTATTACCCCGTCGTGCTTTAAAATTTTCAGGCATTCTTTAACCGTCGCCACGTCGCTGCCGTCCCTTTTGGCGGCGATGCATTCGCACTTTCTGACGAACCAGCCCATAAAGCCGCCCTCGTCGAAAAGCTCCTGCTTGGCGACGAAATGCACGGGCTTGTCGGTTACGAGACAGGGAAAAGTGACGTCCATATAGCTATAATGGTTGCCTATCGTTATAAGGCTTCCCTCATTGTATTTTCTCACGTTGCCGTGTAGTTTATAGGGAAAAACCACGCGGTACAGATGTCTTTCAAAAAAATGCAGCGTCTTAAAGAATTTTTCAAGTTTTGTCGGTTTAGCTTTTTTCTTCATATTAAATCTTTTTAAATCTTTTCTTGTATTTTTTCTATTATTGCGGAAACGACTTCCTCTACCGTCATATCCGAGGTATCGATTACGGTTGCGTCGGAAGCCTGTTTTAAAGGCGCGACGGCACGGTTTTTATCGTGAAAATCTCTTTCGTTGATATCTTTGAGCACCTCGTCGAAGGTCTGGTCGGAGCCCTTTGCTTTATCCTCTTCGAACCGCCTTTTTGCCCTCACCTCAGCGGAGGCGGTTAAATAGAATTTATAACGGCAATCGGGAAGCACGTTTGTTCCTATATCCCTGCCGTCGAGTATGCAGGAGGTTTTTTTGGCGATTTCGCGTTGCAGGGCGACCATCTTATGGCGGACAAAGCTATACGCAGACACATAAGACGCAATCAGGGAAACCTGCGGCGTCCTTATATATCCGGAGACGTCTTCGCCGTCGAGCAGGGTAACTTGCTTTCCGTCTTTATATTCTACTTTAAGGCTAAGCCTATCCAAAACGTGCTTGACGGCGTCCTTTTCGGCGTAATCGGCGTTTTCCCTTATACACTTCAACGCGATAGCGCGGTACATTGCCCCCGTATCGAGATACAAGACCCCCATTCGTTCGGCTATAAGCTTAGAAACCGTGCTTTTACCGCTGCCCGCCGGCCCGTCAACCGCAATATTTATAACTTCGGTCAGGTCTTTTCTCAAATGCTTTGCGCCGTTTAAATAGACGTGTTCGGCGTCGAAACAACCGTCGGCTAAAACCATAATTCTGATACAGCGCTTCAAGGCTCCGTCTATGTCGGGTTCAAGCGACGAATAGAGCGGACAGATTGAAAAACCCGCTTCCCTCGCGGCTTTGGCGGGATAATACGATTTTATGTCTGCGGTATTCGAAAACATAATACATATTATCTGTTCGGTTTTCAGATTATTGGCGCCGACGATACCGTGCAAAAGCTCTTTGACGGCAGTCCTTATTTCTTCGGGTGAATCTTGCGATACGGTGGTTGCACCTCTTATAGCTTTCATAGATTATATCCTATATTAAATAAATTTAAATTTTAACAAATTTACGGGTGAATTTACCGCGCTTTCATATTTTTTTTGTTATGCGGTTAAGCTGAATTAAGTTATCGAATTGCCTGCGGCAAAGCCCGTAGAAAACGCGATTTGCAGATTGAAGCCGCCCGTAAGCGCGTCAAGGTCGAGCACTTCGCCGCAGAAATACAGCCCTTTGACAAGCTTGCTCTCCATAGTCTTGGGGTTAATCTGCTTTACGTCCACGCCGCCTGAGGTAATAATCGCTTCGTCGAACGAACGCAACGAAAGCGGAAGCATCTCAAAATTTTTCAGAACCGAGACTATCGCGCCTCTTTCCGCGCGGCTTACCGAATTGACCTTTTTATCGCCGTCGGCATTGCTGCGCTTTATAATCTCCGCGATGAGCGCCGAGGGTATAAGGTTGCGCATCGCCGCCTTTAAAGACTTATTCGGCGACTGCGAAAAATCCCTTACTATCCTTTCGTCCAGCTTCTCCGCAGATAAAGCAGGCTTTAAATCGAGCGACAGCTTTATCCTGTTTATATCTAAACGGTTTATAAGACTGGAAACCGTAAGCGCCGCGGGGCCGGAAATGCCGAAATGCGTAAACATAAACTCGCCGAACTGCGAAAAAAGCGCTTTTCCGTCGTTATAAACCGACAAGCCGACGTTTTTTAACGAAAGTCCCTGCAATTCCTTAAAGTATTTACCTTTCAGATTGAGTCCGCAGAGCGCGGGCTTTAACGGGGTGACGTTATGCCCCGTCTCTTTGGCAAACAGGTAGCCGTCGCCCGTAGAGCCCGTATCGGGATAGCTTATTCCGCCCGTACAGACGATTACTCTATCAAACGGATAAGTCTCTGTTTTGTTGTCCGATTTAACGATTATGTCAGACACAGTACTATTCAAATATTTGATTTTCGTGACTTTTGTGTTAAAAACAAACTCAACTCCCGACTTTATACAAAGCTTTTCAAGGCATTTCGTAACGTCGCTCGCCTTGTCGCTTTCCGGGAAAACCCTGTTGCCCCTCTCTGTTTTGAGCTTTAAGCCGCCATCTTCGAGAAGCGCCATCATATCGTAGGAAGAAAATGAATTTATTGCGCCTGTTAAAAATTTCGGGTTGGACACTACGTTTTTTAAAAAATCGTACGGCGGCACGGCGTTGGTTACGTTACAGCGACCCTTGCCCGTTATATAGATTTTTTTGCCGCACTTTTCGTTCTTTTCAAAGACCGTAACCGCGTTCCCGTTCTTTGCGGCGGCGTACGCCGCCACCAGTCCCGAAGCTCCGGCGCCTATAATCGCAACTTTCATAAATACTTGAAAGCGGCGTATTTGCTTACGCCGCAATTTTTATCAAACGGGATAAACCTTATCCGGATTTTTTGCCATATCCGAATCAACGCCTATCTTCTGCGCCTTGCGCCATTTAAAGAAGTTTTCCGCCACCTCGGGGAACAACGCGTAGGAGAGCACGTCCTCTTCCTTTTCGTAGAAGCCTTCGGATTTTACCTTTTCGGTAAGCTGCGCCATTTCGTCCTGCAACAAATCGGCGGGGCGGCAGGTCACGACCTCTTCGCCGTGCGCGGTGCATTCCTTTAACAGCTCCTTGTTGACCTCGCCGGGCACCTTTCCGTATTTGCCCAAAAGCAGGTCTTTATACTGCGCCGTTATGGTCTTATATTTACCCAATAAAACGTTCCACACAGCCTGCGTTCCGACTATCTGGCTCGAAGGCGTAACCAAAGGAGGGTAACCGCAGTCCTTTCTCACTTCGGGCACTTCGGCAAGACATTCCGTAAGCTTATCTTCCTTTCCCGCCTGTTTAAGCTGGTTCATAAGATTGGACATCATTCCGCCGGGAACCTGGTATAACAGAGTATTTATATCGATTTTTCTGACCTTGGGGTTGAGATAGCCCTCTTTTTCAAGCCTTGCCGCAACGCCGTTGAAATGTTTGACAATCGGCAACAGTTTTTCAATTTCTATGCCCGTATCGTATTCCGTACCCTTCAAGGTGGCGACCAACGGCTCGGTCGCGGGATTCGAGGTGCCGTTTCCGAGAGGCGAAAGCGCACAGTCCACAATGTCCGCGCCCGCCTGTATCGCCATAAGGTTAATCATATCGCCCGTACCCGTCGTGTTGTGGGTATGAATGTGTATCTTAGTTTCGGGTTTGAGCTCCGCCTTTATTTCCTTTACGAGCTCGTATACGGTAAAGGGCAACAGCAGATTAGCCATATCCTTTATGCAGATATTGTCGGCTCCCATATCTTCAAGCTGTTTTGCAAGCTTGACAAAATATTCGGTCGTATGGACGGGGCTCGTCGTATACGACATCGTCGCTTCGCAAACGCATTTGCCGCCCGCGCCGTATTTCTTTATGGCTTTAACGGAAGCTTCCAGATTTCTCGGGTCGTTGAGCGCGTCGAATACCCTTATAACCCCTACTCCGTTTTCTATCGACTTGGCGACAAAGCTGTCCACGACGTCGTCGGCATAATGCCTGTAACCGAGCAGGTTCTGTCCGCGCAAAAGCATCTGTATAGGCGTCTTTTTAAGATATTTCTTTAAATTCCTTAGCCTGTCCCAAGGATCCTCGTTCAAAAACCTTAAACAGGTATCGAAAGTCGCGCCTCCCCAGGCTTCGAGCGAATAATAACCTATTTCATCCAAAAGAGATAACACGGGCTCCATATCCTCGAATCTCATACGGGTTGCCGCCTGCGACTGGTGCGCGTCTCTTAAAATAGTATCGGTAATATAAACCTTTCTTTTTTCCATAATTATTTAATATCTCCAATTAAACAATGACCGAAGCAATTACTGCGGAAGCCGCAGAGCCGTCCACATAACCGCCGAAGCAGGCGAGCAATATACCTGCGGCGATAGCCGAACCTATAACGCCTGCCACGTTGGGTCCCATAGCGTGCATCAGCAGGTGGTTCTGCGGGTCGTACTCCCGTCCGACGTCCTCTGATATTCTCGCCGCCATAGGCACTGCGGAAACGCCGGCGGAACCGATTAAGGGATTTATTTTCCCCTTCGTGACCTTACACATAATCTTTGCAACGAGCAAACCGCCTATTGTGCCGCAGATAAACGCAAACAGACCGAGTAAAATTATATACAGCGTCTGAACTTGCAGGAATAATTCTCCCTTCGCCTTACAGCCGACGGCAACGCCCAGAAAAATGGTTATCGTATTCATCAAGCCGTTCTGCGCCTGCGACGACAGCCTTTCGACCACGCCCGACTCCTTAAACAGGTTGCCGAGCATCAGCATACCGAGAAGCGGCACCGCGGAGGGCAAAATAATTCCCACGACAAGGGTGACGATTATAGGAAACAGCACCTTTTCGACCTTACTGACCTGTCTGAGCTGTTTCATCCGAATGGTTCGTTCTTTTTTGGTCGTCATAAGCCGCATTATCGGCTTCTGGATAATGGGTATCAACGCCATATACGAATACGCGGCTATTGCAATCATCGGCAACAGGTCGTCGGCTAATTTTTTGGTGACGTAAATCGCGGTAGGTCCGTCGGCTCCGCCTATTATCGCAATCGAAGCGGCTTCGGCAACCGAGAAGCCCAGAAAAACCGCAAGCAGGAACGCAATGAAAATGCCGAGCTGCGCGCCTGCGCCTATAAGCATACTCTTCGGGTTGGCAATCAGCGGTCCGAAGTCGGTCATACAACCTATTCCGAGGAAAATCAACGGGGGATAAATTACCTTATCGACGCCGAAATACAGATACCAGAGAAGTCCGCGGTTTTCGATATCGTCGTACGCGGTGGAAAGCACCTCTCCCGTCGTCGGATCGGTCGGATAAGTACCCCAAAGTTCAGCTTCCGCGCCCGGGATATTTATGAGGAACATACCGAACGCTATTGGCAGCAACAGCATGGGCTCAAACTTTTTAACGATGGCGAGATACATTAATATGAACGAAATAAGAAGCATAACGTAGTTCTGCCATTCGCCGTTCATAAATCCCATATCGTTAAAGAGATTGACGAAAATCTGACCCATATTGCTGCTTTCAAGTAATGAAGTCAGCATTATTTCCTCCGTTTAGCCTATGACCGCAAGCACGGCGTTGGTTTCGACGTTTGCGCCTTTGTTCACTTGTACGGTAACCTTTCCGTCGCAAGGCGCGGTTATATCGTTATCCATCTTCATGGCTTCGAGTACGATTATCGGCTGGTCTTTTTTAACCGTATCACCGTTAGCTACAAGAATGTTCTTGATTAGACCGGGGAAAGGCGAAAGCACCTTTTCACCGTTTGCAGGAGCCGCCGCAACAGCCGCGGGCGCACTCTGCTGAACGGGCGCCGCCACGGGCGCTTTTACGTCGCTTGCCTCTTCAACTCCTACGGAGTAGCTCTTGCCGTCAATAGTAACTACGAAATTTCTCATAATATCTCCTTAAATCCTCTTTATTCTCTTTACGGTAAATTCACATTTTTCCTGCCGGTCTTCGTAATAAGCCATAATCGCGGCAATAATCGCCGCCTTGACTTCCGCAGGTATTTCGCCTTCCCCGACAATTGCCGCGGCGGCCGTATCGCTCTGTTCGGCTTCCGCATTTTTCTTGGGGGCTTTCTTCTTTTGCAGAAATTCCAAATTGTTGGTCTTGCGCATAATCAATCCGACTAACCAGATTATGGCGATTATAATCAAGATACCGACAAATACGACCAAAAAGCCGATTAACGCATATAAAAAGGGTTCGCCCCAGTTATCGAAATAGAAGTTGTCGGGCGATTTCTGTTGCCCTGCCCAATAGCTTCCGTCTCCTTTAACAAATCCCAATAAATTATTCAGCATACGCAACCTCATTTAACAAACATCTGCAAGGAAGCAATCAGATACTGCCTTGCAAACGCAGGTTCGATTATGTTGTCTATATATCCGCCCTTTGCCGCGTTGACGGGATCGGAATTTTCGTCGGCGTATTTAGCCTCCAAAGCCGCCTTGTTTTCCGAGGCGCTTGCGTTAAATTCTATCTCCGCGCCCTGCACGCTGTCGAAGAGGGCAATCTTTGCGTTGGCAAACGCATAGGTAAAATCGTATCCCATAGATTTAGCCGCAAAAAGCGTATATCCGAACCCTACGGCTTTGCCGAATATCAAAGAAATCTTTGCGCTGTTCATCGTATCGAGCGTACGGATATAATTGCAAATCAGCGAAACTATATGACTGTTCGCCACAGCCGCCTTTTCGGTTATGCCCGTCGTATTGACAAGGGTTATATAGGGCAGATTAAATTCTGCGGCGAGAGTTGCGAACTTGTCTATCTTGGTCATCTTGCCGGGGCAGAGCTTTATCCCCTCCTCGTCAGAGCCGAACACGGTCGCCGCAACGGCTATTCCGCCTATTCTCGCAAAAAAGCACCTTACCGCGGTCTTAGGTCCGGCAAACAGCTCTATCGCGGAATCTTTATCGAATATCTTCAACAAATTATCCGCGCTTACGTCTTTGTTTAATTCGGGAAGCGTAAGATTGAGCTCTCCGCAATCGACCACGCTTACGTTCAGAAGTTGGTTTAAAGATGAGATTTTCGTCCTCACCTCGCTCAAATCACTAACCTTGAAAGTCGTAAGCCCCGTCTTTGACAGCGCGTCGTATCCGCCTATTTTTTCCTTGGGCAGATTGGCGCCCCCCGAAGCGGAAATGACGAGCGGACTGTTAAGCGCGAGCACCGACTTGTTATCTATAAAAAAATTGAAATCGCAGACGCCTGCGAGGATAGAAATCTGCCCGAACACGTCGCCGTTTACGACGAGATACTGGGTTACGCTGTCTTTAAGGCGTGAAGCCTTTAAAATCAGCTCCGCAATTCCCTCCAAGACGTTTACGCCCTCGCCTATCCTGACGCCCGCCGAGGAGAGCAGATAAATAACGGGCGTTCCGTTCTGCTCCGCCCGGTCGAGACATTTAGATATTTTTTGGCAGTTTGCTTTGCTTACGCCGCCGCTGAGCACCGCCGCGTTCTGCGCGACAATATAATAGGGGCAGTCGTTAATGGTGGCAAAGCCACAGACAACGCCTTCCCCTTCGGCTGTTCCGTCGTAAAAATCGCTTTCGGAAAATGAAAATGAAGACATCTCCACAAAGCTGTCTTTATCGGTTAAAGCGGAAATCTCCTCGCGGATTGTCTTGCCCGCCGCAATGAGTTTACGGCGTCTGTCCCGCAACAATTTTATCTTATCCACAAATAACCTCCCATAATAATTTATTACCTATCATATTTTACCAACGCCCGAAAAAAAATGCAACTAAATGCAACTTAAATCGCAATAAAAAAACCTCTTAAATTTTACTTTTTAAGAGGCTTAATTTTTATTTCGCGTTATTGTTTTCGGTCTTGCTTTTATGTTTGAATTTACTCTTTATGAATTTGTCGATTTTGTCCGAATATTTGCATACCGCCCAAAACAGCACGCCTATCGCTGCCGCGATTAACACCCAAATCATTATCCCCCACCAGGTCGTAAAAGGTATCAGTTGCAGCGAAAATGACGTTGTTGAAATCGAAATCAGCCGCGTTACCGTAATCATTGCAAGGAAATATCCACGGGTCATAGAGGAAAGTCCAGCGACAAAGCACAAGATATCGTCGGGAAAAAGCGGCAACAGAAACATTATCGAAAGCAACAGATAATCTTTACCTTTAAGCTTCGCAAGCCATTTATCCAAATCGTCTTTGCCGACAACCCAGCAGACCGCTTTATAGCCTATCCACCTGCCCACCGCAAAAGCCGCAACCGAGCCTGCCAGAATACCTATAAAGCTGAAAACCGAGCACCTTAAAGGTCCGAACAGCGCGACCCCGACGCCGACCGATACGGACCCGGGTATCGGCAGAACCACCACCTGTAAAAATTGAAACAATATAAAGATTATAACCGCCCAAGCGCCGAAGCCCGAAATATATTCGCGGAGCGCGTCTATGCTCGTAAGCTTGGGCAAAACGCCGGACGCGCTAAGCGCATAAAAAATTACGGCTACAAAATCAAGGCAGATTAAAGCACATAAAATTAAGCGGTAAATGACTTGTTTGGAGAGCGCGAAAAATATGAAGTACAGCAATAAAAGCAGAGCCAATACCGCCGTCGTACCCCATAACAGCGCCTCAAAATATTTATCTATAAAGCTTAAACTGCGTTCGTTATATCCGTAAGCGGCAAAAACGAATGCAACCAAGGCAAAAAAAACCGCAGACAACACGTTCAAGGCTATGGAAACAGCCTCTTTTGACTCCAATCTGCGTTTTTGTTTACGTCCGTCCTTACCCATCTTTATATATTATGGTGTAATATAAGACGTTTATGCCTTTTTAAAATTTTTAACCGCGTCGGTTGCAAGCTTATCGCATATATTGTTGTATTCGTTGTCCGCGTGCCCCTTAACCTTTACGAAATCCACGCGGTGTACCCTCGTCAACGCCAGCAGCCTTTGCCATAAATCGGTATTCAGAACGGGCTTGTTATCGGCTTTTTTCCAGCCCGAACGCTCCCATTCGTATACCCAGCCGTTCAAAAACGAATTTACCGTGTACGCCGAATCGCTGTATACGACGACCTTACATGGCTCTTTAAGACATTCGAGACCGCTTATGACGGCGAACAACTCCATACGGTTATTGGTCGTGTTGTCCTCCGCTCCCGATATGCGTTTTTCCATATTATTATATATAAGCACCGCTCCCCATCCGCCGACCCCCGGGTTGCACGAACAGGCGCCGTCTGTATAAAGTATGACCTCTTTCATCAATTGCCGGAAAGCTCCTCAGAGCGTTTTACGCAAGCCGCCACGGCTTCCCCTATTATTCCGCGGAAATCTTTTTCCTCGAACACCTTAACCGCTTCTATGGTCGTGCCGCCCTTGCTGCACACGCTTTTAATCAGTTCGGTCAACGATTGATCCGATTCGGCAAGCAACTGACAACTGCCGAGCACGGTCTGCATTGCAAGCAACTTGGCTTCATCCTTGGTCAAACCCTGTTTTACGCCTGCGTCGATAAGGCTGTCGATAAATATAAAGGCGTATGCCGGTCCGCTGCCGCTGATTCCCGTTACGGCGTCGAGCTTATCTTCGGATATGCTGAGAACGTTGCCGAGACAGCTGAAAAGATTGTAAATAAACTCCACGTCGTCCGTATTCTTGTTGAAATCGGACATATCCACGCCCATCATACCGCAACCGACCGAGCAAGGAAGGTTGGGCATACAGCGCGCAACCCTTATCAGTCCCACCCCGAGGGCGTTTTTTATCGTCGATTTTTTCACGCCTGCCATTATGCTGATGACCTTATCGGGGTTAATGCCTGCAAGCTCCGCCGCAACCTCTGCGAAATTCTGGGGCTTTACGGCAAAAAGGAGATATTCTGAATTTTCCGCGACGTAACGGTTATCGTCCGTTACGTTTATACCGTATTCGTCGGTCGCCGCATTCAGTTTATCACAGTCGTTGTCGCTGACCAATATCTTACGCGGTCTGATAAATTCAGCCTCGCAAATACATTTGAGTATAGCGTTTGACATAAAGCCGCAGCCGATTATGCCGAGTTTAAATTGTTTTTTCATTAATACATCTCCTAAAAATAGTTGACTAAACCGCCGATTTAATATATAATGTCCACACTGAGCTTAGGGGAGTAGCTCAACGGTAGAGTCGCGGTCTCCAAAACCGTCGGTTGCGTGT
>CAZUYN010000045.1:0-12532 GCA_964624495.1 uncultured Clostridia bacterium
AGTGTATAAAAATTGTCAACCTTATCACATAAAAAAATACGGTTCTTTTAAAAATAGAACCGTATATATAGCTTATTGAAACAGTTGCGTCAATACAGACTTAAAAACCCGAATACCCGGGATAAATTACCGAAGGCTCTCCCCCGTTTTTGTTCGCTATAACGTCGATTACGCCTTCAAGTTTCTGTTCGTCGGTCAACGAGGAATATTTTTCGAACGCCTTTTCCAGCTTGACCTCATCCCCGTTTTCGCTATCCTGCGAATTCCAGCCGTACACCCTAATCTTAAAGCCCGAACGCAGGTTGAATTCAAAGACGTCGTTGTCCGATATGCGGCTGACGGAAACGCTTTCCACCATTCTTCTGAACGACGAAAAAATATCTTTGAAATATCCGCATATCCGCGCAACGTCCGCCATCGAAGCTTCGTCCGCGCCGTCAACTATAACGTCGGGGCACGCGTCGCCGGCGTTATCCGCAACCGAAGCCGTGCGCATAAATACCCCCGCCTCGTCGTATATAGAATAGCCGGAGCCGCTTTCCGATTTAAGCGCAAAGGTTTCCGCCCTTTCGCGTATGACGATATTTATCGTGCAGGGATAGACCTTTTCATAGCTTTCGAGGGCGAGAACCTCGCCGTTTACGATTTTTTCTTCGACGTCTTCGCGGACGATGAACAACAGCCCCGACCCTTTCAATTTATCGAGGTTAAGGCGCGTTTCTGTATAGTCCGCGGCATACGCGTCCTCCCCGTAGTATATATAAGTCACGTTGACGTTCTGTACCGACAGAATTATGCCGGCGCCGATAACCAACGCTATTAAAAATACCATGGCGAGACATATCGAAAGAACTTTTCTTAGGAATTTCATTTGCTTTCATACGGCGACGCGGACTATATCGCCCCCTAACGCCCTGAGTTTATATTCGAAAACCGAATATCCCCTGTCTATATGGGATATATCGAGCACTTCGCTCCTTCCTTCCGCGGCAAGCGCCGCAACGACAAGCGCCGCGCCGCCCCTCAAATCGTGGGCGATAACCTCCGCCCCTTTAAGGCGCTCCGTTCCCCTGACAAAGGCGTTGCGCCCTATAACCGTGATATCCGCGCCCATCTTTTTTAATTCGGGGACGTACTTGAACCGCGTTTCAAACAGATTTTCGGTTATAATGGTATGCCCCTTGCAAACGCTGCACAGCGCGGTCATCTGCGCCTGTAAATCGGTGGGAAACCCGGGATAGGGCTGCGTTTCTATATTTTTCACGGAATAAAGACGCTTTTCGCTTTTCAGATATATTTTATCATCTTTAACCCTTATTTTGCAACCGTTTTCACGAAGTTTATGTAAAAGCGAGCTTATTAATTCGGCGTTTACGCCGTCGAGCTCGATTTCGCCGCCGCACATCGCGGCCGCTATAAGAAATGTGCCCGCCTCTATTCTGTCGCAAACGGGTCGGTAAGCCCCTCCCGTAAGCTCTTTTACGCCGTGCACCGTTATCGTTCCGCTGCCCGCGCCGCTTACCCTTGCGCCTATCGAATTTAAAAAATTCTGCAAATCCTCTATTTCGGGTTCGCGCGCGGCGTTTCTTATAAGCGTCACCCCGTCAGCCCTGACCGCCGCGAGCATTATATTTTCGGTCGCTCCGACGCTCGGACAGTCGAGCATAATTTCGTCGCCCGCAAGCTTATCGCACTCGCAGGATATGTATCCGTTGGACTCGTTTATCCTTACGCCCAATCTTTTCAAGCCTGCCAGGTGGATATCTATAGGTCTCAGCCCTATATCGCAACCCCCGGGATAGGCTATTTTCGCCTTATGGAAACGCGATATTACCGAGCCGAGCAAAAAAACCGAGGAGCGCAATTCGCGCGCGAGCACGCCCGGTATTTCGCAGCAATCGGCTGCGGACGCGTCCACTATAACGTCGTTTTTCTCATAGACCGAGCGACAGCCGAGACAGCCGAGAATTTTTACCATATTGCGCACGTCCGTAATGGCGGGCACGTCGCGTACGGTTATTTTTTCGTCGGTCAGAACGGTTGCCGCCAATATGGGAAGTACAGAATTTTTAGCCGTCTGGATATTTACTGAACCGGATAACGCCCCTCCGCCGTTGACAATGTACTTTTCCATAAAAACTCCTGTATGTAAATAGTAAATAAGGCAACCGCCGAAACGGGCTTTTATCCTGCCCGTATACTGCGATTGCCCTAATCTATAATATGTAATTTTCCGCCCTTGTGTTAATTTGCGCGCGAAACCGAATAGAGTACGCCCATTGACGCCACCGTGATTATTAGCGAGGTGTTTCCGCTGCTTATAAGCGGCAACGGCAAGCCCGTCGGCGGAATGACTCCGCTTACCACGAGGGCGTTAATCACAACCTGTATGCCGTAGACCAAGGTTATCCCTGCGGACAGCAGAAACCCGAACCTGTCCTTACAGCGCGAAGCTATTCTTATCCCCCTGAAAATTATAAACGCGCACGCGCCGAAAAAGATTACCAGACCGAAAAAGCCGAGCTCTTCGCCCATTACGGAGAGTATGAAATCGCTTTCGGCAAAGGGCAGAAACCTGTACTTCTGGGTCGAATTGAACAGTCCGACCCCGAACATGCCGCCGTTGCCGAGCGCGTACAGAGACTGTATAAGCTGGTAACCCTCGTCCTTGGGGGAAGCCCACGGGTCGATGAACGCGCTCAGGCGTTGGAGCCTGTAAGGCTCCATTATTATCAGCACGGGTACCGCAATGATAACGGGTATCAGAACGAGCGCGAAGGTTTTCAGGTTTGTGCCGCTCAGATAAATCATTACGAGCATCAAAAGCCCCACGCACATAGTTATGGACATGTTAGGCTCCGCGATAATCAGCGCGCAGAAGCCCAGACCTACGCAAAGCACGGGCAGAGCGCCGCGGAAGGTGCGCGACTTTTCGTAATTCTTGGAAAAATGGGCGGCGGCGAATATGACGAAGGCGTATTTGGCGATTTCCGACGGCTGTATCGTGAACGCCCCGAAGCCTATCCACCTCGTCGCGCCGTAATTCGTAACCCCTATGCCCGGCACGAACACGAGCGCCAGCAGCACGGCGGCTATTGCGACCGACGGATATTTCAGCTTTGCGAGCTTTTGATAATCGACGAATTGCAGCCCGACGAAAGCGGCGATACCGAACGCCACGCCTATCAGTTGTTTTTTAACAAAATACAGACTGTCGCCGTACTGTACCTCGCCGACGTACGAACTCGCGGAATAAATCATTACGCAGCCGAACGCAACCATAAGAAAAACGCATATTAAAAGCGGGATATCTCCCGCTTTGCCGCCGTTTTTCATAACGTATAACTTATGCTTCATTTTTAATTCCGTTTACAAATCCGCAAAATTTTTCCCCTCTCTCTTCAAAGCCGGAAAATTCGTCGAAGCTCGCGCTCGCAGGGCTTAACAGAACGCACTGCCCGGGCTTGGCGACGTAGGTTGCAAGCCGCACCGCCGCGCCGAAATCCGAGCACAGCGAAAAGGCGTAAAATCCGCTATGCACGGCGGCGTTCATCATTTTCAGCCTGTTTTCCCCGTATATTACCGCATGCACGACCTTTCCCTTTAACAGATAATCGAACAGAGGCGCGTAATCGTAGCCCTTATCCTTGCCGCCGAGCAACAGCACGGTCGGTCTTGAAACGCTCTCCACCGCCTTTACGGTTGCGTCTACGTTAGTACCCTTGCTGTCGTCTATGAACTCGACCCCGTTTATTTCGCCGACGAGCTGTATTCTGTGCTTAACGCCCTTAAAGCTACACAGCGCCTCCGCCGTCTTTGCCCTGTCCAAGCCCATTACCGCCGATACCGCGACGCAGGCGAGGGCGTTATAGACGTTATGTATTCCCCCGACCGACATCTTTTCTATGCCGAAATATACGTCGCCGTTGAAATAGATTGTACCGCTTTCAACGTACGCGCCCTCGACCTTATGCATGGCGGATATCCAAATTATTTTGGCGCGCGTAAACTTGGCGAGCTCGCGCACGCGCGCGTCGTCGTAATTCAGAACGGCAAATTCGCTCTCCCTGAGATTGCGTATCAGCTTGCTCTTCAAATAGACGTAGTTCTCCATATTATAGTGTCTGTTAAGGTGGTCCTCGGTAATGTTAAGGATGACCGCCGCGTGAGCCTTTAAGCTGAAAAGGGTTTCAAGCTGAAAGGACGAAATTTCTATCAGGGCGAAGTCGTCGAAGGAAAGATTTTCGACCACGTTTATCAGGGGATTGCCGTAGTTGCCGCAGGGAACGCAATTTTTATTGCAGGCTTTAAACACCCCGTCCAGCATGGCGACCGTCGTCGTCTTGCCGTTAGTGCCCGTAACCGCAACCGCCGTGGCGCGCAGAAACATTGCGGCGAGCTCCTCTTCGCCGAGGATACTTTTACCCTGTTTTCTGAAAGATACCGCAATGTGGTTATCTATCGGTATACCCGGGCTAAGCACAAGTATATCGCACAGCGATATCGCCTCTTCGAGCCCTTCCGCCGTTACGACGGTCGCGCCCTTCCCCTGCAACGCCGACATAATTTCCGCCGCCCTGTCGTTGACCACGTCGTCGTAAATATACACCCGGGCGCCGCGCTTTAACAGAAAGCCCGCGCAGCCTTCCCCCGATAAAGACATTCCGGCCACTAAAAATTTCTGATTTCCGAAATACATACAGCCTCACATAAAGATTAAAAGTAAGCAACCCGCTATTGCGGTTACCAGGGCGTAAGCGTATGAAATTTTACATTCGCTGTACCCCTTCATTTGCAGGTGATGGTGGAAAGGAGCCATTAAAAACACCCTCTTCCCCGTTCTTTTATAATATATTACCTGTACTATCACGGATATTCCCGAAACCACGAAAGTTATTCCAAGCACGGGCAAATACAGCGAATTGCCCGAAAATACCGTCGCGCATCCGATAAGTCCGCCCAAAGCGAGCGAACCCGTATCGCCCATAAACAGAGAGGCTTTGTTCGTATTGAAAACGAGAAACGCGCCCAGCGCCCCTACCGCGATAAAGCATAGTTGGGCGTTCGGGTTGTCCGACAGGGCGAGAATTATGCCGAGAAATACGAGATAAACGAGACTTGTTCCCCCGGCGAGCCCGTCCAGCCCGTCGGTCAGATTGACGCAGTTGACCGTGGCGAGAAAGATAAAAATAACCAGCGGAATTATTCCCCAGCCGATATCTATTTCAAGCCCTCCGCCGAAGGGCACGGAAAGCGCCGTCATTCCGTTAAGATAGCAAAAAACCGCGGCTATTACCGCGATAGCCGACTGGAACAGTATTTTCTGATAGGGCTTTAAGCCCTCGTTTTCCTTGCGGTATACCTTTAAGAAATCGTCGATAAACCCGACGAGCATAAAGCCTGCCACGGTTATCAGCGTAAGGTTTACGACCCTGTCTGAAAATCTATAATAAATTACCGCCACGATTATCGTTGCGGTAATAAAAGCAAGTCCGCCCATGGTGGGCGTACCGCTCTTTTTATAATGTTCTTTTACATACCCGAGAATATATTGCCCCGCTTTAAGTTTTTTTAAAAGGGGCATTATGCATAAGGTCAACAAAAGCGACGCGGAAAATCCGCAGAGCGTCAATAAAAAATAGATCTTCATTCAGGCACCGTGGGGACGGCATACCGTCCTATGCGCGGATTGCCGTTATGTATCGATTCAGCTAATCAGTTTTTTTATCACCGTATTGTCGTTATAACTGTGTTTTATGCCCATAATCTCCTGATAATTTTCACCGCCCTTCCCTGCCACGAGGAGGATATCCCCCTCTTCCAAAAGATTAAGCGCATATTCTATCGCAATCTCCCTGTCGGTGACCGCGACGTACTTGCCGCCGTTCTTTTTAACGCCGCTTTCTATCTGCGCTATTATGGAGTATGGGTCTTCATACCGCGGATTATCCGACGTGATTATTACGAAATCGGCTATTTTAGAGGCTATTTCGCCCATAATGGGGCGCTTGCTCCTGTCCCTGTTGCCTCCGCAGCCGAAAAGGCAGTACAAATTGCCCTTACACAGATTTTTTAAGGAAAGCAGAGATTTTTCAAGCCCGTCGGGGGTGTGGGCGAAATCAACGAACACCTGCCCTCCGTTGTATTTGGCTACGCGTTCCAGACGCCCCGAAACGCTTTTAAGCGCGGCGAGCCCTTCCGCGATAATATTTATATTCACACCGAGGGCTTTCGCGCAGGTCGCGGCGGCAAGGGCGTTATAGATATTATGCCTTGCCGGCAGATTGAGCCTGACCTCGTACAGTTCGTCCGACAAATTCATAACGAACGTGCTTCCGTCAAGTGTTTCGGTTATATTTACCGCAAAAGAATCGGCGGGATTTTCCAAACCGTAGCTCAGACAGCCGGGGTTCTTGCGCATAATTTTAATACCCGTCGCGTCGTCGGAATTGACGATAATCGCAGAACACCTTCCGCTTTCGAACAATTTTAATTTAGCTTCTTCATAGCTCTGCATATCCTTGAAGAAATCAAGATGATCCTGCGTGCAGTTTGTAAAAATTGCGGCTTCGAAATGCAGTCCGCGTATTTTATCGAAATACAGCGCGTGCGCCGATACCTCCATAAATACGTATTCTACGCCGCTCGCCGCCATATCGGCAAATATGCCGTGCAGGCACAACGGGTCGGGCGTGGTCAGCTCCGGCGATATAAATATATCGCCGTAAGCCGTACCTAACGTGCCAATTATGCCCGTTTTATTTCCGTTTTTGTCGAATATGCTTTTTAGCATATAAGCCGTCGAGGTCTTGCCGTTGGTGCCCGTCACGGCTATGAGCTTTAACTTTTTATCGGCATACCCGTAAAAGGCGCGGGCGAGCAACGCCGACGCCGCCCTGCCGTCCTTTACCGTCGCGCAGGGCACATCTATCTGTTCGGGCTTTTCGCACACCACGGCAGCGGCTCCGTTTTCCACCGCCCTTTTGATATGCCTGTTCAGGTCGAAATTCACGCCCTTATACGCAATAAACAAATCGCCTTTGCCTACGGCTTCGGGGTCTGTCGCCAAGCCCTTTATTTCCACGTCGGTTTTCCCCGTTACTTCTTCGCAATGTAAATCTTCCAAAAGCCTGCCGAACTTCATTTTGCCTCCCGATAACCTTACTCATACGGCTGAATATTTTTAATTTTTATAATATCTTCGAATATTTCTTTTGCGACGGGAGCCGCCACGGCGCTGCCGTAGTAAGTCCCCTGCGGTTCGTCCACTATTACCAGCGCAAGATAGCGCGGATTGTCGGAGGGAAAATATCCGACGAACGACGAGACGTATTTCCCCGACGCGATGTGACCGTCCTCGTATTTTTGCGCGGTACCCGTCTTTCCCGCAACTTTATACCCCTCGATATAAGCCTTTTTGCCGCTCCCTTCCCTGACGACCCCTTCGAGCATCTGCGAAAGCATAGACGAAGCCTTTTCGCTTATAACCTTATTTTTCAGTACGGGCGTATACTCGCGCAAGGCTCCGCCGCCCGACGGAACGACGGCTTGCAACAGGTGCGGCACATAATAATTACCGCCGTTTACGGCTGCCGCCGCCGCGCAAGCAAGCTGTATACCCGTTACCGCCACGGTCTGACCGAAGCCTATTCTCGCCAAATCGCAGTCCCGCACGAGAGATTGCGGCACCAGCATTCCCAACGCTTCGCCGTTAAAATCTATACCCGTCACGTTGCCGAGTCCGAATGCATAGAGATAATCGTAAAAGGTTTCCTTACCCAAGGACAGGGCGATATCCGTAAAACACGGGTTGCAGCTGTTGTTCAGGGCGTCGGCAAGCGTCTGGTTGGAATGTTTTCCGTTAGCGTGGTCAGACCAGCATTTTATCTGCGTGCCGTCAACCGCCCTCGTTCGGCTGCCGTTGAATACATAAGCGGGCGAAAACGCATTGGAGTTACCCTTGACGTATTCCTCCAAGTCCGCCGCCGCAGTTATGATTTTAAAGGTTGAGCCGGGCTCGTAAATATCGGTGACAAGCGAATTACGCGACTGAAAATCGAGCGTTTCCCGTTCGTCTCTCGGCACATCGTTTAAATCGTACGACGGGTAATTCGCCATAGCCAGAATATCGAAATTCTGTGGGTCAATCACCACGCACGACGCCCTTTGGGCGTCGGAGGACAGATAGACGTTTTTGATAGCCTGTTCGACCGAAAGCTGTATTTCGAGGTCGATTGTCAGCCTTATCCCGTCGCCGTCGGTCGCTTCCTTGTAAACTATTTTTGTGTTTTCGGTTTCCACGCCGACTATATCGGTCGTATAAGCGATTTCCCCGTTGACGCCGCACAGAATGTTTTCGTAATATTTTTCTATTCCCGAAAGCCCCGTACCGTCCGACGCGGTAAAGCCGAGCACCTGGCACAGCACGTCGTCGTAGGAATATGTGCGCGTATTATCGCGCGAATAGTACACGCCCGATATATTCAACGCCGTCAGCTTTTCAATCTTTTCCTTGTCCGCCTGTCTTGCCACGGTTACCTCCGAGGCGTTCTTCTTGGTGAGTTTTTCAAGAATTTCCTGCGGGTCGGCGTTTAAGACCGCGGCGAGCTCCGCCGCGCTTTTTTCAACCGAAACTACGGCGTTGGGACGGACGAACACGCTGTACGTCGTCTTATTTCCGGCGAGCAAGGCGCCGTTCCTGTCGTAGATTTCGCCGCGGGCGGCGACAACGGGTATTTCCCTGTTCCACTGGTCTGCCGCCTTTAAAGTCAGCTCCTTACCCCACACAACCTGCACATAGAAATACCTTGCGAAAATCAGGCAAAAAATAAAGGCTATTGCCAGAATTACCGACAATAACCTCTTTTGTAAAACAGTTATAGAAAATCCCTGTTGTTTAATTGTTTTATATCTCCGGATAAATTATTTTATCAACCGATAAAGCCGTTTACCAAATCGCCGACCGTGGGATTAATGCCTGCGGTAGCGCCCCTTAAAGTATCGATTCCCGTTTGCGCTTTACTTATTGTATCGGTAATCTGCGTGATGCTGTGCTCAATCTCGGTATTGATATTGAAGATATCCGTATTAAGATTGGCTATATCCGCGTTAAGGTTTGCAATAACGGTCGAATTTATAATTATAAGCGCGATTAAGGTTACGATAACGGCAACCAGGACGATAGCCGTGATTTTCTGCTTGCTCGTAAGCGAAAAGCGGCTGCTCTCTTTAACCGCGTCACCCTTCTCGGCGCAGTCAATCGTTCTGTACTGTATGGTTGCGGCGGTAGGGCGAAGATCCTCGTCCTCTTCCTCGTTGACCGCGGGAGCGGCAACCCCGACAAAACGCCTGTTAATAGGGTTGTCGGCGCGGAATATAGCCGCGTCCGCCCTTGCGTTACGGACGAGATAAGGCTCTGCCTGGACAGGCTGCGCAACGACGTTTTGTACGGAACTGACTTCCCGCACGGGTTGCGTACCGGCAACTTCCACACCGTTTTGCGCGAAGATATCTTCTATCCTGTTGTTGGGGTTGATAAGCTTAGCGTAATTGTCTTTTATACGGGCGTTATGCTCGTCTTCCGCTTCGTACTCCGAACGCGCAGGAACCGCGTAAGACGTATTTTTCACAACGTTCGCTTCTGATGTGCGTCTCTCTAAAACGGGTGTATCGACTGCCATTGTTTTTCTCCTTATCGACTATTCTATAATTTTTTCGGCTATTCTGAGCTTGGCGCATTTTGAACGGGAATTAACCGCCATTTCTCTCGGAGTAGCCACGGTGGGTCTCTTTGTTATAATCTCTATTTCCTTTTTCTTACCGCATACGCAGACGGGCAACCGCTTGTCGCATATGCAATCTGTTTCTAATTGGTTAAAAGCTTTTTTTACTATTCTGTCTTCCAGCGAATGGAAGGTCAGTATCGCTATTCTTCCGCCTATTTTCAGTCTTCCCACGAGCCCCGTAACGCACTCGTACAGTCCGTCGAGCTCGCCGTTTACGGCTATTCGTACTGCCTGAAAGCTCTTTCTTGCGACAGGTCCGTTCCGACTGAATTTTTCAGGTATGCTGTCCTCTATTATTTTAACGAACTGTCCGCAGGTTTTAAGGGGCGCTTTTCCCCTCTCCTTTACTACGTTAGCCGCTATTTTCGATGCGAAACGTTCTTCGCCGTACGCATCGAGTATTTTCGATATTTCCCTTTCGGGATATTCGTTTAAGATTATTTCGGCGGTCAGCGGCGAGCTTCTGTCCATTCTCATATCCAGCGGCGCGTCGGGCTTCATATACGAAAAGCCGCGCTCTGCGTTGTCGAGCTGGTAGCTCGATACCCCGAAATCGACGAGTATGCCGTCGAGCTTATCTATACCTGCCTTTTCAAAGACCTCTCCGAAGTTTTTGTAATCGGATTTGAAAATCCTGAATCTTCCCGCAAACTCTCCAAGCCTTTCGGTGGCTGCCGCTATCGCGTCGTCGTCTTTATCGGTGGCGATAAGCTTCGTGTCGGGCGACGTTCTTTTCAATATTTCGTAAGAATGTCCGCCCCCTCCGACCGTGGCGTCGTAATAAATTCCGCCGTCTTTTAAATTCAGCCCCTCCATACACTCTTCGAGCATTACGGGGATATGGGAAAATTTCGACATTATCAGAAGTCCTGCAATTGGGCAATGCGAGCGTCGAAATCTTCTTCCCCGTTGTCGAAGTATTCGTCATAGACTTTCTTCGCCCAAATTTCGATTCTGTTGACCGCGCCGCAAATAACCAGTTCCTTATCTTCCTTACCGAGAAGCGCGTGTCTGCGGAGTTCGGGGGGAAGAACTACCCTTCCCTGCGAATCCTCTACCGCGGGGACGAAGGACTTTGCTATTTCCCTTAAAACCTTTTGGTTTTTCAAATCGCCGTATTTGACGGCGTTGAGCTTTTCGAGCCGAACTTCTGCCTCCTGCTTGGACAGAACCGCAATGCAATGGTTAGTGCCGATACAAAAATAGTATTCGTCGCCAAGCTCTTTTTTCAGTCTGGCGGGAATTCTCATTCTGTTTTTAGCGTCCAGCTGGTGGCTGTATTCGCCTGTTAGCATTGCCATAACATTTTCCTTTTGCAGATAACTTGTCTAAATCATAGCACACAATTTGACCACTGTCAACCACTTTTATAAAATTTCTTAAATAAATTTTAAATTCGATGTAAATTTATAACAATAATTAAACATTTGTTTTGAAAAATTGGTTAAAGATTTGCAAATTTCTTTCAAAATTTTTACCTAAAAAAGTTATATTTGCCTGTTTTAAGCCAAGATGGTCAATTCTCCCTAAAAGTGGCGCGAAGTGGTTATTCTTCCCTACAATTTTCGCAAAATGGTCTGCCGTAGCGCCCGTTCCGTCAAAAACAGGACACCCGTACTTCTCGCCGATCTGCTTTTTTACAAACGTGTAATGGGTGCAGCCGAGCACGACGCAATCGGGGGCGGCGTCCGGCAACAGCTCTTCCGGCAACTCCCCCGTCAAGTTAAAAATATTTTTATCAATATATTCGGCAAGCCCCCTACACCCCACGACTTCCGCTTCGAGATTTTTCGTCGCTCTCACAAGACCGATAAACGATCGGCTTGCGACGGTCGCGTTGGTCGCCAGCACAAGACACTTTCCGCCGAACTCCGCCGCCTGTTTTACGGCAGGCTGTATACCGACGACGGGATACGGAAGCCGAGCCCGAAGCTCGCCTATACAGTTAGCCGTAACCGTATTGCAGGCTATGACGAGCGCGAGCGGCTTTAATTCCCCGATACCCTCCAACGCCTTTAAGGTCAGAGCCAATATCTCTTCGCCGCTCTTGTTGCCGTAAGGCATATTATCCCCGTCCGATACGTAATAGTATCTTATCCCTCTTATCCGCTTAGAACATTCGGACAGCAGATTAAGACCGCCTATGCCGCTGTCAAAAACCACGGCGCACCGGGAACGCTTTTCCATATTTATATAAATATTAATATAAGCAAAAGATTATTAAAAAAAATTCAAAACGAGTTTAAAAACAGTTTACAACCCAAGTTATTTATGATAAAATTACTTTCGGTTTAAGATTAAGCGAACTAAAAGGAGAAAGAATAGTGCCCAACATAAAATCTGCAAAAAAACGCGTTTTGGTTTCCGAAAAGAAGAGCGAAGAGAATAAGGCGGTTAAAAGCCGCGTTAAAAACACTGTAAAGAAATTTCTCGCGGTAGTTGAAAGCGGCGATAAGGCTGCGGCAACCGCACTCTTCCCCGACGTCTGTTCAGTAATTGACGGCGCCGTGACAAAGGGCGTATTGAAGAAGAATACCGCGGCTAATAAAAAATCGGGTCTCGCCAAGAAGCTTAACGCTATGGCGTAAGGACGGCAATAAAAAAATTCGGCACGGACGATTTATCGCCCGTGCTTTTTGTCAATTTTTCAGCCCCTTCCACTCCCGTTACGGGGGCGATAACGCACATAAGCCGTCTTATTTGCACGCAAAAAACAGGTATACGGTTGCAACCGTATACCTGTTTTG
>CAZUYN010000046.1:0-3521 GCA_964624495.1 uncultured Clostridia bacterium
AGTAAGAACCGCATATGTATCATCTCCGTCGGTTTCAACGGATACCGTGCAAGTAATCCCGAAGATAAAGCCGCGGAAGCCGCAATTACGGGTTTCCACATACCCAGGGGGATTGCCACGGGCGCGTTGCGCCCTCGCAATGACGATGACCCAAGCCGTCATTGCGAGCGGAGTGGAACGGAGCGCGGCAATCCCGAAGATGAAACCGCGAAAGCTGCAATGACGGTTTTCCTCTTACCCGTTGGGATTGCCACGGAGTGCGCACGGCGCACTCCTCGCAATGACGGTTGGGTCGGAGCGGCTGGGGTTCCCGTCATTGCGAGCGGAGTGGAACGCAGTGGAACGGAGCGCGGCAATCCCAAAGTCCTATGCCGCCCTTGCAATAACTAAAAAGAAAACACACCCGTCGGGTGTGTAATGCCGCGCACAAAAAAACACACCCCGTCGGGTGTGTTCCGTAAAATTATCTCTTTGAAAACTGGGGTGCGCGGCGCGCTTTCTTCAAGCCGTACTTCTTTCTTTCCTTTGCACGGGGGTCGCGCGTAAGGAAGCCTTCCTTCTTTAACGCAGCCCTGCAATCGGGCTCCGCCTGCAACAACGCGCGCGCTATGCCAAGCCTTATTGCGCCTGCCTGACCGGTATAACCGCCGCCGTACACGTTTACGAATACGTCGTACTTGCCGGTTACGCCCAAAAGCTCCAGGGGCTGTTTAACCTGGTACTGAACCAAGCCCTGGGGAAAATAATCTTCGAAAGCCCTGTCGTTGATTACGATGGCGCCGGAGCCTGCGGGGATAAGACGGACGCGGGCGATAGCCTTCTTTCTTCTGCCCGTGCCCCAAAACTGCAACTTTTTCTTTACGGTAGTTTTAGCCATATTTCTTTACCTCTCCCCTTAAAATAATTTCAGCTCTTCGGGCTTCTGCGCCGCCTGGTTGTGCTCTCCGCCCTTATATACTCTGAGCTTTTTAATCATATCTCTTCCCAGAGAATTTTTGGGGAGCATGCCCCTTACCGCTTCGTATACGGCAAGGTCGCTCTTCTCGGCGAGCATCTTCTTATAGGACGTTTCTTTAAGTCCGCCGATATAACCGGTGTGATAGCGATAGAACTTATTTTCCGGCTTTTTACCGGTCAAAGCGACTTTATCGGCGTTAATGATTATTACAAAGTCGCCGCAATCTACGTTGGGCGTAAACGTGGGCTTATTCTTTCCGCGAAGGACGGCTGCGACTTTGGAAGCAAGCCTGCCCAAAGGAACGCCTGCCGCGTCAACGACATACCACTTTCTTTCAACTGTCTGGGCGTTTGCCATGTAGGTTTTCATTGTTTTCTCCTTATCGGTCCCCATCGGAAACCGACGCAATTTCACTCTGTTTAACTTTATTTCCGTCAATGTAAAACTATTTTATTATTTAATGGCAGTTATGTCAAGCCGTTTTGAGCGCGGAAACAAAGTTTTTTATTTTTTTAAAAAGATTTTTCGGCGGAATTTTTTCCGCATCCGTTTAACCTGCGCCCTTGTAATTTTTACCGACTACTTAACTTGGGCGGACAGCCGTTTATATATAAATTAGGTATATAAAGCCGCCATTATTTAGCTATCGGTTTATTTGATAAGCACCGCCTTTATCCTCTTGACGCCCGCGGAAACGTTTTCCTGCTTGGCGATTTTAAAGGTCCCGAGCACGCCCGTGCGTTCGGCGTGGGGTCCTCCGCAAATCTCCTTGGAAAATTCCCCTATGGAATAAGTTTTTACCACTTCGCCGTACTTGCTTTCGAAAAGCCCCGTAAAGCCCTCCGCCTTAGCCTGCTGTACGCTCATTTCTTTCATCACTACCGGCAAATCCTGCGCGATTACGCCGTTTACCATATCCTCTACCTCCTTTACCTCTTCGGGGGTGAGCTTGCGCGAAAAGTTGAAGTCGAAGCGCAGACGCTCTTCGGTTATGTTAGAGCCTTTCTGGCAGATATCGGGCGAACAGACCTTTTTAAGCGCCGCATGCAGAAGGTGGGTCGCCGTATGCAGGTTAGTCGTTTCCTCCTTATGGTCGGCAAGTCCGCAGGCAAACTTCTGTTCGCTGCCCGCCCTCGACTTCTGCTGGTGCTCCGCAAAAGCGGCGTTATAGCCGTTCACGTCTACCTTAACTCCCTTTTCCCCTGCCATTTCCACGGTGATTTCCACGGGGAAGCCGTAGGTATCGTACAGGTGGAAAGCGGTTACGCCGTCGATTTCGCCGCCGACGGGAAGAGCCGCCACGACCTTTTCGAATTCCTTTATGCCCTGCGCAAGCGTCTTTAAGAATTTATCCTCTTCCTTGTTGAGTTCCTCTTCGATCTTGCCCGCGTTTGCGACCAGCTCGGGGTATACTTCGGCGTATTTTTCGATTATGGTCTTGCTTATTTGGTTGAGAGCGCCCTGCGGCAAGCCGACGTTTCTGCCGAAGCGCACGGCGCGCCTTATGATGCGCCTTAAAATATAGCCCTGGTCGGTGTTGGAGGGAACTACGCCCTTTACGTCGCCGAGCATAAACGTCGCAGTGCGGACGTGGTCGAGTATTACGCGGAACGCCTTGGTGGACTGCGCGTCGGCGCCGTACTTTATACCCGTCAGTTCTTCGAGTTTGGCAATCGCCTTTTCGAAGATATCCGTTTCGTAAACGCTCTCCTTGCCGTTCAAAATGCACAGCGTTCTTTCAAGCCCCATACCCGTATCGACGTTGCGCTGCTGCAAGGGCTCGTACTTGCCCTCTTCGTTCTTGTTATACTGCATAAACACGTCGTTCCAGATTTCGAGGAAGGTGCCGTCCGGCGCAAGGTCGAACTGCTCTGCGGAGAGTTTGTCCGCTTCCGCATGGTTGCGGATTATATGCATTTCGGTATCGGGTCCGCAAGGTCCGGTAGCGCCCGCCGGTCCCCACCAGTTGCCGCTCTTGGGCAGGAAATATATATTTTCGGGCAATATGCCGCATTCGAGCCATTTGTCTGCGCTTTCGGTATCGCGGGGGCAATCGTCGTCGCCGGCAAAGCAGGTGATTGCGATGTCCTCTACGGGAATGCCGAGATATTTTTCCGAGGTCAGAAATTCAAACGACCAGGGTATCATTTCGTCTTTGAAGTAATCGCCGAGCGACCAGTTGCCCAGCATTTCGAAGAAGGTACAGTGCGAAGCGTCGCCGACCTCGTCAATGTCGCCCGTGCGCACGCATTTCTGCACGTCGCAAAGGCGCTTGCCGGCAGGGTGCTTTTCGCCTAACAGATAGGGCACTAACGGGTGCATGCCCGCCGTAGTGAACAGTACGGTGGGGTCGTTTTCGGGTATGAGCGACGCCGACGGTATTACGGCGTGACCCTTACCGACGAAAAAATCGAGATACATTTTTCTTAAACTTTCCGATGTAAGCGTTTTCATATTTTCACCTTAATTTATTCTTTGCGTATTATTTGCGCCGGTTAAGCCGTCGGCTACTTTTTCAGGACGGCGTACCCGTCCTTGGCGTCCTTTACGGCGTAACCGAGTT
>CAZUYN010000046.1:3621-12039 GCA_964624495.1 uncultured Clostridia bacterium
TACTTTTTCAGGACGGCGTACCCGTCCTTGGCGTCCTTTACGGCGTAACCGAGTTTGTCTATCTCCGCGCGGAGCGCGTCCGCCTCCGCCCAGTTTTTGTCCTTTTTAGCCTGCCAGCGCCTTTCGGCGAGGCTCAAAACCTCTTCGGGAACGGGCTCGCCGCCGCCCGACTTTTCCGCCGCCTCCGCAAGGTATTCCGCCGCGTCCTTTTTGAACAGACCCAGAAGCGAATAGGTCTTTCTTATCTGCGCCACGTCGTCCGCACAGCTTTTATCGCCCGCGGCGAGCTTTTTGGCAACGCTCTTGAAATAGCCGTACAGATAGGACAGCGCGAGCGCGGCGTTGAAGTCGTCGTCCATACATCTGTCGAACGCGCCGTCTATTTCCGCATTGCCGCCGCCCTTGCCGAACTTTTCCTCCACGGCTTTGATTACCGTGTAAAATTCGCGCAGATGTCTTTCCGCCTCGGGGAAGAGGTCGTCGGTTATATTTATATCGTTGTGGTAGTTGGTCTGCAACAGGGCGAATTTAATCGCTTCGTTGGTGTACTTCTTCAATAAATCTTCGAGCAGCAGGCTGTTTCCCAGCGATTTGGACATCTTCTGCCCGTTTACCTTTATAAGCCCGTTGTGCGTCCAGTATTTTACAAACCTTTTGCCCGTCAGGCTTTCGGTCTGCGCGATTTCGTTTTCGTGATGGGGGAAAATCAAATCCCTGCCGCCGCCGTGAATGTCGATCTGTTCGCCGAACGCGGCGCGGTTCATAGCCGAGCACTCTATGTGCCAGCCGGGTCTGCCCTTGCCCCAGGGGCTGTCCCAAAAAATTTCGCCCTCCTTCGCCGCCTTCCACAGCGCGAAGTCGGCCGGGTGTTTCTTCTCCTCGCCGTTCTCTATTCTGACGCCGTCAAGCATATCCTCTACGCTGCGGTTGGAAAGGCAGCCGTAGCCCTTAAAGCTCGTCACGTCGAAATATACGTCGCCGCACGGCACGCTATAAGCGTGTCCGCTTTTTATAAGCGCGGATACGAAATCTATGATATTGTCTATATTTTCGGTCGCTTTAAGCCACAGGGTAGGGTCGTCGATGTCCATTTCTCTCATAACGCCGTCGATGCGCTCTATCATCATCTCCGCGTATTTGTCGGCGGGTATGCCCGTTTCGGCGGACTTTGCGATTATCTTGTCGTCCACGTCGGTATAGTTACGGGCGTAGGTTACCGCGTAGCCTTTCTTTTCGAGGTATTTGCGCATTATATCGTAAATGAGCGCCTGATAGCCGTGACCTATGTGGGCTTCCCCCGAAACGGTTATGCCGCAGGCGTACATTTTGACCTTGCCCTCTTCGAGAGGTTTAAATTCTTCCTTAGTCCTCGTCAGCGTGTTGTATATCCTCATCCAAATCTGCCTCGTATTCGATTCCGTTTTTTTCTTCGAGCGCGAACATGCGCTCCCTGAGCGCGCAAAGCTCTTTAAGTATAGGGTCTTCCTTTTCCTGATAGAGGTCTACGCCCTCCTTACTGCCCCTTATGCGCACTATATGCGCGGGCACGCCCACCACCGTGGCGTATGCGGGCACGTCGCGCAAGACCACCGCGCCGGCGCCCACCTTGGCGTAGTCGCCCACGGTTATGTTGCCGAGTATCTTGGCGCCCGCGGATATGACGCAGTTTTCGCCGACGGTCGGGTGACGCTTGCCCGTTTCCTTGCCCGTGCCGCCGAGCGTACAGCCCTGATACAGGACGGTACCCGTGCCGACCTCCGCAGTTTCGCCTATGACCACCCCGTCGCCGTGGTCTATGAACACGCCGGGCGCTATCTTCGCGGCGGGGTGAATTTCTATGCCCGTCCTGCGCCGCGTACGCTGGCTTACCGCCCGCGCCCACAGTTTAAGACCGTGGCGGTACAGAAAATTTGCAAACCTATGGCTTGACAAAGCCTTGACCGAGGGATACGTCAGCCATATTTCGAATTTATTACGGGCGGCGGGGTCGTTACGCAATGCCGCGTTTATATCCATTCTCAGTTTTTTAAACATCGGTCTCCTTAACGCACGGCAGAAGGCTGCCGTCTATGGGAAATCAAGTCTTGGCGGAAAGCTTAAAGACGTCCTGCGACTTGCCCATAACGAAGATATGGTCGTCGGGTTCGAACACGAAATCGGGCATTGGCGCAGGGTCGAGCTTGCCGTCGCGCTTAATCGCTATTATATTTATCTTGAACCTTTTACGCACGTCGAGCTCTATTATCGACTTGCCCACCCACTGTCTGATTATGGGCACTTCGAAAATCGCGTAGCCGTCGGACAGCGCGACGTAGTCGAAAATGTTGTTTCCGTTGTGGCGAATGGCAAGCTTGTCGGCGGTTTCGCCGTCGGCATAGATAATCTCGTCCGCGCCTACCTTTTTCAGAAGCTCGCACTGGATATCGTCCCTCGCCCTGGACGCCACGTATTTCGCCCCTAGCTTTTTTAAGTAAACCGTGGTGAGAAGCGAAGCCTCCAGATTGTCGCCGACGGTTACGAAGCAGATGTCGAAAGACGGGATATCGAGCGCGGCGAGGACGTCCTCGCGCGTGTATTCGGCGATGCGCGCGTCCGAAAAGCGCGAAGCGAGCGGCGCGATTTTATCCTCCCTGTTATCGAGAATCATTACGTCGTGCCCCAAATCCTGCATCTTTTCCGCAAGGTGCGTGCCCAGCCTGCCCATGCCGATTATCAATACCGATTTCTTCATATATATGAATTCCCCCCGTTTATAGTGCGGTCTGCCGCGCCGCGCACGGCGACCTTTCCGCCGTTTTATTTCAAAGGCTTTTAACCTTAGCCGACTATTACCTTTTCCCCGACCCTCGACATAGGGATAGGTTTTTTATCGCCCGCGAAGATAAGAATAAGCGTAAATCCCCCCACCCTGCCGAAAAACATAAGGCAGATCAGCACGAGCTTGGAAAAGACGTGCAGTCCCGCGGTTATCCCGTGAGAGAGCCCGACCGTTCCTATCGCCGACACCACCTCGAAGAGCGCGTTTTCCAGAGTTACGGCTTGGTTGCCCGTCTCCGCCGCGCAGATGAGTATTACGCTTATTACGCTTACGAACAGATACAGACAGATAACCGAGCCCGCCTGTGCGCTCGCCCCGTTTTCGAAACGGCGTTTGAACAGATGAATTTCGTCGTACCGCCTTGCGTTCGCCACAAGCGAGAGAAAGAACACCGCCAGCGTCACCGTCTTTATGCCGCCTGCCGTGGAACCGGGGCTGCCGCCTATGAACATATAGACTATGGTCAGCGCGTTGGTCGCCGAAGTCGCGGAAGCGTAGTCGAGCGTATTGAAGCCCGCCGTACGCGGCGTGACCGAGAGAAAAAGCGAGGCAAGTATTTTCGTGCCGACGCTCTGTTCCCCTATGGTCTGCGGATTGTTCCATTCGAATATGCCGAACAGTATCCAGCCGAGCAATATAAGCGCACCCGTAGTGACAAGCACGACCTTTGCGTGCAACGAATATTTTTTTATGTGTATACCGTGGCGCACCACGTCGCCCCAAACGAAGAAGCCTATGCCGCCGACTATTATCAGAAGCGATACGACTATTATAACGAGGGGGTTGCCCGCAAAGCCCATAAGGGAAGCCTTTCCCCCCTGCGTCCCCGTTATGGTGAAGCCCGCGTTACAAAAAGCCGAAACGGACGTAAACACCGCTTCCCATATGCCCTGCCCCCACCCGTAAACGGGCACGAAGGCAAAGCTGAGGGCGAACGCGCCGACAAATTCAAAGGAAAAGGTTCCTATAAGAATAATCTTTAACAGTCCGCGCACCCCGCCCAAATCGACGCTGCCGGCCGACTGCATGGCGAGCTTGCGCTGGGAAAGGGTCGCGTGGCGTTTGGCGTATACGGTGAAGATTGAAATTATGGTTATGAAGCCGAGTCCGCCGACCTGTATGAGAAAGAGAATAACCGCCTGACCGAAGCCCGACCAGTGCGCGAGAGTATCCTCCACTATCAGCCCCGTAACGCACGTCGCGCTTGTCGCGGTGAAAAACGAGGTCATAAAATTGACGCTGCCGTCCGCGGTGGCGAAGGGCAGGCACAAAAATCCCGTTCCTAATAAAATCATTACAAGGAAGCTCAGGGCGACGAGCGCCGCCGCGGGAAATTTGAATTTTTTCGTCTTGAATTTTGCCATATAAAACTTATGCCTTACGGGCTTGCGGTACGCCGCCGTGCCGCAAGCGGCGCGTTTTGCGGCGCCGCGGCGCCCATAATATAATTACAGCAATTATATAACTTTGCTTTAAAAAAATCAACTATAATGCGCCCGAAATTGCGCCTGCGCGTCATTATCCGAACACTTTTCATTTTGTAAAAAATTCACACAAAAAATGTAATTTTGTTATTTTAGGCTATAAAAATTCTTGACAACTTCACACAATATTGATATAATTATGTAAATTTGGAAAATATCTGTTATATTTTAACAAGGAGCTAACTTTTATGAAAAGAGAAAGGATAGAAGAAATAGCCGAAATTTTGGACAAAAGGGGCAAAATGACGCTGGAACAGCTCGAAAAGGAATTCCCCAACGTTTCGCAGATGACCCTGCGCCGCGACCTTTACAAGCTGGAAGAGGACGGAAGAATTATACGGGTGCGCGGCGGCGCGATGTCCGTTAAAGAGGTTCAGAAAATTTCCGGCGAGGCGTACACCAAAAAGACGACTATCAACACCGACGCAAAGATAGTAATCGCGCAAAAGGCGGCTACCCTTATCGACGAGGACAGCTCTATCTTTTTGGACGGCGGCACGACGGCGATGTACCTTTCCAAGGAAATGCCCGACATCAAGTGCAACGTGTTCACCAACGGCATAGCCGTCGCTATGGAGCTGGCGCAGAAGAAGAACGTCAACATAACCGTCGTAGGCGGTCAGCTTATGAAGGACAATCTTTCGACCGCTTCCCCCGCGGCACGCGACTATTTCGCCGCCAGCAACTTCGAGCTTGCAATAGTTTCGGCGACCGCGTTCACTCCCGAAAACGGCTTTTCGTGCAACAGCCAGACCGAAAGCGACCTGCTTAAAATGGTCTTCCAGAAGGCGAGGCACGTTTATATGATGCTCGACAGCTCCAAGATAGGGAAAATCAACCCCTATACCTTCGCCCATATAAGCGATATAGACGTACTTATTACCGACGACCAGCTGCCGCGCGAATACAAGACCTTGTTAGAGCAGGAAAACGTAGTCGTAATGTAATTAAAGCGTAAGCTTAACGCGCTCGCGCCGTTTATACGGCGCGGGCGCGTTTGTTTATAAAGCATTATACGTCGCAACCACGCGGAACGCACGCAGTATTGCGCCATTCGCCGCGCATCCCCCTCCCTCGTTCGGGAAGCAAGCAAGACAAGGAAAGCGAGGCTTTTCGACGGGGAGTTTACACGGATGTAAATGACTGGACGAACTATTGCGCCGCTTACCACACAAGCCCGTCACTCGTTCGGGAAGCAAGCAAGACAAGGAAGGCGAGGCTTTTCGACGGGGAGTTTACACGGACGTAAATGACCCGAGAAAAACGCAGCCTGACGCAGTATTGCGCCGCTTACCGGACGAGAAGCCCTCAATCGCTCCATTTGTGCTTGTCCAACACCCTATCCTTAATATCGTCGTAAAATTCGAAATACTTGCGGCGGACTTCCTCGGGGGAGTCGCCTTCGTCGATATAGCCCGCAAGGGCGTCCAACTCCTCTATGGAAAAATCGGAGAGAGAAAATTCCCCGTCGAACGCCGACGCTATTTTCATCAAATCAAGCTTGGAAGCCTTCATAAACGCTGAAATAAATTAACTCCTCGTGACGAATTTATGCACGAACGGCAGTATAACGATACCGTCCAATATAAGCGAAATGCCGAAAACTATGATGTGCAGTTCCCCGTACTGCTCGGGCTCGTACAGGAGCAGGAAAGCGACGACCAGCTCGGTTACGCCCTTTATAATGTAATATAAAAACTTTTTATGCCTTGCAATGCGGGCAAAGGCGTGGTTAAACGCGTGCGCCCCCTCGAACAGCCCCCATACGCCCCAAACGATGGGTATGAACGTGTGCGCCCATTCGTGATCGACAAGAATCATTATGCCGACGCCGAGCATTATAAGCGACGAAGCCGTTTTATTGGATTGCGTGCTTAAATATTCCTTTTCGACGATTGCGTAGACGAAGCGCACGACCGATATCAGTCCGAGAGCGGAGCCCACGACGTAGGGCAGGGCAATCTCTATCTTTCCGGGGATAACGGCGCACACGACGCCAAACGCTATGTAAACTATGCCGATAAAATATTCGGCGGCAGATTTGGGAATTTTTGTGATTTTACTGACCTTTTTGGCGTTGGACTCCACCGAGAAGCTCTCGATTATGCCGTCGCCGAAGGTACCCAAATCGGAGGAGATAACGCCGTCGTCCGTAAACGTGGCGGTAACGCCCAAATCGGCGTCGTCGAGGTCGATATATTCCGCCTTTTTCCCTGTCGTTTCGCAGTCGGTGTAGGCGTAGTCCTCTTCGTCGCCGCCGTAAACGGCTCTATCGGAGCGGTTGCTCCCGCTCTCTTCGGCGAAACCCGAATAGGAAAGTTCTTCCTCGTCGCCCGTAACGGTATCCGCCTTGTCGCGATTTTCAGCAGTTTTCATTTTTCCCTTCCTAACCGTGCGGCGCGGCAAAATGCATAGCCGCCCCGGTTGATTACAATTATATCACACGCCCTCCGCCGTTGTCAACGGCGAAATTAATTTATGGCGCAGCCCCGTTCCGCGCTTGCCCTTGCGCGGACTGCGTGCTATAATGTAAAAAACGGGAGGCGTTATGGGAGAGAGAGCCGACAGGGCAAGACAGATGTTTTTAGAGGGGTACAATTGCAGTCAGGCGGTCGTCGGGGCGTTTGCCGATTTGTTCGGTTACGACCCCGTGCAAGCCGTAAAAATTTCGGAAGGGCTCGGCGGAGGCATAGGCAGAATGCGGCTTACCTGCGGAGCCGTCACCGCTTTGGCGTTGCTCGCTTCTATGAAGCTGAGCAGCGGTCTGCCGGGAGATTTGAAACGCCGCGGCGAAATATACGCCGTAATACGACAAATGGCGGACGAATTCAAGCAAAACAACGGCTCGCTGATATGCGCCGAGCTCCTTGGCGCGGCTTTGCCCAAGGACGACTCCGCCGCCCCCGAAGAACGCACCGCAGACTATTATAAACGCCGCCCTTGCGCGGATAAGGTTTACGAATGCGCCCTGCTTGCGGAAAAGTATCTTTGCGGCGGCGCGTAAAGGCGCTTTCATACGCAAGGCGGCACGGGAAAGATTATATTAATTTCATACGGCAAGGCGGCGGCGCGCCCGATAAAATCGGGCGCGCCGCCGTCTTTATTAATATTTTCAGTTAAGCCTTCTTACCCATTCCGCCGTATCGTGCGGATACCTGTAAAGCCTGTCCCCCTCCGCCGCGGCGCCGTCAAGCCGTACCGCGGATATAACGGGGCTGTCGTAGGTTTTGAAATAGTAAATCTTCTCCCCCTGCGAACAGCAACAGGTATAAATAGTCCTTTCGATTCCCTCCGCCGTGCGGCAGCTGCCCGACGGCTGCGACACCGTATCCGTAACGTGAAAGAATTGCTTTACGCACTCCTCTTCCCCGTCGCCGCAGACCGAATTTGCGCGGACGAACGCCGCCCTGACAAAGCGCGACTGCGACGACCAGTCACCGGGGAGTCCGATTGCGCCCATACCGCGGCTGTATAGCTGCAAGTCGAGTCCGCCGCCGAACAGGCTTCCGCCGTCGGTTGCGCTTAAATTGCGGTAGTTGTTCAGATTGAAAAGCTGTCTGTCGAAGGTCGGATTGTTGGTCAGCACGCCCGTCGGGTTTTCGTATATCTTCAACCCCTCCTCCACGCTTTCTGCGACAATGCACTTTTCGCCGTCGGCGATTAGCCAGTGGAGCATGGCGACGGGCATACTTCCGTCGAAACTGCCGCCGCCGATACGCAGTCCCGAGAGCTCGTATATAACGCCGTCCACGCTTGCGCATTTGCCCAACAAATAGGGAATAAGTTCGAACTGCTCGACTGTTTTTTTACCCTCCGCTCCGCCGCAATAGTGCGCGTTGCCGACGAAATTAAGCCCCGCCATACACAGTCCGCGCTCGTTCATCGCCTCGTAATACAGGGGGAATCGCCCCTTGACGTGCGCCGTGCCGACCATTGCGAAATTGCTTTTGCATCGACCGGCATAGCGGAAGTCAAACGCAAAATTCTTCGGCGTTATCACCACCTCTTCCCCGTAGGAAAAGTCGTAGTCGAGCGTCCTCCCGAAATATCCTTTGCCCTTATTCAGCCATATTCCCGTACACATAAAAATTTGCCCCCGGTAACAGTATGCCGCGG
>CAZUYN010000047.1:0-3022 GCA_964624495.1 uncultured Clostridia bacterium
CGCCGACCCCTTCGGCGGGGCTTACCGCAACGCCGACCGCCCACACGACCGACCTGCCGAGATATACGCACAGCCAGCCGCCTAACGCAAACAGCGCCGTCGCCCACCACTTGGAGGCGATTCTCTCTACGCCTATCAAATACCGGGGAATAAGCATCAGCGCGATGAAAGAATTTCCGATTAAATAGCACGCCCACTGCACCCCGTCGGCAGAGCCGACATTGAACAGGCAAATCACCAATCCGCTTAACGCCGGATAAAACACCGACGGCCAACCCCATCTTACCGCCACGAGCAAGACTATCGGCACCATAAACGAAAAAGTGTATATCGCTTCGTCCGGAAACCACTTTACCGCAAAGTGAGCCAACAACTCGGCCGCCAACAATATCACCGCAAATAAAAACAAATCGGTAAATCTATATTGTTTTACGGAAATCTGCCGTGAACCGTTCTTTCGCATATCTTATAAATTCGCACACTTTACGGGCATACATTTTGTGACTTTATCACATCTAGCTTAATCATTATAACACGGCATTTTATAAAAATCAATACTTTTTTTAATTGTTTCTCAAAAAAATATGTGATACAATATATCCGCAACCAAGGAGCTGATTTTATGAAATTTTTAACGGTCTCGCCCTCGGACGATTTATCGCATATCTTGTCTGAAATCTCCGAACCGACCACAATATATATGAAAAAGGGCGTTTATAAGCAAAAAATCGTAATTGCCGCCGACGGCGTTAAACTCATCGGCGAAGACCGTGAAACAACGGTTATTTGCTACGACGACTACGCCAAAAAAACCAATGCGGACGGCAGGGAATACAACACCTTCCGCACTTTCACCGTGTGCGTGACGGGTGAAAGAGTCGTGATGAAAAACCTGACCGTAGCCAATCTTAACACCGCCCCCGAAGACGTGGGGCAATGCGTGGCTCTTTCGGTCAACGCCAAAATTTTTCACGCGGCGGACGTCGATTTGAAATCCACGCAGGACACCCTGTTCACCGCCCCCTTCCCCGACGATTTGGTCGTCCGCTACTCGGGGCTGACCGACGACCCGACCTATTACGACGGCTTTATTCCGCGCGACCAATTATATATGGAGGGCGGCTCCGTCCAGTTATACGAGGGGTGCAGAATTTACGGCAACGTCGATTTTATTTTCGGCGGAGCGGAAGCCTATTTCGTCGGCTGCGAGCTGGTTTCGGTAGCGGAAAAAAGAATACACGGCTTCGTCGCCGCCCCCTGCCATTCCTTAAAGCAGGAAAGGGGGTACGTCTTTTTAAACTGCCGCTTTAAAGCCGAAGGCGCCGCCGAAAATTCCGTCTATCTTGCAAGACCGTGGAGGGACTTCGGCAAATGCGATTTCATTAATTGCGAGCTGGACAGCCACGTAAGTCCGCTGCTCTTCGATAAATGGAACGATACCTACCGCGATAAAACGGCGAGGTTTGCATATTACGGCTTAACGGGCGGCAAGATAGCCCCCGTACGCTGGGGCAGGGAACTCACCCCAAAGCAGGCTGACGCTATTATAGATAAATATACGGAGCGCAAAACCGAATATTTTGACGAGGACTGACGAATTATACTTTAAAGACATCGCCGCCCCCAAAACATACGGGCGGAGCCTGCGGCAAAACGCCGCAGGCTCCGCTTATCTTTTTAATTACAAATTAATTACAAACCGCTTCAAGTACAATCTCTTTAATACCGCCGCTTAGACGGACTCTCCCTCCGCGGACGCCAATACGTAGTTCAGACTGACGTCTACCGACGTGCCGGAGCTCGCCACGAGCGTTATAGTCCATTTCAGGATATCTTTATAGCTGTTGCTTACCGTAAACCCCAAAACCGTATCTCCGTTATATTTGGTGTTTTTGTTGGGTCCGCCGGGCACTATCACGTTAGTTCCGACCTGCGTATAGCTGTAAGTCTTGGTTGCGCCCGACGACGACGTAATGGTTACCGTTCCCTCTTCGGAAAAGTCGAGCTCATATATATTGTTTCGGTAAGTCGTCAGCTGCGCGGTTAAAAGCGTCTTGTCGTCACTGCCGAGCGACGACATGTCGCAATCGGTGCTTTCGTATTCGTATGTACATCCCCTTACCTTAGGCGCGGTTAACAAATCGCAAGCCGGCAACGCCGCACACGCTACGGCAATGCACGCCGCGGCGATTAAAGCCGTCAGTATCTTTTTCATATATTCTTATTCTCCCTCAAAGCGTCGCCGGATTTAAACTTCGCCGCGGGCTTTTTTAAGACCCTTGCCGTATTTAATCATTACCAATGCGCCGCAGATGCCTACGAGGAAAGTAACCGCCGCCACAACCAGGGTTAATACGCCGCCGCCTCCCAAAAGCGAAGTGATGAAAGCGGGGAGACCCGCGTCCTCAAGCACTGCTTTAATCGCCTCCAAAGTCAGGAAGCTTACGATGCTTTCCGTGAACGTAAATGCCGCAGATATAATCATTATTACCGCAGCCGCGACGCCCGCCTTCCTGCCGGCAACGGTTAAGTCCCTGTTTACGCTTATGGCAAGATTGAGCATATTCTTGACCGACGCAAAGCATACGCAGGACAGCACGAACGAAATTATGCCGATTATAAGGCTTAAAATATTAAAAGTGAATATCCAAACCACCAAATTTCCGACGAACGTAAATACCGAAAACACGAACTGTATAATGTACGGCACACGTATCAGCGAAAGCCCCTTCGAAGACTGCTTCTTTTTCTTGGCGTTTGCAAACGTTATCCACATACCTACGACGATGAGTATATCGAGCACGAAGAGGAGAAGTCCGCCGATGTTAAGCGACAGAATATCGCCTATCAGTCCCGTTATAAGGTTTAACGTCCCCACTATGCAGAGTATGAGCATGAAAACCGAAGCCGCCGCCGAAAACGTGGCGCTCTTTTCTTCCTCGGTAGCCTTTGGGGAAGCTTGCGGCGCCGCAGGGGCGACAACCACATACGGCTGTTGCACATAGGGTTGCCCGTAGGGCTG
>CAZUYN010000047.1:3122-11433 GCA_964624495.1 uncultured Clostridia bacterium
TGCGCGTACTGCTGCTGGGGCTGTCCGTAAGGTTGCTGCGCGTACTGCTGCTGGGGCTGTCCGTAAGGCTGCTGCGCGTACTGCTGTTGGGGCTGTTGCGCATACTGCTGCTGGGGCTGCTGCGCATACTGCTGTCGGGGCTGCTGCGCAGCCGTCTGCGGATTGGCGCTGTTTTTGTCCTGGTTTTGATTACTCATAGTCTACCTCCTCTCTTTAACGTATGTATTATATGAGCATAGTTGAGTATATTCATACTCATATACCCTCATTATATGAGTTTATATTTTAAAAGTCAACAAATTTGAGTATATATTTTCTAAAATTATAAACGACGAAAGGTAAAAAAATGCTCAGAATAAAGCAACTACGGAAGGAAGCAAATTTAAGCCAGCGCGACCTGGCGGCGGCGATTAAATGCAGTCAGAAAGCGATAGATTTATGGGAAAAGGGTATAACGGCGCCCAAAGCCGACGTTATTGCAGCGTTGGCTAATTTTTTCGAATGTTCCGCCGACTACGTTTTGGGAAGGGAGGACGATACGGGAATAGTCAACGTAATGCGCGATTTGACCGAGGGGGAAAAACAGCTGTTATCGCTGTACTCCAAGTTAGACAAAAAACAACGGGAAGAGTTTTTGAGCTACGGAAGCTATCTCCTGTCGAAAAATATGTAAAAAGCAGAGGCGAAAACCGCCTCTGCTTTTGACTTATACCGTTATTTAAAATTAAAACCCGAAATATTCCGCGGCGTTGTTATAGCAGACGTCCTCTACTATCTTGCCGAGCGTTTCCATCTCCGAAGCGGGGTACTGTCCGCTTTCGACCAGATTGCCGAGCATATTGCACAGTATTCTCCTGTAATATTCGTGACGGGGATATGCGAGGAAGGAGCGGCTGTCGGTAAGCATGCCTACCGAGTTTGCCACGAGCCCTACCTGCATAAGCGTTTCGAGGTTGGTCTTCATACCGTCCTGCTGGTCGAGGAACCACCATGCCGTACCTACCTGCACCCTGCCCTTTACGCCTTCCTTCTGGAAACAGCCTGCAAGCACGGTAAGCGCGTAGTTGTCACGGGGGTTAAGGCAATACAGAATAGTCTTGGGGAGCGCGTCCTGTCCGTCGAGTTCGCCCAATAAAGCCGACAGCTTTTCCATATAAACCGAGTCCTCTATCGCGTCGAAGCCCGTATCGGGTCCGATTTTTTTGAGCATGCTCTTGGAATTGTTGCGGAGGGCGCCGATATGGTACTGCTGAACCCAGCCGTATTTTTTATACTGCTTGCCGAGGAATATGAGGACGTAGCCCTTATATTTATCCTGTTCGGCGACCGAAACGGGCTCGCCTTTCATACCCTTTAAGAATATGGCGTTCGCCTCCTCGTAGGTTGCGGGGGCGTAGCACACTACGTCCAGCGCGTGGTCGGAAAGCTTGGAGCCCATGGAATCGAAGTAAGCGATTCTCTCGGCGAGCGCTCCGCACAAATCTTCGAGGCTCTTAATCTCTTTCCCGACCACTCCGCCGAGCTGTTTAACCCAGTCGGCGAACCAGGAGAGCTCTACGTTAATAGCCTTGTCGGGTCTGAACGCGGGGCGTACCTTTACCTTTAAGGTGGGGTCGGCGTTCATCTTTTTATGCCATTCGAGGCTGTCAACGGGGTCGTCGGTGGTGCACACCGTCTTTACGTTGAACTTATACATCATCTCCCTTGCGGTCAGGGTTTCGAGCACGGCGTTAGCCTTGTTCCAAATCTTTTCCGCGTTCGCGGGGTTGATTATGTCGTCGATGCCGAAATACCTCTGCATTTCGAGGTGCGACCAGTGATAGAGCGGATTGCCCACGAAATAGGGCATGCTCTCTACGAACTGCATATATTTTTTATAGTCGTCGTCGGGACCTGAGATGGAATCCTCCTCATAGCCCCTTGCGCGGAGGGCGCGCCACTTATAGTGGTCGCCGTACCTGTCGCCCGCGCCCAGCCATACCTCGGTGAGATTGCGGAACTTTTTATCCTCGTAAATCTCCTTGGGCTGCAAATGGCAATGATAGTCGATGATAGGCATCTTTTCCGCGTGCCCGTGATACAGCTTTTTAGCCGTCTCGGTTTCGAGCAAAAAGTCTTTATCCATGAACTTTTTCATAGTTATAACGTTACTCCTGTTTTGAAAATTGCTATTTCTTTGGTGTTGTTGAGTTCGTTTTTGGTCTTTTGTCCGTTAGCCACGGCGACAATCAGGTCGATGAATTTTTCAAGCTGGGTATCGAAATCGCTCTCCAATACCGCGCCGGCGTTGAAGTCTATCCAATTGGCTTTCTTTGCCGCAAGCTCGGAATTGGTGGAAATCTTTACCGTGGGGACGAAGCCGCCGAAGGGCGTTCCCCTGCCCGTGGTAAACAGAACGAGGTGACAGCCAGCCGCCGCTATGTTGGTTACCGCCACCATATCGTTGCCGGGACCGTTTAACAGATTAAGCCCCTTGCCGGTTACAAAGCCGTCGTCGAACACCACGTCGGAGACGGGTCCGCTGCCCGACTTCTGCGTACAGCCGCAGGACTTGTCCTCCAAAGTGGTTATGCCGCCCGCCTTGTTGCCGGGCGAGGGATTTTCGCCCACGGGCTGACCGTTGGCGCGGAAGTAATCCTTGAAATCGTTTATAAGCTTTACCGCCTTTTCGAAGGTCTGCCTGTCCTTGCAACGGTTCATAAGCTGCTGTTCGGCGCCGAACATTTCGGGTACTTCGGAGAGTACGGACGTGCCGCCGACCGATACGATATAATCTGAAAATCTGCCGACGAGGGGATTTGCCGTAATGCCCGACAGCCCGTCGCTGCCGCCGCACTTCAAGCCGACTTTAAGGCAGGAAATATCCCTTTCCTCCCTCCTGTCGTTCTTTACGACCTCGGAAATCTGTCTTAACAGCTCTACGCCCGCGCCGACCTCGTCGGAGACCTCCTGGCAGACGAGGAATTTTATCCTGTCCGTATCGACTTCGCCAAGCCCCTCTTTGAACGCGTCCATCTGATTGTTTTCGCAACCGAGACCGACGACGAGTACGCCGCCGGCATTGGGGTGCTTAATCATCTTCTGCAATATGAGCTTGGTTCTTTCGTGGTCGTCGCCGAGCTGCGAACAGCCGTAGGGATGGGTGTAGGCGAACACGCCGTCGTAGCCCTGCTCGCCGTACTCCGCCTTGAAGGTTTCGACAATCTCCTTGACCTGTCCGTTTACGCAGCCGACGGTGGGAATAACCCAGATTTCGTTGCGGATGCCGACGTCGCCGTCCGCACGGGGATAGACGTTGACCTTGCGCATCGCCGCAGGCTTTAAAGAGCACTGTACGGGCGAATACTCGTATTCGAGATTTTCGGACAGATTGGTCTTCACGTTGTGGGTATGCACCCATTTGCCGACGGCGATATCCTCGGTTGCGTGCGCTATGGGAACGCCGTATTTTATTATGTTTTCGCCGTTTTTAATGGGGCGCAGGGCAAACTTGTGCCCCTTTTTTACGTCCTCGGCAAGGGTTACGCCCTCGTACGCTTCGCCGCGCTTCAAATCGGTAAGGGCGACCGCCACGTTGTCGGCGGGGTTGATAATTATAGTTTTCTTAGTCATTGACAAACCTTTGTACGGCAGCCTTCATGCCGTTTGTATCTATATCTTCGAGATATCCTGCAACAGTCGCCGTGATATCCTTGTGGAGGGCGTTCATATCGACTCCCCACGCCTCCGTCCAGCCGAGAGCCTTCTTTGCGAGCGCGGTATAGTCGCCGTCGAATTCAGCCCACAGCTTTGCCCAACGGGCGAGCAGAGCGGGATCGTCCTTCAAAGCGATTTCCTCTTCGCCCCTCTTGCCCTTGTGGAATTCGACGAGAGCCGCGAACGAGAAGCAGACGTGCAGGGGCAGCTTGCCCGTTATGCGGATATAATCTTCGAGCGTAGGCATTATACGCGTCCTGAATTTGGTGGTGGAGTTGAGCGCAATCGACATCAGCTCGTGGCGTATAAAGGGGTTCTTGTATCTTTCGATGACCGAGTTTGCAAACGCAACCATCTGGTCCTGCGGCAGATTAATGGTCGGGTTGACCTCGTTGAACACGAAGTCGCGGACGTACTTGCCTATAACGGGGTCGTTCACCGCCTCGCCGACGGTATCTATGCCGGCAAGATAGGCGACGGGCACCATAGCGGTATGCGAACCGTTGAGTATCTTGACCTTCCTCTGTTTATAGGGGTGTATGTCGTCCGCGAAAATTACGTTTAGACCCGTCGAATCGGCGGGGAGTACCTTCTGCACGAAGGGTTCCTTTTTAAGCACCCAGAGGTGGAATATTTCGCCCTTGACGACGTTGTCGTCGATATAGCCCGTTTCCTTACGGATATCCTCTATCTCGTTACGGGGATAGCCGGGAACGATTCTGTCTACCAAAGTCGAGGTGTAGTGGCAAGCCGTCTGCATCCATTTGATAAAATTTTCGTCCAGCTTGTTGATTTTCGCCAATTCGGTGAGGCATCTGTACAGCTCGTCGCCGTTGTCGTCTATCAGCTCGCAGGGGATAATGGCAAGTCCTTTTGTGACGTCGCCGTTGAAATGCTCGTACCTCCTCTTCAACAGCGCGAGAAGCTTGCCGGGATAGGACTTGGGGCATTGCGTCAAATCGGTGTCCGTAGGGTCTAAGGCGATGCCCGCCTCGGTCGTGTTGGAGATTATAATCTGCAAATCCTCGCTTTCGGCGTAGCTTAAATACTTATCGTACTGCTCGAAGGGGTTGATTAAATCGCCGATCACGTCTATGACGCGGCTCGATTTTACCTTTTCGCCCTTGTCTATACCCTCTAAGCGCAGGGTGTACAGTCCGTCCTGTTCGCCGAGCTCCTTAACCCTGCCGAAGGGCATGGGCTGAACCACCGCGACGGCGGAGTTGATTGCGCCCGCGTCGTTCAGGTTCTGGATAATCCAATCGACAAACGCGCGCAAGAAGTTACCTTCGCCGAACTGCATAATTTTTATGGGTCTTTCGGGCTTTTCTTTGCCGCAGACCTCTTTATATACTTTTTTATTTATTAATTCCATGATATTTCTTTTCCTCGCTCTCAAAGCTTATTCGTGTATGCCCCTCTGCACGCATACGGACACGGCAAGGCACGCGCCGCCCCGTTGTTTCCGACGGCGCGAAGTCGCGGCAAAGGCGGTGCAAAGCACGACGCCGTGCTGCGGTTATATATGCAGAGCGCCGTTACGGAACGCAATTATCAGTTGCGTTCTATCGACGAAGGTATAGCTTCTTCGGTCTCCTTATCGAAGATGTACGCCGCTTTATAGGGCACGCAGAATTTGAACGTCGCGCCCGTTTCGGGTGTGTCGTGAGGATTGACCTTTAATATGACGTTGACGTCGCCGACGTTCGCGTATACGTTGGTGGTATCGCCGAGGAGCTCGGTCAGATCTACCTGCGATTCGATAAGGTACTGGTTCTTATCGGCCTTGCCGTTCTTGGTAAGCTTGATAGCTTCGGGGCGGAATGCGAACACGATCTCCTTGCCCTCGATTGCGGCAACGTCGTCCACGACGGGCGCGATGTCTAACGAAAGCCCTGCGTCGTTCACGAATTTTCCGCCTTCGACCTTACCTTTGAGGAAGTTCATCGGGGGTTCGCCTATGAAGCCCGCGACGAACAGATTCTTCGGGTGGAAGTACAGCTCGTAAGGGGTGCCTATCTGCTGGACGTAGCCGCCCGATTTCATAACGACTATCCTGTCGGACATCGTCATCGCCTCGGTCTGGTCGTGCGTAACGTAGATGGTCGTCGCGCCTACCGAACGGTGAATCTGTTTGATTTCCGACCTCATCGTAACGCGCTGTTTCGCGTCGAGGTTGGAAAGGGGTTCGTCCATAAGGAAGATATCTACCTTTCTTATAAGCGCACGCCCGACGGCAACCCTCTGGCACTGACCGCCGGAGAGGTTTCTGGGGAACCTTTCGAGATATTCGGTCAAGCCGAGTATCTTGGCGGTCGCCTGAACCTTTTCCTCGATAACGTCTGCGTCGATGCCTTCGAGCGTAAGCCCGAAAGCGAGGTTTTCGTAGACGGTGAGGTGGGGATAGAGTGCGTAGGACTGGAATACCATCGCTATTCCCCTCTCCCTCGACGTCATCTGGTTGGCGAGCTTGCCGTCGATATAGAATTCGCCGGAGGTAATCTCTTCGAGACCGGCTATCATACGCAGCGTGGTCGATTTACCGCAACCGGAATCGCCGACCAAACAGATAAATTCGCCGTCTTTAATCTCCATATTGAAGTCGTGCACGGCGTGATATCCGTTGGGATAGACTTTGTTTACGTCTTTAAAAAGTAATACTGACATTGATTTTTCCCTCTTTGAAATTTATTGCGCAAGGCTTTGCCTTGACTTGATTTTTTTAATTGAGTTCCGTTTGACTAAGTTACCGCTTATCAAACAAGGCTTTGCCTTGGCTGAGCTTTATAACCGCGTTGCGCGTTACTTTAAATCCCGGGTTTTGATATTGTCCATATCGTCGTACGCCTGGTTTTCGCCGCACATACCCCATATAAAGGTATAGTTATGCGTGCCGACGCCCGAATGTATGGACCAGCTGGGCGAGATGACCGCCTGCTCGTTGTGAATTATTATGTGCCTCGTCTCCTGCGGCGTACCCATAAGGTGTATAACCGCCTGGTCTTCGGGCACTTCGAAGTACATATATACTTCCATTCTTCTTTCGTGCGTGTGGGAAGGCAGGGTGTTCCAGGCGTTGCCGGGGTCGAGTTCGGTCATTCCCATTGCGAGCTGGCAGCTTTCGCATACGTCGCCGATTATGAATTGGTTAATCGTCCTCTTGTTGATGCCTATCTGGTCGCCCAAATGGCGCTGTACGCAATAGCGCGTGCCTTCGGGGGGAGTTACGCCCTCCACGGGCTTGGTTATCTTTACGGTCGGATAGCTCTTGTGGGCGGGGCTGGAATTGATATAGAACTTTGCGGGGTTCTTTCCGTCGACCGAGGAGAACTCTATCTCCTTGGTGCCCATTCCGATATAGATACCTTCCTTGTGACCTATCTCCCACTTCTTGCCGTCGAGGGTTATTACGCCCGCGCCGCCGATATTGATAACGCCCATTTCGCGCCTTTCAAGGAAGAACGCGGTGGCAAGCTCCTTGAACGTGCCGAGCGAAAGCGTCTTTTTGACGGGCATCGCGCCGCCCGCGATAATCCTGTCCTGGTGCGAGTAGGTCAATAAAATATCGTCCTCGCCGAACAGCTTTTCAATTAAATATTTTTCCCTAAGCTCCGCGGTGTCGTAATGCTTGGAGTCGTCGGGATGGTTTGCATATCTTACGTCGAATTTCAATTTATTACTCCTTATTTGCTTTTACAGCAGATTTTAATTTTGCAAAAAAATGAATTAAATTATTTGGGATTCGTTACGCGCCGCTTCCGCAATTTTCGCATTTTGCCGCAAGCCCTTATACCTCTTCCCAAGTCCTTTTTACGAACTCGGAGCAAGGCACGATATTTTCGCCCGTCGTACCCTCCAAAACCAAAATTGCGTCTTTATCGTACGCTTTGATTTTTTTGAGTATCGCGGGGTAGTCGAACATACCCTTGCCGGGAGGGACTTGCTTTACCTTTCCGTCCTCCGCGACGAAATCTTTCATATGGAACACGGTTATTTTACCCGCAAAGAGCTTTAACCCCTCGTCTAAAATATCCATATAGTTCGCGTAGTTGGTTTCGTCGAGATAGTTGTACAGGTCGAAAATGACCTTTACGTTGTCGCGGTTTACGCCGTCCACGGCGCGCTTTAATACGGAAGGATTCCAGCAGACGTGCCCCGCCGCGCCTTCCATACCGATATACGCGCCCACGCTCTTTGCATAGTCGGCAAGCTCGGTAAAGGTTTCGATAACCGTCTGCAAGGCTTCCTCCGTGCGGTTGAGCGGATTGTACGTCCATTTATCGTCGTTGAAGGAGCCCGTTTCGCTGCCGACTACGTTACAGCCCAACAGCGAGGAATATTTAAGGTAGTCCTTAAACACCGCCTTGCAGTCGGCGACCTTTTGCCTGTCGGAGTGCACGGGGTTGAAATAAGCGCCTATCAGCCCGACGGTTATGCCGTTCTTGCGCAGAGCTTCGCCCAGCGCCGCGGCGTTTTCCGCGTTGAGCGCGCCCGGCTTGTAGGGTATTTCGTCCATAAACTTATACGCCACAAGCTGGACGGCGTCTATTCCGCATTGTTTTATTTTTTGTGTCGCCGCCTCTATGCCTTTTACGCCGAGGTCGTGCGTACGGAA
>CAZUYN010000048.1:0-11360 GCA_964624495.1 uncultured Clostridia bacterium
GCCGCCTCTCCTTTTTCTCAGATTTTTCTTGATTATATCCCTGACCGAAATAATCAAGCCTACTAATATATAGATGTAATATACGGCAAGCCGCCAAACCAATACCGACCAGGCGAGCGCGGGACCCGCCGCGGCGGAAAACGCGAGCGCCGCCATGCCTTCCATAACGCCCGAATTGCCCGGCGTCGGCACGAACGAAACGCCGAAGGTTGCAAACGCGTTGAGCGACATTACGGTTATAAGCTGCCCCTGCACGTCGCAGTTAAACGCCCTCATCACGAAATAGGGCACGGAGAAGCTTAAAAACGACTCCCCGAAGCTCACCAAAATCAAGAGTATCAGATTTAAAGGCGTGGTCGCCATAACCTTAAACGAGTGCTTAAAATCGTCCACTACCTTTATAGCCCTGCCCAAGGTCTTTTCCTCGTCCTTGACTATCTTCATCTTTTTACCGAGCCGCACGAAACCGCCCGTCAGCTTATACATAGCCTTGGGAAAAGCGAGGAAGAACACGATAAACAGGGGAATAATCAGATTTATTCCGATGCCTATCCACCCCGTAACGAGAAGCAGGGTCTTGCCCGAAGTGCCGTCCAAAACGTGCTTTACCGTACCCGTTATCATGAGCGCGGAGCCGATGATTATCCAGCACATAATGCTTGAAAAGTACCTTATCATTACCACGGCGGTTGAATTGCCGCCGCTTATTCCCTTAGAGTTGAGGTAGTAAATCTGCATGGGCTGACCGCCCGTCGAAAAAGGCGTAACCGCGTCGTAATACCTGCCCAAAAAGCTCGTCTTTACAGACGACGACAGCCTTAGCTTGCCCGTAACCGTCTTATTTATAATACAGAATTTAGAGCAGTCAAGCGTCATCATTACAAGCACTATCGCTACGAGCAACAGCATAAACCACGGGCTTGCGTTGCCGAATACTTCTAAAAAAGACGAACCCGAACCGGGATCAATCTCCCCGACTATTCCGAACAGCGAGCCTATGCCCAGACCTATCAGTACGACGAGGACGATATTCCAAATAATCTTGGATTTGCCCTTTCTGGGCGGTTTGCCGACGGTGGGTGCGGTTTGCGGCTGTCCGTCGTCCGCCTCGGCAGGTCGGGCTTCGCCCTCCGCCTCTGAAACCTCCCCGCGACCCGTTACGGACGCGTCCGCAGACGGATTTACGGGGGCGGAGATAACCTCCTCCTCTTGCCGCGTAACGAGTTCGCCGCCGTCCCCGGCGGGAGGATTATCAAGTTTTAAACCGTCTTTATTTTCTGTCAATTAAGCCTCTCCGTAAGCGGTCAATATTTTCCGCCGCCGTTTATTTTATGCAATAGCAACCTGAAAGTATACGCCCGACAAAATCTGCCGCGGCGCAATCCCGTCCAAGCCGTTTAATCGACCTTTATACCCCAGCACCGGAAGGTCTTTGTATATGCGACGTTAAAGTTTTTCCAAAGGTTCTGGACGTGGCGGTTCTGCTCGAGCTCGGGACCCGCTTCGAGATACTTGACGTTATATTTAAACAGCCCTTCCAGACAGTGGGTGATAATAATTGCGGGTATGCCCTTATTGCTGTGCGACTTAGCAATCGCAATGTGCAATAAATCGGCTACCTCGGGGTGCTTCATCGTCTTTATTAAAGGGATAAGTCCGCCGGGGAAAACGTGCCCTTTGCCCTTTTGCATAACCTCTTTAAGCGAGGGTATCATATAGCCGTACGCGACCACCTTGTCGTCCTTTAACACGACCGTCGCGAAATCGGGAACGAGCACCGAAAGCATAGTCTTTGCAAGTCTGCGCTTCTGTTTGTCGTTCAACGGACTCGTGCCGTACAAATCTTCGAACGCCTCGTTCATAACGTCGAGCGCCTGCATAACGTATTCGTCCAGCTTCTTTTTGTCGTGTTTATAGTAATACGCGACGTCTAAAATTTCGTAGCCGTTCTTAGCCATAACCTCTTCCGAAAGCTTTTTAAGCCTTTCGTCTATGCCGTCGGGGGTAAGTATTCTGAACGCGTTCCAGTCTACGACCTTGTATGCGCCGAGCTTTTCCATATGCTCTACGAAATAGGGATAGTTATAAATTTCGATATAGGTGCTGTCCTTGTCGAAGCCGTCGATGAGCATTCCCTCTTCGTTTACGTCGGAAAAGCTCATCGGTCCGATTATCTCGGTCATTCCCAGCTCCTTCGCCCAATCGAAGAGCTTGCCGAACAGCGCCTTGGTAACTTCGAAGTCGTCAATCACGTCGAAACGCGTAAAGCGCAGCTGTTTGTACCCGAATTTTTCGTTTACGCCCTTATGCCATATGCCTGCGATACGCCCCGCGATTTTACCGTCCTTATACGCCAAAAACATTCTGCACTCCGCAAAGCGGAACGCGTCGTTTTGCTCGGGGTCGAATTCGGGGAATTCGTCCATATACATATCGGGGCACGCGTGCGGATTGCCCTTATACAAATCTATCGCGAATTTGAAAAATTTCTTTTTATCTCTCTTCGAAGTTATTTCCTTTATTTCAATCATCCGTTATTCCTCTCTTTAAGCATTGATATAATTTCAGTCCGTCCGTAATGGAAATATTCCGTCCGGAAGCTAAGCCGCGACCGGCTTGGAATCGCCGTGCGGCGTTATGATACCTTCATTCCCCAACAGCGGTGTTTTTTTACGAGTTCGCGTTCGTAATCCTTCCACAGATTCTGGACGTTGTTGTTTTCTTCGAGCTCGGGTCCCGTTTCGAGATATTTTACGCCGAGCTTTTTGAGCCCGCGGAGACATTCGCTCATTATAATAGCCACCGTGCCCTTGTTGGCGTGCTCCTTGGCGACGCCTATGCTCATCATCTCCGCGACCTCGACGTGCTTCATTGCCTTTATATAGGGGATTATGCCCAAGGGGAATATATGCCCCCTGCCTTTCTGCATAACCTCCTTGACGCACGGCATCATAAAGCCGTACGCGACGACCTTGCCGTCCTTTAACACGACGCTGGCGAGCTCGGGAACGAGCACGGTCAGAATGGTGTCCATTTCGCGCCTTTTCTGCTTTTCGTTCAACGGGCTTGTACCGTACAGGTCTTCGAAGGCTTCGTCTAAAACGCCGAGCGCCTGCATAATGTATTCCTTTAATTTAACCTTGTCGTGTTTGACGAGGTATGCGACGTCAATCGTTTCGTATCCGCCGCGCTTTTTTACCGCGGCGGCAAGGCGGTCGAGCCTGTCGTCGCACGTTTCGGGTACCTTTATGCGGTAGCAGTTCCAATCCACCACCTTATACGCCCCGAGCTTTTGCATATGTTCGGTATAATACGGGGCGTTATAAATTTCGATATAGGTGCTGTCCCTGTCGAAGCCCTCTATCAGCATACCCTCTTCGTTCAAATCGGAAAAGCTCATAGGTCCGATTATCTCGTCCATGCCGAGCTCCTTCGCCCATTCTTCCACCTTGGCGAACAGCGCTTTGGTGACTTCGAAGTCGTCTATTACGTCGAAACGGGTGAAGCGCAGCTGCTTTTTGCCCGTTTTATCGTTTACGCCCCTGTGCCATATGGCGGCGATACGCCCTGCGATTTTTCCGTCCTTATACGCCAAAAACATTCTGCAATCGGCAAAACGGAAGGCGTCGTTGACAGAGGGGTCAAATTCGGCAAACTCGTCGGCGTACAGGTTGCTGCAAGCGTACGGGTTTTTGCCGTATAGCGTGTGCTGGAATTTGAAAAACTTCTTTTTATCCCTTTTGGAGGTTATCTCTCTTACTTCTATCATTTGCTTTCCTCTAAAGGTATAGGGCGCTTATCGCCTATGAAAATTACGCCGAGCGTGCCCGGTCCGCAGTGCGTGCCGATTACGGGACCGACTATCTGGCGGACTATATCCGCGTCGGGGCGTTTTTCTTTGATTAACGCGGCGAGCTCGTCGCCCTCCTGCTTACAGTCGGCGTCTACGATATATACGGGGTAAGATACGTCTGTCAGCCCGTCGATGACCTTTTGCGCAAGGGTGCGGACGGCTTTTTTTCTGCCCGTAACCTTTTCCAAAATGCCCAGGCCGCCCTTTTCGTTCGTGGATAAAATGGGCTTAATCTGCAAAATCGTGCCAGCCACCGCCGAAGCCGCCGAAAGTCTGCCGCCGCGCTTTAAGTGCATAAGGTCGTCGACCGAGAAATATACGCATACCTTTTGGGTGAACCGCTTTAAAAATCCGATGATCTCCGCGTCGGTCGCGCCCTCCTGCTTCTTCCTTGCCGCCGCCAACATCTGTATGCCCGCGCCCAGCGAAATGGAATTGGTGTCGAATACCGTGCACTTCCTTTCGGGGAATTCCTCTTTCAGTTGGCTAAGCGCCGCGTCCAGCTGCGCGAACGTTCCGCTCATCGCGTGGGAAAAGCTGACGTACAGCACGTCCTCTCCCGACTTGAAATAGGGGGTTAAAATATCCTTGTAATTTTCAGGGTTGAGAGCCATAGTCTTGGGAATATTGCCTGCCCTTACCGCCGAATAAAACGCGGCAAAATCGGTATTTTCGCCGAGGTCGTAGGCGTACTCCTTACCGCAGTAGCAATACGGCATAGAAATGAAGTCCATACCGAGCTCCCTAACTTTGTCAAACCAAAGCTCGCCGTTGCTGTCGCACAACAAAACGCTCATATTCTTTCACCCGTAATCAATCTTTAAAACGCAGTTCGCAATTTATGCAACAAGCCGCATTTTATCGGTAAACTAACGGTTTTATCATATCATTTTATAATATTAATGTCAACAAATTTTATTACATTTCTTACCGCGCCTTATCGGGGCGGCAACTAAGCTCCGCCGTCCTTAAAAAGCGGACGAAGTAAACGGAAAAGGGCGTAAAAATAACGCCGCTCCCCGGTTGCCTGCGCGGGGGGAGCGGTATAATTTTCGTATTGATTTGCAATATGCCGTATCAGGGAAGGCGCCTTAAACCTGCCTCCACCTCTTCGGCGAAGCGCACCGTCTGCATGGCGTCCTTGCAATACCTGTCTGCGCCTATTTCGTCGGCGTATTCCTCGTTGAGCACCGCGCCGCCGACGCATACGAGAGCTTCGGGATATTCCCGTCTTAACAGTTCGATAGTTTCGCGCATGGACGCGACGGTAGTCGTCATCAGCGCGGACAAGCCCACCACCTCGGCGCGTATTTCCTTAGCCTTGGCGAGCACCGCCTCGGGAGGCACGTCCCTGCCCAAATCGTACACCTTGAAGCCGTAGTTGGAGAGAAGCGTTCCGACGATGTTCTTGCCTATGTCGTGGATATCGCCCTTGACGGTTGCGAGCACGATTTTGGTATTTTTGGCGTTATCCTGCGATTTCATATGCGCTTTGACCGCGGTGAACGCCGCGCCAGCCGCCTCCGCGCTCATAAGCAGCTGGGGCAAAAATACCGTCTTGTTTTCGAAGCCGAGCCCTACCTCGTCCAGCGCGGGTATGATTTCGCCGTTGATGACGTCCAGCGGAGCCTGCGTGGCGAGCAACTTTTCGGCGGCGGCTTCCGCCTCCGCTTTCAGCCCCTTAATCACGCAATATTTCAGCCCCTTTTCCGCCGCGTCCTTTGTCGGAACGGGGGCTTCCGAGCCGTTGGCAAAGGCGATATATTCGCCGAAGTTTTCGTCCTTGCCGCAGAGCGCCATAAACGACTTATAGGTCTTGTTCATCTCCGCCGAATAGGGGTTGTAAATCGCCGCGGAAAGCCCGTACGACAGCGCCATTGCAAAGAAGGTGGAATTGATATAGTCGCGTTGGGGCAGTCCGAAGGAGATGTTGGAAACGCCCAGCGAGGTATGACAGCCCAGCCCGTATCTGATTGTTTTCAGCGCGTCCAGAGCCGCCGCGGCGGCCGTCTTATCCGCAGAAACCGCCATAGCCAGAGTATCGAATATAAGCCGCTCTTTCGGTATGCCGTAGCCTGCCGCCGTCTTTATAATCTTTTCGGCGATTGCCACCCTGCCCTGCGCGGTCGGCGGTATGCCGTCGCCGTCGAGGGTCAGACATATTACGCAGCCGCCGTATTTTTTTACGAGGGGGAACACCGCGGACATACTTTCCTCTTTACCGTTCACCGAATTGACGAGAGGTATGCCGTTGTATATGCGCATAGCCCTTTCCATAGCCTTATAGGAGGAGGTGTCTATCTGCAAGGGCAAATCGGTCACCGCCTGAATTTCCCGCACGCAATCGGTTAAGACCTCTTCCTCGTCGATTTCGGGCAGACCGACGTTTACGTCCAGAGCGTGCGCTCCCTTTTCGGTCTGCTCCACCGCCTCGCCGAGGATATAAGCCATATCGTTGGAGCGCAAAGCCTCTTTAAGCTTTTTCTTGCCCGTCGGGTTAATGCGCTCGCCGATAAGCACGGGGCGCTCCCCGAAGTATACGGCGTGCGTGTACGACGACACCGCCGTAAGCCGCTTTTCGGTCGGTTTTTTAAATCGGATATCTTTTAAATTTTGCGATAACTCGCGTATATATCGGGGTGTAGTGCCGCAACAGCCGCCCAAAACGGTCGCGCCCGTCAGCGCCAGCGCGCGCATATCGCGCGCAAATTCCTCCGCCGAAAGCGAATAGACCGTCTTGCCGTCCCTCTCTTCGGGCAGCCCCGCGTTGGGTTTAATGATGACCGGCGTGGAGGAGACCCTGACCATTCGCTCTATGACCTCTTTCAGCCCGGAGGGCGCGAGCGAGCAGTTTGCGCCGAGCGCGTCCACGCCCAAGCCTTCGAGCAGGACGACTACCGCCTCGGGGGTAGCCCCCGTCATGGTAAGGCAGTCGCGCCCGAACACCGCGGTTGCGAATACGGGCAAATCACAGCATTCCTTTGCCGCGAGAACGGCGGCTTTGAGCTCGTACAAATCGTTCATGGTTTCGACGACGACCAAATCCGCGCCCGCCGCGGCGCCAGCCGCCACCGTGCGCCTGAAAACGCCTACCGCCTCCTCGAAGTCCAAATCGCCGAGCGGCTTCAACAGCCTGCCCGTAGGTCCCACGTCCAACGCCACGTAAGAGTTTTTAAAGCCCTTGGCGGCGTTCTTCGCGTTGGCGATAGCGGCGGCGATTACCTCCTCGGTTCTGTCGCCGAATTTAAGGCTGTTCGCGCCGAACGTGTTTGCATAGACGACGTTACAGCCCGCCTCCAAATAAGAACGGTGAACGGCGACCACCTCTTCGGGACGGGAGATATTCCATTCCTCGGGGAGTGTGCCAAGCGGCAGTCCCCTTTTTTGCAATTCGGTTCCCATCGCGCCGTCTAAGATAATTATCGAATTTTTAAGCGCTTGTCTGATATTCATATATCCTTGATACCCACCATTGCGGTTACCGACTTAGTCGGGGTCATAAAGCAGTCGTCCGAAAGGGTTATTCCTATCCTCTTGGTCACCGAAAGAGCCCCGAATATGTCGCGTTGAAGCGATATATCGCAGTCGCCGAAGCCGCAAGAAAAACGCGACGCGTTGGTATTGTAGACGCGCCTTAAACGCGCGCAGATTTCGTCGCACCAGCTTTCGATGAGTGCCGCGCCCATCGCCTGCAACACCGCCGCCCTCGCGGGGGAAATTTTTAAGTAACGCACGATAAGCCTGTCCACGCCCGTGCCTGCGGTCGCCGCGAAGAGCGCCAGACGACTGCACCCCTTTAAATTGAGCGCGAGCGAATGGCTTTTTATTTCGGCGAAGCCCAAATCCAGCTCGTCGCCGTCCGCCTTTACGGCGAACACGTCGTACACCGCCTTTAAATCCTGCGCGGAGAGTATAAGCTTTTCGCATTCGTCGAAAAGCCCGATTGATTCTTCGGTCGGCTTGCCCGTTACGCCGTAGCCGAGGTACCTCAGCGTTTCGGCGCGGTCTACCGCCTCCGCCCTGTGCGTCATCAAAGTCGTCATATTATGCTTGAAAGATTTTTCTTAATCGAAGCGGCGACGTACTCCTTATTCATAGAATAGACGTGCACCGCCCTTATGCCGTTTGCGTACAGGTCGATTATCTGTTCGCTGGCGTATATTATGCCCGCTTCGCACATTGCCTGCGGATTATCGCCGAACCTGTCTAATATGCGCTTGAAGCGCGTGGGCAGATAACCGCCCGAAAGCGACAATATTCTTTTTATCTGCGCGGCGTTGGTTACGGGCATGACGCCCGCGATGACGGGAACGTAGATACCGGCTTCCCTCACCTTGGAAAGAAAGCTGTAAAAGACGTCGTTGTCGAAGAACATCTGCGTGGTTAAAAAATCGCAGCCGGCGTCCACCTTTCTTTTAAGGTTGTCTATATCCGAAAAGAGGGTCTCCGATTCGGGGTGCCCTTCGGGATAGCAGGCGCCGCCGACGCAGAAATCCCCGAATTTTTTGCAGTCCTCTACCAGCTCGCACGCGTAGCGGTAATCGAGGTTCCCCGTATACCCGGCGGGGATATCGCCGCGCAGGGCGAGAATATTTTCTATACCCTCGTCCTTCAACGCGCCCAGCTTGCGTTGTACGTCGGCGCGGTCGGAGGATATGCAGGAAAGATGCGCGAGGGGTTCCACCCCCATACCCTTTAAGCGCTTTGCAACCGCGACGGTATAGTCGCTCGTGCCGCCGCCCGCGCCGTAAGTCACGCTCATAAAATCGGGCGACAGCGCCGCTATGCCGTCCACCGCTTTGCTGACCGATTCGAATTTATCGTCGGTTTTCGGGGGAAACACCTCGAACGAAATACACGCCTTTTTGCTTTTAAGTATCTCTGAAATCTTCATTTTAACACCTGTTAAAGCTCTCCGCAACCAGGCTTGCGGATATTGTTATAATTATAGAATAATCGCAGGAGATTGTCAATAATTTGCCACGATATAAAATAGGCTTGACATTTACCCCGTACAGCTATATAATGAACGTAGAATTAAATAAAATCGGTGCGAGTGGTCTGATTTTTTCAGCCGAGAGCAGGGGAAGTACGGTGAAAATCCGTCGCAACAGCCATTACGGTCACAGTCCGGTTGCCTGTCCGCCGATTAGGCTGTCTGTCTCGGGCAAAAGGAGAAATTCAGACCGCCTTTGTTTTGCATGCCCGAAGGCGTGCTTTTTTTTATTCGGAACAAAATTTTTTAATAAAAAGGAGTATTTTTACAATGAAAAAAAGATTATTATGGGTACTTTTATGTATCGTAACGGTATTCGGCGTATGCTTTGCCGCCTGCAACAAAACCCCCGACCCCGTCGCGATAACCGTATCGGATTCGACGGAGGGCGAAACGCTGTACGAATATATGTGCGAATTGGAAGAGAAAGGCGAATTGTCCTTTTCGTCCAATGACGGAATGATTACGCAACTCAACGGCGTTTCCAACACGACCAACTCCTATTGGATGTTATACACGGACGACGCCGAAAATTCCAATACCGCCTGGGGTACATATGAATACGAAGGCAAGACGCTCGGCTCCGCCAAACTCGGCGCAAGCAGCCTTGTAGTCGTAGACGGTTGCGTATACGTCTGGGTTTACGAAACGTTTTCGATATAATCAAGGGTAACCGCGGTGAATGGCAAGGATTTTGCGCTGATAGGCGTGTTTACCGCACTGCTGATAGGCGGTCAGTATGCGCTGAGCTTCGTAGCCGGTATAGAAATAGTTACCGTGCTTATGCTTAGCTTTGCCTACTATTTCGGGTATCTGCGCGGCTTGATCGTCGCCAACGCGTTCTGCATTCTGCGGTGTTTTATCTTCGGATTTTTCCCCACGGTTATAATTCTCTACTTCGTCTATTACAACCTGTTCGTGCTCGTCTTTGCCACGGCAGGCAGGCTGTTCGGCGGCAGATTGAGCCCGTTGAAGCTGGTTATCGTAACCGCGGCGGCGGCGCTGTGCACAATCTGCTTTACGCTGTTGGACGACGTGATAACGCCGCTGTATTACAAATTCGACGCAGATACGTCAAAGGCTTATTTTGTAGCCTCGCTGTACACCATGGTTACGCAGACGGCGTGTACGGTCGTAACCGTCGCATTGCTTCTGCCTCCGCTCAACGCGGTATACTTACGGGTCTATAAGGACTTCCACAAAAAGAGAAAGCGCATAGACAAAGCCGATAGCGTAAAGACGGAAAACAAAACTTTATAAGCAAACGGGGGCGTTTTGAAACGCCCCCTCCGTTTTATTGAACAGTCGCATTCAACCGCTCTTCCGTCAGTTTTTATATTCTATTTTATACCGCCGGTAAAAGTCGCGCCGCCGCCCTATATAATTAGGGTTGGAATAAGCTTACGGTCTGCCAATGCCGCCCGGCATTCCGCCCCCGGACGAGTTGCTTCCGTAGACCAGCGTCGAAAGCGTAACCGTTTTGGAAACCGTGCCCGCGGTAAGCGTATAGCTGCCGCCCTTTACCAGCTTCGGCGAGGAGATAAGCACGGAAGAATACGCCTTCGTCGAGGTCAACGAAATTATGGCGTTGCCGTCGCCGTCGCTCAACGCTATGCTCGTGCCCGCCTTTTGGGAGGTGACGGAAAAAAGTACGCTCCCCTGCGTCGCCGACGAAAAGTTCATAGCCATTCCCGACGCGCCTATCGCGATAATCGTACCGCCCGTGACGGTACCCGTGCCGTCGTAGTCCAAAGCTCCGTCTGCGGAGTTGGTCGGACCTTCGACCACGATATTTCCGCCGCTGACCGTAAGGGAACCGTTGGAATCTATGCCGTCGCCGCTCGCGTTTACGTATATATCGCCGCCCGAGATAGTAATAAAGCAGTTGGAATTGGTATTAAAGGAATTTTGCCCGGGTCTGACGGCTATCGAGGAGCCGTCGTTGCCTCCCCCGGCGTTTATTCCGTCGTCGCTTGCCTGTACGGTTATGCTTCCTCCCGAGACGTTGACGTTCTGCGCCTCCAATCCTTCGTAACTTTTCGTAACGGCAACCGTTCCGCCCGAAATCTTCAAGGAATTGTCCGCGTGCACGCCGTCGTCTCCGCTCGACAAATTAAGCGTTCCGCCCGAAATTTCTATGCAGTCGTTGGAATGTATGCAGTCGTCCGAGCTGTTTACGGTAACCTTCGCGCCGTTAGTTATCAGTACGTCGTTTTCCGCCTTTACGCCCTTAGTGGAAACCGACGAAGATACGCTCTTTCCGCTTCCGCCGCCGGCGGTAATATCTATTTCGCCGCCCGTTATCTGAACCGTGCTGCTCGCGTCTATGCCGTCGCAGTCCGCCGAAATATTTGCATAGCCGCTTTCGAAATAGACGTAGCCCTTCGCGGCGTCGTCGGCGTTTTCAGCGTGAACGCCGTCCTTGCCCGACGTAATATTTAACGTTGCGTCGGCTATGCGCACGCTGTCGTTAGCCTGTATGCCGTGCGAAGTTGCCGTTATCGCGATAGT
>CAZUYN010000049.1:0-11131 GCA_964624495.1 uncultured Clostridia bacterium
CATCGGCTCCACCGCGAAGCGCTATTCTACGGCGTTTCTCGGCGAAACCGACGTCAACGGCAAAAAGATTTCCGCCTTTTCTGCGGATATGCTTACCGTCAACGGCTATCTCGGCACGGACGGCATCGCGCCCTTCGTAGAGGACGTCAAGGCTAACGACAAGGGCATATTCGTGCTCGTCAAAACCTCGAATCCGTCAAGCGGCGAATTGCAGAATTTAAAGCTCGAAAGCGGCGAATATCTGTACGAGCGCATGGGCTCTCTCGTCGAAACCTGGGGCAAGGACACAATAGGCAAATACGGCTATTCGGACGTCGGCGCGGTAGTCGGCGCAACGCACCCCGAGGAGGCGGCAAGGCTCAGACGGCAGTTAAAACACACATTCTTCCTTATCCCCGGCTACGGCGCGCAGGGCGCCGACGCGCAAATGCTTAAATGCTGCTTCGACGCGGACGGGCTCGGCGGCATAGTAAACAATTCGAGGGGTATCCTGACGGCTTATAGAAAGCCCCGTTATTCGGGTATGGGCTATGCCGAAGCGGCACGGGCGGCTTGTCTGGATATGCAGGATGATTTGGTAAACGCCATAGGGAAAATGGGAAGATGAAAGAAGTACTTTCAACCGTAAAGGAATGTAAAAATATCGCCCGAAACGTGTACTCGCTTACGGTTACGCTTCCCGAAAGCGTCGGCGGAATCAAAGGCGGACAGTTCCTTAATATCTCTACGGGGGATAGATCTAAGCTGTTAAAACGTCCTCTCGGCATAGTAAAGGCGCAGGGGGCGGACGTGACCGTCTGCTTTCAGGTCAAGGGCGGCGGCACCGCGGCTCTTGCGAATGCAAAGGCTGGCGATAAGCTGTCGGTTTTATTGCCGCTCGGCAACGGCTTCAATCTGCCCGACGGCGCAAAAAATATCGCCGTAATCGGCGGCGGCGTGGGAATTTTCCCCCTTATCCCCGTAATTAACGGCAACCCCGATAAAAATTTTTATTCGTACATAGGCTTCCGTAACGAAAGCTGCGTGTGCCTTTTGGACGAATTTTCAAAGAGCAAGGCTCTGACGGTAGTCACGGACGACGGCAGCTACGGCGAAAAGGATAACGCGGTCGGCGCGTTTTTTAAGGATATCGGAAAAATCGACGCCGATTTGATAATCGCCTGCGGACCTCCCGTTATGTTAAGGGCGCTTAAATGCAAACTGACAGAGCAGGACGTAAAAACCCCTTGTCTGGTTTCGTTGGAAGAGAGAATGGGCTGCGGAATAGGCGCGTGCCTCGTATGCGTCTGCAAAAAGACGGACGGTCGCAACGCAAGGGTATGCAAGGACGGACCTGTATTCGATATATACGAAGTGGAGCTTTGATTATGGCAAATTTACAGGTGGAAATATGCGGAGTAAAATTTAAAAACCCCGTAATAGCGGCGAGCGGTACGTACGGCTTCGGCAGGGAGTTTAACGAAATATACGATATTTCTCAGATCGGCGGAGTATCCGCAAAGGGCTTGACTAACGAGCCGCGTGACGGAAACCCCGTGCCGAGAATAGCGGAGGGCGACAGCGTCATTCTCAACGCCGTAGGTCTGCAAAACCCGGGGGTTGAGCGCTTTATTAAGGAAGATTTGGACTTTTTAAAGGGAAAGGGCGTAGTCGTTATCGCCAACGTGGCAGGTCGAACCCTGGAAGATTACGGTCAAATCTGCCAAGCATTGGACGGACTCGTCGATATGGTGGAGCTGAACATCTCCTGCCCCAACGTAAGGGCGGGCGGTATGGCGCTCGGCATTAAGCCGCAGAATATCGAAGAGGTCACCGCGCTCTCCAAATCGAATTTAAAAAAGACGCCGCTGATTGTCAAGCTTTCGCCCAACGTGGAGAGCATACCCGTCAACGCACGGGCGGCGCAAAACGGCGGCGCGGACTGCATATCGCTCGTGAACACGTTTACGGGTATGGTTATCGACCTTGAAAAAAGAAAGCCCGTCATCGCCAACAATACGGGCGGCGTGTCGGGCGCGGGCATAAAGCCCGTCGCGCTCAGAATGGTCTACGAAGCCGCGCACGCGGTAAAAATACCCGTTATCGGAATGGGCGGCATAATGACGGGAAGGGACGCTCTGGAATTTATGTGCGCAGGCGCAAAGGCAGTGCAGGTCGGCACGGCGAATTTCTGCGACGTCTACGCTATGCCGCGCATAATATCCGAAATGGGCGAATGGCTCGACGCGCATAATATAAAAGACGTAAACGAAATAGTCGATACTTTAAAATTAAACTGAGAGGAAAAGAGAATGGAATTAACCTACAAACAGCAGTTCATTAAATTTATGGTGGAAAGCGGAGTACTCCGTTTCGGGGAATTTACGCTTAAAAGCGGCAGAAAAGCCCCTTATTTTATCAATACGGGCAACTATAAAACGGGCGCCCAGCTCGCACGGTTGGGCAAGTATTACGCCGCCTGCATACGGGAAAACGGCTTGAAGGCGGATACGCTCGTAGGTCCCGCCTATAAGGGAATACCCCTTGCCGTGACTACGGCCGTGGCGTTGGCTGAGGAGTATAACGAGGATTTAAATTATTGCTTCGACCGCAAAGAGGCGAAGGATCACGGCGAGGGCGGTCTGTTTGTAGGAAAACAGCTCGTTGACGGCGAAAAGGTTATCATAATCGAAGACGTTATGACTTCGGGCAAGGCGTTAAGGGAAATGCTCCCCAAACTGAAAGCTGCCGCGGACGTGGAAATCACGGGTATGATAATTTCCGTGGACAGAATGGAGAGGGGCTTGGAAAGCGCCAAGTCCGCCGTACAGGAAGTGTATGAAGAGTTCGGCGTTAAGGTCTACTCTATCGTGACTATGGCGGATATAATCGAAGCGATAGAAAGCGGTATTATCGAAGGCGGGGAGTACCTCGGCAAAATGAAGGAATACCGCGCAACTTACGGGGTAAATTAACTTCCCGTTGCGCGTGGTGAAATTTTTACGTCGATGAGATGTTTTTTGGACTGTTGACCGGTCATTGCAGGAAAACGGAATATCTGCGTAAAATCATATTACCGCCGTAACGGATAGCGGCATGTTCTATAATGACGCAATCTTATTTTCTGATAAGCTAATTGAAGCCGGGCAGGAAGCAGCGGATAATATTTTTTCGGGATTTTAAGGCGTATGCGATATATACAGGATTTTCAATTCTCGGAATAGCGTATCGGTTTACCGACGATCCGGGCGATCGTCGCGGGCGTTCCCGCCAAGATAAAAAATTTATAGATAATAGAATAGGGGATAAAAATTATGTTAGGAAACTTCACTTACTGCAATCCCACAAAATTGTATTTCGGTAAAGACGCCTTGAACGGACTTAAAGAAGAATTGCCCAAATACGGTAAAAACGTATTACTCGTTTACGGCGGCGGCTCGGTTAAGAAAAACGGCGTTTACGATAAAGTCGTGAAAATCTTAAAGGATTGCGGCAAAAGTATTTACGAGGACGCAGGAGTTAAGCCGAACCCCACCGTAGAAAAACTGTACGAAGGCATTGAGCGCGCAAGGGAAGCGAAAGCAGATTTGATTTTAGCCGTCGGCGGCGGTTCGGTGTGCGACTATGCGAAAGCCGTTTCCGTTTCGGTGAACTGTAAGGAAAGCGACGTTTGGGATAAATACTTTATCCGTTTTGAAGAACCCGACTGCGAGATCGTTCCCGTCGGTTGCGTTCTGACTATGACCGGCACGGGCAGCGAGATGAACGGCGGCTCGGTTATAACCAACCGTAAGCAAAAACTTAAAATCGGACACGTTTTCGGGGAGAACGTATTCCCTAAATTCTCGGTTCTAAACCCCGAATTTACCTACACTGTGCCCAAGTATCAGATGGTATCGGGAATATATGACGTTATGTCGCATATTCTCGAACAGTATTTTTCGGGTACGGACGACAACACGAGCGATTACATGATGGAAGGGCTTTTGCGCTCGCTCATTCACAGCGCAAATATAGCCGTAGAAAATCCTACCGATTACGAAGCGAGAAGCAATATTATGTGGACGGCGACGTGGGCGTTAAATACGCTCGTTGCCAAAGGTAAAACAACCGATTGGATGGTACATATGCTCGGTCAAGCGGTTGCCGCTTATACCGACGCAACGCACGGTATGACGCTTGCCGCCGTTACTATGCCGTATTACAAATATATCCTTCCCTACGGCACGGCAAAGTTCGCCCGCTATGCAGTGAATGTCTGGAATATCAATCCCGAGGGTAAAACCGAAACGCGGGTTGCCTATGAGGGCTTAAACGCTATGGAAACGTGGATGAAGAAAATCGGACTCGTTATGAATATCTCGGAACTCGGCGCAACCAAAGAAATGCTCGAAGGTATAGTAAAAAGCACGCTCGTAACGGACGGCGGTTATAAGGTTCTAAACGAGGGCGATATCCGCGCCGTTCTGAACGCAAGCTTTTAAGAAGACCGAAAAATGAAAAATATTCCGGTTAGTCCGTAAGGACGTTGCCGTACGAGGCAGCAAAAGACGGTAACGTGAGAACGGTCGATTTGCGTGATATACGGTTAAGATTCGTATCGGTTGCCTTGCCCGTCTTATATTATTTGCAACGCGAAGAATTTCAAATAATTCGTCTCTTCGGCGCAGAGCAAAGAGGGGTGGTCGGGCGCCTGGGTTTTAACCTCTACGCTGCGTACCGTCCTTCCCGATTCACGCGCCGCCTCTATAAGCATTTTTTCAAACAAGGGCATAGTCATATAATGCGAGCAGGAGCAGGTTATCAGAAAACCGCCGCTTTTGACTATTTTCATAGCGGTCAGGTTTATGTCCTTATATCCGCGGCAGGCGTCCCTGACCTCGTCCGCGGTCTTGCAGAAGGCAGGGGGGTCGAGTATCACCGTATCGAACTGCCTGCGCTCCTTTTTAAAGCCGCGCAACAGCTCGAACACGTCGCCCTGCAACGTGCGGATATTGTCAAAACCGTTAAGCTTGGCGTTGTCTTCGACGTTCTTCAAAGCGGGCGCGGAGATATCGCAGGCTGTAACGCTTGCGGCTACCGTCGCCGCGTTAAGCGAAAAACCTCCGCTGTTGCAAAAACAGTCCAGAACTTCTGCGCCGCGGCAATATCTTCTGACGGCAAGCCTGTTTTCTTTCTGGTCTAAAAAGTATCCCGTTTTTTGTCCGTTTTTAACGTCAACGAGCATTTTTATGCCGTTTTCTTCGATTTCGCAATAGTCGGGTATTTCCCCGTACAAAAGCTGTTTAACCTGTTCGAGCCCCTCTTTTTTTCTTACGGCGACGTCGCTCCTCTCGTATATTCCTTTCGGGGCGAACAGCTTTATAAGGCAGTCGCAGATTAACTTTTTCCTTTGGTCGACGCCGAGGGAGAGGCACTGCATAACGAGATAGTCGCCGTACCTGTCTATAATCAGCGCAGGCAGGTTGTCGGCTTCGGCAAAAACCATACGGTAACAGTTTCCGTAGCCCAATTTTTTTCTGTATCCGTCGGCTTTTTTAATGGAGTCAAGATAAAACTCTTCTCCGTCGTCGCCGCCGTCCCGTATGAATACGCGCACTAAGATTTTGGACGCGTGGTTGATATAGCCCTTGCCTATAAACCGCCCGTCGTTGGAAAAAACCGAGGCGAGCGAGCCGTTTTTGTCCTTGCCGTCGATTTTAAAAACTTCGTTTGCGTAAACCCAGCTGTGACCGGCGACAATGCGTTTTTCTTCGCCTTTTTTAAGATAAACAGAATAAGCCATACAAATATTTTACAGGTTCCGCCCAAGAAATGCAAATATATAGGGTTAGCGGTTTGATTTTTATTTTTAACTTTGTTATAATTTTACGGTACGAAGGGCTTGTCTGTTATGAAGGGATTGTTAAAATACCTTAAACATTATAAACTGCAAAGCGTGCTCGCTCCGCTGTTTAAGCTGTTGGAGGCGAGCTTCGAGCTGTTCATTCCCGTTATAGTCGCCGCAATGGTCGATAAGCTTAACGTCGTGACGGCGGGCGGCGCGACGGCGGCTGAGGGCGCGCGTTACGTCGTTTTCGCCTGTCTGATTTTGGTCGCGCTCGGCGTGGTCGGGCTGGTAAGCGCGGTGTCGGCGCAGTACTTTGCGGCTAAGGCGGCGGTAGGCTTTTCCGAGGAACTGAGGAGCGACCTGTTCAAGAAGGTGCAGTCGCTTTCGTATTACGAAATAGACGGGCTGGGCGCGTCGGCTATGATAACGCGTATGACCAGCGACGTCAATCAGATTCAGACCGGAGTAAACCTCGTTTTGCGCCTGTTTATGCGCTCGCCGTTTATCGTGTTCGGCGCGATGATTATGGCGTTTATAATCGACGTGACCGCAGGTATTGTGTTTGCGGCTACGATTGCGGCGCTGTTTATAATCGTATTTGCGATTATGCTCGTATCTATCCCGATGTATAAAAAGACGCAGGGAAACCTCGACGGGGTTACCGCGGCAACCCGTGAAACGTTGGCAGGTTCCCGTGTGGTACGCGCTTTCTGTAAAGAGGAAGACGAGATAGCCGAGTTCAAAAAACGTAACGACAGACTGACCAAATCGCAGAAATTCGTGGGCGGTATATCTTCGCTGATGAATCCGCTGACTTATGCGGTTATTAACGCGGGGATAATAATTCTCGTTTACTGCGGCGCGTTAAAGGTGGACGCGGGTTCCCTTACGCAGGGGCAGGTCATAGCCCTGTATAATTATATGTCGCAAGTCCTTGTCGAGCTTATAAAGCTTGCCAATCTCATTATTACGGTAACGAAATGCTTTGCCTGCGCGGACAGGGTGAACGAAATTTTGAGGATGTCGCCGGCGTTGAAGCACGGCGAACCCGTGCCCGCCGTAAAAAAAGACGGCGTGCCCTTTATCCAGTTTAAAGACGTGTCTATGCGGTACGGCGGAGGCGGCTCCGACGCGCTGCAAAATATAACATTTTCAATCGAAGAGGGCGAAACGGTAGGCGTTATAGGCGGTACGGGTTCGGGTAAAAGCACGCTCGTAAATTTAATTCCGCACTTTTACGACGCCTCCCGCGGGGAAATACTTATAAACGGGGTAAACGTCAATTCGGTAGGCGACGACAATTTAAGAAAGATGTGCGGAGTGGCGCCGCAGCGCGCCGTCCTCTTCAAGGGAACCATACGCGACAATATCAAATGGGGCAATATTAACGCCACCGACGGGGAAATAGCCTCCGCCGTAGAGCTTGCCTGCGCGTCCGACGTGGTCAATTCCAAACCCGACGGGCTGGACGCGGACGTGGAACAGGGCGGTAAAAACTTTTCGGGCGGACAGCGCCAGCGTCTGACCATAGCCCGCGCCCTCGTAAAAAAGCCGTCCGTGCTCATTCTGGACGACAGTGCGTCCGCGCTTGACTATGCGACGGACGCAAAGCTAAGGCAAAATATAAGGTCGCTCGACTATAACCCCACCGTGTTTATCGTTTCCCAGCGGACGAGCTCGGTAAGGTATGCGGATAAAATATTGGTTTTGGACGGCGGAAGGATGGTAGGGTGCGGCACTCACGGCGAGCTCCTCGATACCTGCGCGGTTTACAGGGAAATTTACTTCTCCCAATACGGAAACGGGGAGGGCGCGTAAATGAAAAACAGTGAAAAAACGTTTAAAAAGAACGCGCATGGCAAAACTTTAAAGCGCATATTCGGACAGCTTAAAAAATACTCCGCCTATATAGCTCTCTCAATTTTCCTCGCTATGATTACGGTCGCCGGCAACCTCGTTCCGCCGATACTGTTCGGCAACGCCATAAACTGTATTATAGAACGGGGCGACGTCGATTTCGTAATGCTCGGCGGCTATTTCGTAGCCATAGGCGTTATAATAGCCGTAACCGCATTGGCGCAGTGGCTTATGAGCGTTATCGATAACCGTATAGTCTACGGCGTTATCAACGACATCCGCAGCCGTGCGTTCAACCATTTGCAGGACTTGCCGCTCGGATATATCGATTCCCACTCGTACGGGGATATCGTCTCCCGTTGCGTGGCGGACGTAGACCAGTTTGCCGACGGGCTTTTAATGGGCTTTACGCAACTGTTTACGGGCGTGCTGACCATAACGGTAACGCTTGTGATTATGTTTATCTATAACTGGATAAGCGCCCTTGCGGTGTTCTTTATCACGCCCCTGTCGCTGTTCGTCGCGAAGTTCATAGCTTCGCATACCTATTCGATGTTCGTCAAGACCTCCGAAATACGCGGCGAACAGACGGCGTTTATAGAGGAGATGACGGACAATTTAAAGGTCGTGCAGGCGTTCGGCAGGGAGGAGGAAAACGAAAAGAAATTCGACCAAATCAACCGTGAGCTAAGCAAGGCTTCTCTTTCCTCGATTTTCTTTTCTTCGCTGACCAACCCGTGCACGCGTTTCGTCAACGCGATCGTCTATGCGGCGGTCGCGCTTACGGGGGCGCTGACGATCATCTATCCGTCGGTTTTGCCCGTGAGCTTCAACGTGGGTAAACTGACTACGCTGTTGAGCTATTCCAACCAATACACAAAGCCTTTTAACGAAATTTCGGGCGTGGTTACCGAATTCCAGAGCGCAATAGCCTGCGCAGAACGTATTTACGGGCTTATAGACAGCCCGGCGCAGCTCCCCGACGGGGAGGACGCCGCGACGCTCGAAGACGTAAAGGGCGGCGTAAAATTCGAAAACGTCGCCTTTTCGTACGAAGAGGACAAACCGCTTATAAAAAATCTTTCGCTTGACGTCAAAGCGGGGCAGAGGATAGCCGTCGTCGGACCCACCGGTTGCGGAAAGACCACGCTTATCAATCTGTTGATGCGCTTTTACGACGTCAACGGCGGAGGGATATATATCGACGGGCACGAAACCCGATCGGTCACGCGTAAGTCGCTAAGGCAGAGCTACGGCATGGTATTGCAGGATACCTGGCTGAAAAGCGGCACGGTTAAGGACAATATAAAAATCGGCAAGCCCGAAGCTACCGACGAAGAGGTTGTCGCGGCGGCTAAGGCGACCCGTTCCCATTCGTTTATAATGCAGATGAAGGACGGCTACGACACCGTAATAGGCGAGGACGGCGGAAGCCTTTCGCAGGGGCAGAAACAGCTTTTGTGCATTACGCGCATAATGCTCGCCCCGCCGCCTATGCTTATTTTGGACGAGGCGACATCTTCAATCGATACCCGTACCGAATTGAAAATTCAGACGGCGTTTGCAAAGCTTATGGAGGGGAGAACAAGCTTTATAGTCGCGCACAGATTATCGACGATAAAGGAAGCCGACCTTATTTTGGTGATGAAGGACGGCGATATCATAGAACAGGGCACCCATACGCAGCTTATGGCTGAGGGCGGCTTTTACAGTAATTTATATAACAGTCAATTCGCAGGCTAACGGAGGAAAGAATGCTTCAGGTAAACAACGTTTCTTTACAATACGGCAGTAAAAAGCTGTTCGAGGACGTGAATTTAAAATTCACTAAGGGCAACTGCTACGGTATAATAGGCGCGAACGGCGCAGGTAAATCTACCTTTTTAAAGGTGCTTAGCGGAGATATCGAACCCAATAAGGGCGACGTGTCTATGGACAAGACCGAGCGTATGTCCGTGCTTATGCAGAACCAGAGCGCGTTCGACGGCGTTTCGGTGCTTCGCGCGGTTATGCTCGGGCACAAGCGCCTCGTTCAGATAATGGACGAAAAGGACGCCCTGTACGCCAAGGAAGATTTTACCGAGGCGGACGGCGTGCGCGCAAGCGAGCTCGAAGCCGAGTTCGCCGAGCTCGGCGGCTGGGACGCCGAATACGAGGCGCAGACCCTTCTTAACGCCCTCGATATAGGCGAGGAATATTACGACGTGCTTATGGCGGATATGGACGCCAAGCGCAAGGTTAAGATATTGCTTGCGCAGGCGCTTTTCGGCAACCCCGATATCCTGCTGCTGGACGAGCCTACCAACAACCTCGACATAAAGACGGTGCGCTGGCTCGAAAATTATCTGCTCGACTTCGAAAACACGATTATAATCGTATCCCATAACAGGCACTTTCTGAATAAGGTCTGCACCCATATCTGCGACGTGGATTACGGCAAGATAAATATGATGCTCGGCAACTACGATTTCTGGTATGAAACGAGCCAGTTGCTCGCGCGCCAGCAACGCGACGTTAACAAGAAGAACGAGCAAAGGGCTAAGGAATTGCAGGACTTTATCGCCCGTTTCGCCGCGAACGCCTCCAAGTCCAGACAGGCCACGTCGAGGAAGAAAGAGCTTGAAAAGCTCACTATCGCCGACTTCAAGCCCTCTCTCCGCAAGTATCCCTATATAGATTTCAAATTCGAAAAGGATATCGGCAACGATATTTTAATGGTGGAGGGCTTGACCAAAAAGGGCTTTTTCGAGGACGTGTCCTTTACCGTCCAGCACGACGAAAAAATCGGCGTAGTCAGCGATAAGTCGACGACGATATCTATGCTGTACGACGTTTTAACGGGCAAGGTTCAGCCCGACGCGGGCACAATCCGCTGGGGCAAGACGATATCGGTCAGCTACTTCCCCGAAAACAATAACGAATATTTTCAGGGTTGCGACCTTTCGTTGGTGGAGTGGCTCAGCCAATATTCTTCCGACCATTACGAGGAGTATTTAAGGGGCTGGCTCGGACGAATGTTGTTCTCCGGCGAGGAGGCGTTGAAGCAGGCAAAGGTGCTTTCGGGGGGCGAAAAGGTCAGGTGTATGCTCGCAAAAATGATGCTCGAAGGCAGTAACTTCTTAATCTTCGACGAGCCCACAAACCACCTCGATTTGGAATCCATAACTTCTTTGAACAACGGTATGAAAAACTTTAAGGGTTGTATGTTGTTCACTTCGCACGACCAGGAGCTTATGAATACCGTCGCCAACAGGATAATAGAAATTAACGGCACAAAGACGTTCGACAAAAACGTGACGTACGACGAGTACGTGGATATAATAACCGAATAAAGGGCAAACGATGCAAGAGAATATGAAAGGGGAAGCGGCTGCGGAAGAGAGTGCGCTGGCGTTATACGGTTTTTGACTGCAAGCCGTTTGCCCGGCTTTCGTCGTCCTCGTTAGGGGAAATTCTTTCCCCTAA
>CAZUYN010000050.1:0-10540 GCA_964624495.1 uncultured Clostridia bacterium
GTCGCGGGGAGCGAGCAGCCGAAGCCCATTATCATAGGCATAAACGCCCTGCCCGAAAGCCCGAAACGGCGGAAAATTCTGTCGAGAACGAACGCGATACGCGCCATATAGCCCGTGTCTTCCAAAATAGAGAAGAACAGGAACAGCGTTAAAATCTGGGGCAGGAAACCGAGCACCGCGAAAATACCGCCAACTACGCCGTCGAGGATAAGTCCCTGCGCCCACTCGGACGCACCGCCCAACGCCAAAGACAAGCCGTCGGTGATTGCGTCCAAAACGTAGTTAAGTATGTTCGTCAGTATAACGCCCGGCGAGAACACCGCGCCGTCATAGAAAATCGCAACTAACTTCGTCGCATAATTCTCCTCCCAGCCGAGACCGCCGTCTTCGACGGAATCGAACAGCGTGGGCATCCAGCCCTGTTCTTCGGTGAAGCCGTTCAGATACAAAAGGTTCTCCGAGAAAGTAAGGTGGAATATGAAGAAAAGTATTACTATGAAGATGGGAATTGCCCAGACACGGTGGGTCAACACCTTGTCTATCTTATCCGATTTGGTTAAAACTTCCTTTTCCTTTTTCTGCTTTGCGGAAGAGAAGTTTTCGGATATGTACGCATACCTTGCGTCGGCGACCTCCGCTTCGAGGTCGTCGCTTGCGGCTATTTCCGCGAGCACTTCCTTCGCGCCCTTGTGGTTGAGCTCTATCTCGTCGCCTTCGAGCATTTTAACCGCGTGGAACAGCGGAGAAGAAACTTCCTCGCCCTCGAAGAACTGCCTCGCTCTTTCGATTTTGCCCGAAAGCTCGCCGCCCAAAACGGTAGTGCCCTTGCGCTCGCCCTTCATTGCGACCGCCTTGTTCATAAGCTCGGTTATGCCGCTCTTTTTAAGCGCGGATATCGCGACTACGGGGACGCCTATCGCCTTTTCCAACGCCTTAACGTCGATTTTATCGCCGACCTTTTCCACTTCGTCCATCATGTTGAGGGCGATTATTACGGGAACGTCCATCTCTAAAAGCTGCGTCGTTAAATACAGGTTTCTTTCGAGGTTGGTTGCGTCTACGATGTTTATAATTCCGTCGGGGTGTTCGTCCATTATGTAATTACGGGCGATAACTTCTTCGGGAGTATAGGGGGAAAGCGAATAAATGCCGGGGAGATCGATTATCTGAACCTTTTCCTCCGCGCCCTTGTAAACGCCTTCGCGCTTGTCTACCGTTACGCCGGGCCAGTTGCCGACGTGCGCCGTCGAACCCGTAAGCGCGTTGAAGAGCGTCGTCTTACCGCAGTTGGGGTTGCCCGCCAATGCAAACGTTTTCATCAGACTTCCACCTCCACGCACTCGGCTTCGTTCTTCCTCAATGTAAGCTCGTAACCGCGGAGAGTTACTTCAATGGGGTCGCCGAGAGGGGCTTTTTTACGCATCGTGACTTCCGCCAACGGGGTTACTCCCATGTCGAAAAGTCTGCGGCGCACTCTGCCCTCGCCGTTGACCTTTACTATTTTACCGCTTTCACCGACGGTAAAATCACTTAACTTTTTTGTCATGCATATCTCCTTTAAAATACATTAACGATTAAATCTATGCGGCGTCATACGGCGTTATTATCGGAACCGCCGCATATCCACGGGTTAAGCGACCAAAATTTTACGGGCAAGCGCGCCGTCCAGGCACAGCCGCCCCTCCTTAACCACTACTATCACGCCCGACGCCGTACCGGCTACAAGCGTTATTTTACCCCCTTCGGAAATTCCTATTTCGCGCAGATGCTTCTTCGTCTTTTCGTCTGCGGTTATCTTTTTAATCTCGAATTCGGAATTTACGGGCGCCATTATCAAAGGCATACCGGACAGCTCCTTTAACTTAACCTTGGTTAAGTATCTGTATTATATGATAAAATATTCGCTTTGTCAACAAAAATTTAACTCGGGTTAATATTTTTTTGAAAAATTTTTAAGCGCACGTTTTTACCGCACAAATCAAGGGGTTGCAACCGCAACGCAAAACGGGCGGCAATCGTTTGATTGCCGCCCGTCGGGTTAATTTACACAATATTAATATTTAGTGATTTTGACCGACTTGATAATTATGGGCGTATTGAGCATAGAGAAGGTCTGCGAATTGGAATTTACGCCGAGATATTTATCGTAATTGTCCACATACAGCGTCACGGACTTGGTCGTGGTGCCTTTCTCGGAAATCGCGCTCTTCAAATCGTCGAGCGCGTCGGTGTTTTCGAGAGTGCCGAAAATGCAGTATGCGCTGAGCGACGAGGGCGTGGTCGGGTTGGACGTATAAATACGGAACAGGCTTGTGGCGCTGTTGTAGGTATACTCGCCCTGGACGCCGAACGCGGAGCCGTACTTGTCGAGGTAGACCCTCTTGTTCTTTACGGTGTCGGCAGTCTTGGAGCTGTAATACATCGTAAGGCAGCCGTAGGTCTGCTTCAACGCGCCGTTGTCGATTTTGTGCTGGTTAGAGGTAAATTCGCCTATCAGCGTATCGAGGGGGTCGATATATTCGCCCTCCGAGATGTCCTCATAGACCGACGGCGTTATTTTGCCGTTCGAGGGATTTGCGAGGACGGAATATTCGTATTCCTTAGAAGCCGCTTCGTAGTAATCGAGACGCGCCTCGTCGGAATCGTCGCCGTACGCGTCCGCATAGGAAACGCCCTCGTCTTCGCCGTCGGAGCCGTCCAGATAGTCATAGCCGCCGCCGTACAGATAATTCGACTGGTAGTTGTGAATTATCGTGTTGTCGTAGAAACCGTTATCCGCGAGCTCGATGAAATGCTGCACGGTCTGCGGATACATATTGCGGTAAAGCTTGTATTTAAGGACGTACTCCTCCTCGTTAAAGCTTATCGTTATCCGCGCTTCGGGGTGGGCGTTGGTGCAACCCGCCATAAAAGGCATACAGAAAGCGGCGCCCGCAATCAGAGCCGCGCAAACGATATGCCCTATTTTTTTTAACTTCATTGTTCGTACCTTTTTCCGTAAATATGCTCCGCACCGAATTTTTTGCGGTTTTACGCCTATACTGATTCTATTTTAACCGTAAAGCGAAAAGTAGTCAAGCAATTTTACGGCACAATTATAATGCCGTACCGCCCGCGGCGCTTAACGCGCGCCGCGGCGTCAGAAGTCGCAGTTGCGCGGCGTTCTGTAAAAGGGGATAACGTCGCGGATGTTGGACATTCCCGTAACGTATATAAGCAGTCTTTCGAAGCCCATTCCGAAGCCCGAATGGGTACAGCCGCCGTAACGGCGGAGATTGCAGTACCAATACATAGACTCGGGGGAGATGTTCAGCTCCTTCATTCTCTGTATAAGCTTATCGTAGCGCGTTTCCCTCTGGCTGCCGCCCATAAGCTCGCCCGCGTTGGGCACGAGCAAATCCACCGCGCCGACCGTCTTGCCGTCGTCGTTCTGATACATATAGAACGCCTTGAATTCCTTGGGCCAGTCATAGACGAACACGGGGGCGTTGTACTTCTTTTCGGTAAGATATTTTTCGTGCTCCCTCGCGAGGTCGGAGCCGTAAGAGGGCTTAAATTCGAAATGCTCGGTCTTGTCCGCCTCGATGAGCTCGGAAACCGCGTCGTGAAAGGACAGGCGCACTATATGCGAGGATATCAAATCCTTCATTCTCTGCCTTAACGGAAGGGCGTTGAACTTTTCCAAAAATTCAAGCTCCTTGTCGCACCTTTCCAAAATGACGGAGAGAATGTTTTTAAGGAAGTCCTCCTCCACGTCCATAAGTCCGCGCAGGTCGGTAAACGCCAGCTCGGGCTCTATCATCCAGAATTCGGAGGCGTGCGTCTTGGTGTTGGAATCCTCCGCCCTGAACGACGGTCCGAAGGTGTATATGTTAGAGAACGCCATCGCAAAGGCCTCCCCCTCCAACTGACCCGTAACCGCAAGCGAAGCGTGACGGGAGAAGAAATCGTTGGAATAGTCCTTTTCCTTATTATTTATAGGGTCGTACGTCGTGACCGTAAAGGTATTGCCCGCGCCCTCCGCGTCGTTCGCGGTCAGAAGGGGCGTATGGACGTAGATATAGTCGCGCTGCTGGAAATATTCGTGAATAGCCATAGAGGCGACGCTTCTTATGCGGAACACCGCCTGGAACGTCCTCGTACGGGGGCGGAGATAGGCGTTTTCCCTTAAAAATTCAAGCGTGTGGCGCTTGGGCTGAATGGGGAAATCGTCGTCGCAGGAGCCGAGAACGGTTATCCCCGAAAGCTCTACGTCCGCCGAATCCGTCCTCGGATTGGGCACGACCTTGCCCGTAACCGCCAGGCACGCGCCGACCTTTACGCCCGTGACGTCTACCTTACCTATTTCGTACACCAGCTGCACGGGCGAAAAAACCGTACCGTCGTAAAAGTCGATAAAGCCGATGGCTTTCTGCTGTCTGTGGTTGCGCACCCAGCCGTTGATTTTAACCTCCGTGCCGGCGAGCTCGTCCTTCCGCGCCAGAATCTGTTTAACGTTCATATGCAAAAAATCTCCCTTTCGGAACGTATTCGTCCAAGCCGCGAACACGGCTTGCGTGAATTATTTTAGCACTAAGAAAACGCAAATGCAAACGATTGCGCGGCTAAATACCGAACGGAAGATTTTTTATTCTATCGCCACTATGTATTCGTATACGGGCTGACGGGTCTTAACTATGCTCAGCTCCAACGAGGGGTACGCGCTTTTAACCGCCGCGGTCAAAGCGTCGGTATCGGCTTGGGAGGCGGTCTCTCCGCAGAACAGGGTGAGCACGCATTTTTCCGACAAATCGAGCCCCGTCAACGCCTCGGTGAAGGCTTCGGAAATGCTTTCCGCCGCCGCGGCGACCTTGCCGTCGATTATGACCATAGCCTGCGAGTTTTTAATATCCACTCCGTCGCAACGGGCGTCGCGCACGGCACGGGTTATCTCGGCAGAAATCACCGAGGAGAGCGCCGCTTCCATTTCGGACACGGTCGCCTCCGCGTCCTCTTCGGGGTTGTAAATGGAAATCGCACTGTAACCCTGCGCCAGACTTTTCGATTTGAGCACGCGCACCCTGCCGTCATACAGCTCCGCCGCCTGTTCTGCGGTCATAATTACGTTGGAGTTGTTGGGCAGCACTATTATGTCGTCCGCGTTGACGCTGCCGAACGCGTTAAGCAAATCTTCTACGGAGGGGTTCATACACTGTCCGCCGTTTACCACGCAGTCCGCACCCATCGAATAAAACAAGTCGGTAAAGCCGCCGTCGTCCGCAACCGCGACGACCGCAACGGGGAGCTTCTCCCTCTCCGCCGGCGCGGGCTGTTTATCGACCTTTCCGGGGGCTTCTCCCCGTTTTAACAGCTCGCCGTGCTGTAAGGTCATATTTTCTATTTTTATAGTTATGAATTCGCCGTAGCTCTGCGCTATGTTAAGCGCGTCGCCGGGGGTAAGTACGTGGACGTGCGCTTTGACGATATCGCCGTCGCGGAAGGCGACGATAGACTGTCCGCCTATGCTTTCGAGCCGACCGACGAGGACGTCGATATCGAACGTTGTCCGCGACGAAGCGGAAAGGTTTAACAGAAATTCGGTGCAGTAGCCGAACTCCTCCCCGTCGTCTGCGTCCGCCGCCATTTCGGCAACCGCGCCGCCCGTATATACGGGTTCTCCGAGTCCTTCCGCGCCGCCGCGTTCGCCGACAAAGTAATTAAGAAAGCCGCGGAATACGCATAGCAGCCCCGCGCCGCCCGAATCGACCACGCCCGCGTCCTTCAATACGGCGAGAAGCGAGGGCGTGTTTTCAAGCGAAACCGCGCAACGCTTTTCGATGAGCCCGAAGAGCTCCGGCAGGGGCATATTCTTGCCCTTGCAGTCCGCCGCGCACTCGCTGCACTCCCTGAAAACGGTGAGCATTGTGCCCTCGACGGGCTTGATTACGGCTTTATAGCTCTTTTCCACTCCGCCCTCGAACGCGCGTATAACGTCGTCGGCGGAGACGTCGTAACAGCCCTCCAACCCCTGCGCCATACCCTTGAATATCTGCGAGAGAATAACGCCCGAATTGCCGCGCGCGCCGAACAGCATACCCCTTGCAAAGACCGCCGCCGCTTCGCCGACGGTTTCGGCAGGGCTGTCTTTAAGCATTTTAAGCCCAGATTCGTAGGTCATTCGCATATTCTTGCCCGTATCCCCGTCGGGAACGGGAAAGACGTTAAGCCTGTTTACTTCCTCTTCCTTGGCGCACAGCGCGTTGAAACCCGAAACGAGCATCTCCGTAAACTGCTCCGCGCTTATTTTAAGGTATTCGTTACGTACCTTTTGTTCTGTATCCTGATAGGTCATCATATAAGTTTATCTTTTGACGCCGCCGTTTAAAAGGTCGGGTAAAATTTATACCTCGACCTCGTCGCACTTGCAATATATCGCCACCGTGCCGGGACCTGCCGACGCGCCGATAATAGGTCCTATGTAATCGACGTATACCTCTTTGGGCTTAATCTCCTCTTCGATGCGCTTTTTAAGGTACGCCGCGTCCTCTTCGCAGTCGGCGTGCATTACCGCGATTATCTGGCTTTCGGGGTTAACGACCGCCGATTTAGCCATATTAAAAATTTCGTCGAGGGAGTTTTTCCTGCCCTTTATCTTCTTGACGGCAAAATTTTCGCCGTTTCTGTTGGAAATAAGAATGGGCTTCACGCCGAAGAGATTGCCGAAGAACGCGCTCGAAGCCTTTACCCTACCCGCTCTTTTAAGGTAGGTCAAATCGTCTACGGCGCAAAACTGCCTGTATTTAAGCTTATTCTGCTCTAAATACGCGACGACCTCCTCCGCCGACTTGCCCTCGCCGCGCATTACCGCGGCGTCGATTGCCATCAAGCCCTCGCCGAGGCAGCTGCAAAGGCTGTCTACGCAATATACGGCGTTTTCGGGATATTCCTCTTTGAGCTCGCCGGCGATCACGAAGCCCGTGTTGACCGAGCCCGAAAGCGCGGACGAACAGCCTATATAGACGACGTCCTTGCCCTCTTTAAGATATTTCGTGAAAGCGGCGCGGAAGCTTTCCGCAGGAACCTGGTTGGTCGTTATGCGAGTACCTCCGCGCATTATGTTGTACAGCTCGGACGGGGTGTAAATATCCCAGTCGAGCGTGGCGGGGAGCTCCTTGCCCCCGTACACGATATTCATCTGAACGTAATCGATTCCGTATTTCTGCCTAACGTCCCTGCCCAAATCCGAACAGGAGTCGGTCAATATTATGTAATCTGCCATAAACCCTTCGCTCCTTTGTCAGTAATTTTTATTACATTTTTAATAATATCATCTTCGGCAAAATCTGACAAGTACTTAGACGCCGTTTTATTGTAAAAATTATGTGAAATGCACGCGCCGCGCAATTTTTCGGCTTACGGACGGGAAAATTCAAGGCTTTTCCGCCATTCCGCTTTAATTTATTTTAAAACCGACTCTATTTTAAGAAGCGAAAGCTTTTTCGCAAGCCCCGAGGCGTAACCCGTGAGCGAGCCGTCCGCGCCTATGACGCGGTGGCAGGGCACTATTACGGCGACGGGGTTTTTACCCACCGCGCCGCCGACCGCCCGCGCGGACGACCTTACCTTGCCCTCTGCGCGCGCGACCTCCGCGGCAATCTGCCCGTACGTAACCGTCTTCCCGTACGGCACGGTAAGCAGTATGTCCCACACGCGGCGGCAAAACGGCGAGCCGTTCAGCTTCAACGGCGGCACGAAATCGGGTATGCCGCCGCCGAAATAAATATCCAGCCATCCGACGGTCTGCCGCAGAACCTCCCCGACGCCCGGGGGCGCGTCCTTAACCAAACCTATGGGCGCGCCGCAGGCTTTGCCGTCTTGTATAAAGCGCAACCCCGTCAGCCCGTCCGCGCCGCAGACGATTTCCATTCCTCCGAGGGGAGAACCGTATAAAAAACTATATAAGCCGCCCCCGCTCCGCGTTATAATCTGCGCGTCCGCCCTTTCAACAGTATCCGTTTTATTTAACCTCACTTCCGATAAATTTATATTCCCGTATTAAATAAACCGTGCGGAACAAAATTGCTCCGCACACATAAATATTATAATAAAGTTAATTTTCGCCCTGTCCGTCGCCGCCGTCGGTTGCCGACGGCGCTTGCTCCTCCGCGCTTTGTTCCTCGGCGCATTCCGCTTCTACGGCTTGCTCCCCATGTGCGCCCTCTCCGGGGACGGCGTTCTGCGCTTCGGGAACGGGAGCGCAAGGCGCGGCGGACTGCGCCTTTCGGATACCCTCGTTGGCTAACGAACGCACTGCCGCCACCTCGTCGGGGGTAATCGTACGCTTATCCACCGAAAGCGCCGTCACACGCGTATTGTATAAAAAGATATAATTTTTCGTCTCGCGTAACATTACCAGACGGCTGTAATATACCTTGGCGGTGGAAAGATGCTCGCCGTCGACGTATTCCTTGGTAATCAGATAGTCGCGGAAAAATTCGTTCTCCTCTACCTTGACGACTTTGGAGGTTTCCTTTACTTGCCTGTTCCTCAAAATCAGCATTATGACGCCGAGAAATAATAAGAACACGCCCGCGATTAACAAAAAGTATGCCAAGACGCTGTCTTCTCTGTCCTCGCCTATGACGTAAAGCAGAATACCCAAAACGAGTACCACAGCCCCTAATACGATATATACCAACGACCAAACATTGGCAGTTTTCGTAAGCTCCTTCTGCAATTCGCCGTTGACCGCGGTGGCGGTTTTAACCGACCCCTTTTCCGTTATCATAATTATTTCCCCTCTCCGCCCGTACGGCGGTATTTATTTTTACGTTGTTTCGGCAGGCTACATAAGGTGCTTTCTTATCGCCTTAATCGCCGTATTGGCAATCAGGTCGGAGCCGTTGAACGTGGGGTGCACGCCGTCCTCCGAATAATAGGTGTAAGGGCGCGTTTCGCACAGACCGTTGAACATTTCGTCGTAGGCGACGAATTCGTCGCACATTTCCACGCAAACGCGGTGAATTATCTCCAACTCCTTGTCGAAAACCGCGCGCATACGCTTTTTGTCGGGCGCGGGCAGCAGGAACGGCTCTAAAAAAATGACGACTATCTCTGCGTCTTTAAGCTTTTTAATAAGCGCGACCAGGTCGTTTTCGAACTGTCTGAAATTAAGCTCCTTGCCGTATTTATAACGGTGTATGGTGTTGTTAATGCCTATCATCATGACGACGGCGTCGGGCTTTAAATCGATGACGTCGCGCTGCACGCGCGCCAGAAGGTCGCACACCTCGTTGCCCGAAACGCCCTTGTTGTACAGTTCTATGTCCATATCGGGGTATATGGGACGGAGCTTATCCGCAAGCGCTTTGACGTAGCCGTTGCCCAACGACGTTTCGTCCGTACGGTCCCTGTCGCAATCGGTTATGGAATCCCCGAAAAATACTATCCTCATATCTGTCCTCTTATCGGTTTTTACGTTTATTAATTTTACCATATTTTCGCCGCATACGCAAGCGTAAGCGCAAAATTTTATAAATCATTCTTTTTAAAAGTTCGGATAATGCTTTGACAAATACAATATTTTATGTTATATTAACTTAGCGTCGGCGGAAACGGGGCGATATCTTCGCTCTTTCGCCGCAAAATTAAGCTTACAGTACCCGATTTTTTTCGGGAAAAGGAAAGGTCAACGCTTTAAGGGCGGCGTTGCCTTTACCCCGAAAGGCGTCACAGTACGCCTTGACGGGCGGATGTACCCAAGTGGCTCAAGGGGCTCCCCTGCTAAGGGAGTAGCACGGGAAACCGTGGCGAGGGTTCAAATCCCTCCGTCCGCGCCAATAACGGCGTAAGTCGACATCCGACTTACGCCGTTATTATTTGCAAAGTTATTCCGCACAAAAAACGAACCGCCAAACGGCTCGCTTTTTTACGGGACTTCCACGAAACGTTGCGTCTTTAAAAATCCATCGAAATTCTCTTTACCGTAAAAACCCGTTACGTAATTACCCTCAATGTCGATACGGTTACCGTCCGCCGCAACCGAAACGATGACGGGCAATCCGTCGCCGTCCGCCCTCCCCCTTTAAAGTTTGCACGTTTCGTCTTATATCTACAATAGCCGTTAATTAATCGTCTGAAAGGCTTATATGCTCCGTCCGCAATTACGCCGCGGTAGTTGATTAATCATCTTTAAAGGGTTGTATTTTTATCCGTTAGCGGTTTTAAGCGTCTGCGTAACTGCTATCCACGCTTCCCACCCAATACGGCTGCGGCGATACGACATCTACGCATATCCATAAGCCGCAGCGCGAATGCGGTTATAAAATGCTTACGCAAGAATAATTGTTAAGAAAAAAATTTTAACAGACGCGTAAAATCGCTTGTAATTTTTTTTATCCTCTTATATAATAGTTAAGCAATCGGGACTTGCATAGGCGTTTGGTTTAGCGCCTGCGCACAAACTTGATTAAACAGACTGCAAAAATTTGAAAATATTGGGGTATAGCCAAGCGGTAAGGCAACGGACTCTGACTCCGTCATTCGTTGGTTCAAATCCAGC
>CAZUYN010000051.1:0-9811 GCA_964624495.1 uncultured Clostridia bacterium
TGACCCACTGCTTGTAGGGCAGTTGCTCTCCCAACTGAGCTAAGCTCCCGAATGCTTTAATACTATAACAAATCAATCGGCAAAACGCAAGCGTTTTTTATATGAATTTTTGATTTTTTTATTTTTTACGCGCTCTCGTAGCCGACGCCGTCCGCGCCCTCAATATATAGTATACGTCGGCGCCGGTCGGGACGTTACGGCGACCTTTCCAACGCAAAAAATTCTATTGCGTCTTAAAAATTTACCACGGCGCAGCCCGGATAAATTGCTCTCTCTGCCCGATAAACCGCCGTATCTTATTACGCGTTTTTCAGTACGGCGTCGGCGTTGCGGTAAAGGGCAGAAGCCTGCAAGGCGTCGCAGATATAGGTAGACACCCCTTCCGCGATGATTTCCGCCATTTTATACACGACGTTAAGGCGCGTTGCCGAAAAGAGCGAATAATTAAAGAGCGATTTTTCCGCCACGATGCCCAAAACGGACACGTCGCCGATTTTGTTCAGCTTTTTATTTGCGCCGCTGCCCGGCGTTAAAGGGCGGTTCGTGACCTTTACGAGCCCTATATCCCCCGCGACCCCCACCGCCGCGTCTATGGCGATTACGGGGCTCCCCGGGTGGGTGTTCTTGATAAACTGCCCCATATATTTGACCTCGTGCGCGGTTATGGGTCTGGCGAGAGTACCGTAGACGTACACGTTGAGCCCCCTTAATTTTTCGACCAGCTTGGTTCCCGTCACGGGTCCGAGCGAATCGCCGACGGACAAATCACTGCCGACGCAGACGACGACGGGCGGACAGGTAAAAGCCGGAATTATTTTTTTGAGCGCCATAAACGCTCCGTCGGGGGCGAAGGCGTTATATAGATTGAACGAATATTCCATAAAATTTTCCTTAAATGCACGCGGAACGGCATAGCCGCAGCCGTGCTTAAAAGCTTGTTGCCGTAAGTTTATTGACTTTTCCGCGCCGATTTATTCATATAACCGCACGCCGCCCAAACCCGTGCACAAAATTCCGCCATAAGACAATATACTCGCCGCCGCCCCGAAGGGTTACCGCCGAGCGACGGAAAAATAATTTTACGGCAAGCCGACGGGTTGTGCCGTGCGGTTGGGAATAATTATCCCTATGCGCGTAGACGGCAAGAGGTAATACAAAAAAACGTCTGCGCCATAGCGGTTTGCTTAGCGCCGCAACCATACGGGAGGAACAATTTTGTCCGAAAGAGGCTGAAATCAGGAAAATGTTCGGCGGTTTTATCCACAAAAACGGAAAATCCGCCGCAGTACGGAAAACATTTTTAAGGCGGTATGCGCGGTATATTTTCCCGTACGGGGCAAGCATAAATTAATATGTGATTATTGCCCATACTGAAAAGTGCAGGGCGTAAGGCTTATTTTGCCTTGAAAAATAAGCTTAAAGGCAAGATTGCGCACAAAATTTTAAGCGGAAGCTTTAATTCCCCGTCAAACGGGAAAAAAAGGCAGGGCGCAATAAAAAAGCAGTCGGCGCATAGTTTAACAGGCGCAACGGGACGCAGGCAGGACTGTTGATAATTTTAAATAAATTTATCAACAATTCAACAAAGTTATCAACAATATTTGTTCACAAAAGGTCTAATTCTTAGCGGTATGTGTTTCACGTGAAACATTAAAACGGTCAAAAAATTTAGCCGAATGTTTCACATGAAACAATTTTTAATAAAAATTTATTCGTTTGCGCTAATTGAATTTTTGCAATAATATTGTTATATTTAACTTTATTTACTGTTTTCGGCAAGGCGTTTTTAAAATAGAAAAACAAGTGATGATTTAAGAAAATTACTGTGAAAGCGTAAAAATCTACATTTAAACGCTTGAAAACAGCGCGTTTATATGATAGAATTATAAATACGGTATAAAAAGTCTTAACCCGACCTGACAAGCCGTTTTAATTATAAAAATCAATATATGCATAAAGTTATGCATAAGCGAGGTAAAAATTGAACAAAAAAAGCAAGACGATTTTAATTGTAGTTTTCGTTTTATTTGCAATCGCTGTCGGGCTTGTACTGTTTTTCACGCTGAGGAGCGGAGGGACAAAGATTTCCTTTGACGTTTTTAAGCGATATGTGGAGAACAACAAGTACGAAGAGGGCGCCGACGGCGACGCAAGCATCGGGGGGAGCGAGTACAAATTCGCGGTCTATGACCACGACGGCGACCCCGAAACAGACCCCGTCAAAGTGGAGGGAATGCGCTTCACCGCAAGCGGTATGTTGGAAGAGTACGACGCGGAGAACGAAAAATGGGTCAACGTGCCCGTCATTAAGGCGGTATACGTTTCAACCTATAAAGTTGTAGGCGCAGTAAGCCGCGAAGACGGCAGGCTGATAAATTCCTATTACAGCTACGGTCCTTCGCTTTACAGCGTACCCAAGGACGGAGACCTGTTGGACGACTGGTTCGATTTGGGCATTACGATTGATTATTCCGACCCCAACTCCGGCAGCATATGGTCGTCGGTATTCTCCGTGGCGGGGCTGGTAATTGTCTGCATAGTATTCTTTATTATAATGCGCTCCGCTATGAACGGCGGCGGCAGGACGATGAGCTTTGCAAAGACCAAAGCCCGCGTTTCTACAAATATAAAAGTGCGGTTCGACGACGTCGCCGGGGCGGAGGAAGAAAAGGTCGAGCTTGCCGAAGTGGTTGAATTTTTAAAGCAGCCCAAAAAGTTCTCCGATTTGGGGGCGCGTGTCCCCAAGGGCGTACTGTTAATAGGTCCTCCCGGAACGGGTAAAACGCTGTTCGCCAAAGCGGTTGCGGGGGAAGCCGGCGTGCCGTTCTTCTCGGTTTCGGGCTCCGACTTCGTCGAAATGTACGTCGGCGTAGGCGCGTCGAGGGTGCGCGATTTATTCGAAGTCGCAAAACGCAACCAGCCCTGCATAATCTTCATCGACGAAATAGACGCAGTAGGACGTCACCGCGGCGCGGGGCTCGGCGGCGGCAACGACGAGCGGGAGCAGACCCTCAACCAGATACTCGTCCAGATGGACGGCTTCGAGGGTAACGACGGCGTAGTCGTCATTGCGGCGACCAACCGTTCGGATATACTCGACCCGGCGCTTACCCGTCCCGGAAGGTTTGACAGGCAGATTTACGTCAACCTCCCCGACGTCAAGGGCAGGGAACAGATATTAAAGGTACACGCGCGCAATAAGCCTATGGCTCCCGACGTCAACTTCAAGACAGTCGCCCGTCTGACGGCAGGTTTTTCGGGCGCAGACCTCGCCAACGTTTTAAACGAGGCGGCTATTTTAGCTGCCCGTGCGGATAAGAAATTTATTACCAACGCAGAGCTTTTCGAAAGCATCGACAAGGTAACGATGGGTCCGGCAAAGAAGAGCAAGGTCGTAACCGAATCGGATAAACGCCTTACCGCGTATCACGAATCGGGGCACTGCATTTTGGCTAAACTTTGCGAAAACTGCGACCCCGTGCACGAGGTGACCATTATACCGAGGGGCAACGCCGGCGGCTTTACGATGACCAGACCCGATAGCGACCGCTTCTATTATTCGAGAAACTTTATGCTCGACGACATCTGTATGACGCTCGGCGGAAGGGTGGCGGAAGAGTTGGTTATCAAGGACATTTCATCGGGCGCGTCCAACGATATTAAGCAGGCGACGAAGTTTGCCCGTCTTATGGTTGCCGAACTCGGTATGAGCGAAAAGCTCGGTCTGATAAGTTACAGCGACGATTCCCAGCCTATGTTTATAGGCAGAGATATGACCACGCACAACAGTTACAGCGAAGAAACCGCAAGGCTTATAGACGACGAGGTACGCGAAATCGTATCCGCCCAGCACGAACGCGCGCGCAACCTTTTAAGCGAAAACAGAGCGGTGCTCGATAATATGGCACGCGTGCTTATCGAACGCGAAACCATTTACGCCGAAGAAGTGGATATGCTTTTGGAAGGCAAGGGCTATGCGGAAGTTATAGAATATATGGACAGCCACGACAAGCTTTCGGAAAATCCCTTCAAAAAGTATGAAAACCAATAATTGAAACAGACCGCCTTCCCGTATACCCAAATCTTCGGGAAGGCTGTGTTTCACGGGAAACATTATACATAAGCCAAAAAATCGCTAACGCAAACAAATAAAGAGATAAAATATGGCAAAAGTTATTTCATTTACGAATAAAAAGGGCGGCGTGGGCAAGACGACTACCGTAATAAATATGGCGGCTTACTGTGCCGATTTGGGCAAAAAGGTTTTGATTATCGACCTCGACAGTCAGGGCAACGCCACGACGGGGCTCGGCTTTTCGAAGAGCTCGCTTAAAAAATCGGTCTACGGGGTTCTGATTGAGGACGAGAAGATTTCGCAGAACATTCTGCCGACGGTTATTCCGCTGTTGGACATATTGCCGTCGAACGTCGATTTGACGGGGGCGGAGGTAGATTTGGTCTATAAACGCAACCGCGAACAAATTCTTAAAAACGCCCTCAAAGAAGTACGGGACAGATACGATTACATATTTATAGACTGTCCGCCCTCGCTCGGGCTGCTTACCATAAACGCCTGGGTAGCTTCGCAGTCGGTCATAATCCCCCTGCAAAGCGAATATTACGCAATGGAAGGCGTCAGCCAACTGATGAACACCATCTCGCTCGTCAAACAACATTTAAACCCCAACCTTTCGATAGAGGGGGTAGTCATAACGATGTACGACGGCAGGGCTATCGTGTCCCGTCAGATAGCGGCGGAAATTAAGAAGTTTTTCAAAAACAAGCTGTATGAAATCATCATACCGCGCAATATACGCCTTTCCGAAGCCCCCAGCCACGGCAAACCCATTCTGCTTTACGACCCCAAATGCGTCGGCGCGAGGGCTTATAAGGCTTTGACCGAGGAATTTTTGTCCAAGCAAAAATAATGGATAAAACCGATAGAAAGGTTTAAGGCTCGACGATTCGGCGTTATACTGCGGAGATAAAATTTTGTTTTCATCGTGCACGCACGAACATTATCACTGTGATTGCTCTAAGAGCAGAGGAGAAATTTGGATATGGCAAAGAAAGAAGAGAGAGGATTAGGGCGTTCGTTCGAATCGTTGTTAGAGGATACGGGCGACGCGTTTGAAAGGGCGTACGACGGCAAAGAGGTATTTACATACACCGAGGAGGAGAGGAAGAACGCGGAGGATATGCCGCTGACCGAAATCTACCCCAACCCCGACCAGCCCAGAAAGAACTTTGACGAACAGTCTCTTAAAGAGCTTGCCGACTCAATCAAAAAGCACGGCGTCATTATGCCCATAGTCGTCAATGCGGACGACAGGGGCAAGTATATGATTATCGCCGGCGAAAGGCGCTACCGCGCGTCCAGACTTGCCGGACTGAAATCCATACCCGTAATAGTAAGGAATTATTCCAAGAGGGAGATTAAGGAAATTTCCCTTATCGAAAACCTGCAAAGGGAGGATTTAAACCCGATAGAAGCCGCCGCGGCGATGAAACAGCTTATGGTCGAATATAAGCTGACGCAGGACGAGCTCGCCGAGCGTATAGGCAAGTCGCGCCCCGCGATAGCCAATACGTTAAGACTGCTTTCTCTGACGCCCGAGGTTATGCAGCTCGTGGCGGAGGGCAAGCTGTCCGCAGGTCACGCCCGTACATTGGTGCCCCTTGCCAACGAGGATCAGATACAGTTCGCCTCCGACGCGGTAAAAAGCGGTATGTCCGTACGCGAGCTTGAAAAGAAGGTAAGGGCGTACAACATTTCGCCCGAGCTTTTAGAGGAAAAGAAGAAAAAGAAGCGCGCTCTCGCCTCGGTAGAGCTGAAAAACTTAGTCGAAAGAATGCGTTTTGCGTTCCGCACCAAGGTAAGCCTTATCGGAAACGACCAGAAGGGCAGAATTTATATCGACTATTATTCGCGCGACGACTTGGACAGAATTTCCGAAATACTCGATATAATAGACAAGCAATAATCAAAGTTATCGACAAAACGGCTCTCACGGGAGCCGTTTTTAATTGCCTGCGTATACGATAAGACAAAATAACGCAAAAAGCTATCCACAAATTTATCGACATTGTCGATAACCACGTTGTTCAAAAAGCTTTATAAAAATACGGGGATCGGCAGGTTTTTTGTCGCCGCGACGGAAAAGGGGAGAGGGGGTTGCCGTACGGCGACCCCCTCTCCGTAATTTCTATGCTTAAAGCATTTTATCCGATTATATTGCCCTGCGCTGTGCCTATAACCGTGCGCACTTCGAGTTCTTCGCCCGTCTCCGCGTCAACGTAGACGTAGTAGTCAACTCCGTTCATATTGCCGAAGAATTCATAGCACAGCCTGTCCTTGCCCATAAAGGGAATTACGGCGGTACGGACGGAAGTCACTTCGACGTTGCCGTTGATACTGCTCTTCGCCTCCTCCTCGGAGATAGAGGGGGCAGGGATATCCCTTTCGCGGTGTCTCATAACGTAGGAGGAAGCCTCCATACCCGTTACAATGCCGCGCTCCTCGCAGACCTTGACCATAACGAGGTCGGAATATATTACGGCGCCGCCCTGAACGGGGGCGAAGTGCAGATTGCACGTCGTGCCGTTTTCGCTCGCCCAGACGGCTTGCAGTCCGTCATAGCCGATTTTGGTTAAGAAATCTTCGGCTATATCGACGCACCTGTCAACCGAAAAGTTGTGCTCGGAGCAATCCTTAAAGCTGTCGAAAGATACGACCTTGCCGCCGATTTTGCTTATCTGCACAAGCATTTCGCCGTCGGGAACGGTAAGGTTGACGTTGTAAAGCGCAATTCTGCCGTCGGCTTCGCCCGTACACCTCGCGTCGCTTACGTTATAGTCGCCGAAAAGCCGTTTTGCGACCTCCTCCGCGTTGCTTGCGCTAATCTCTTCGCCGCCGCCGAGATACGAGGGAGAGTGGGGCTTATGCTTGCGCTGCATACGGCTTTCTTCTCCGAACACGTTGTTCTGTATGACGGCGAAGCTGTCGGCAAGGGCGCAATCTTTGCCGCGCATAGCCGCTATCATATCGCTTTCGCAGGTGTTCTCCATAAGCTTGTTGAGCTCGCTCTTAACCTTTGCGTTGGTTTCGTACATATAATCGAGGCGCTCAATCTGCCGTGCGCTGAGCTCTCCGCCATTAGCGACGGTATAGAGCATAGACTTTGCTCCGCGCCCCATATCGTTGATAAAGGACGAAAGTCTTTCGGTGGTCTGTATTTCGAGGGGAAATCTCTCTAATACGAGTTCGGCGTTCTCGCTTTCCAGCGCGATATCGGCGAACACCCTTACCCTGTCGCCGGCGGAGGAAGATACCCTCGCCCTCGCAAGGTCGGCGTCGAGGTCGTCTACGATTGCGTTCAGTTCGTACAGCGACTGCGTATAGCCGCCCGCCATGTCCGCCTGCATGGCGTCCATATTTATCCAGCCGAAGGTAACGATCGTAGCAAGGGCGAGGGTGGTCACGCCGAGCGATATAACCGCCGCCAGCCAGCCGCCGAACCCGGGGGTGCGCTCTCTGCCCTGTCTTTTCTCGTTCCTCTGCGCCCGTACCTTTAACCTATGCTCGCGCTTAGCCTTCTTTTCCGCAAGCCTTTTATCGCGTTTGGCTTTCGCCGCCTCGCGCTTTGCGCGCTTTTCTTCGGCAATGCGTTCGCGCTTGGCTTCGCGGCTTTCGTGCTTAATCAAATCCCTGCGCTCCGCCCTTGCCGCTTTCCTTTCGGCGCGCCTCTCCTTCATTGCGGCTATGCGCTCCTCGCGCTTTTCCTTGTGTTCCAGCTTTCTTTCAAGCCGCCTTTGCTTTCTTTCGAGGGCGAGCTTCTTGCGCTCTGATTTCCTCTCTTCGCGCCGCTTGATTTTCTGCGCCCTCTTTTCGCCGACGGGCTTTTTATGCTTTGCGTGCTTTGCGCTCCTTTTATCGGAAGAGCGTTTTCCGGCGCGCCTGCCGCCGCTCTTGGCGGAAGCGCTCTCCGTCTTTTTCCCGGCGCCGCCCTTTTTCGCGGTCTTGGCGGTATTCCTTTCGGCTCCGTCGCCGTTGTCGGCAAGATTTTTCAGCTCCTTTTTCTCACCGTCGCTCTCCGTACCTTTGACGGCGCGCTTTCTCGTCAGTTTTTCGGCTTTGGCAGCGCCGCTCGAAATATTCTTCTTTTCAGCCATTTTCTACCTCCTGTCCTATATTGCAAAGACGTGCTTACCTATCGTGGTAACCGTCTTTCTGCCGAATATCCAGCTGCTCGTCGCAACCGCGGGGTTGTAATAATAAAGACAACCGTAAGTGGGATCCCAGCCGTTGAGCGCGTCGCTCGCGGCGTTCATAGCCGTCGAATCGGGCTCTAAATTAATCTGCCCGTCCGAAACCGCCGTAAACGCGCCCTGCTGGTAAATAACGCCCGAAATCGTGTTGGGGAAGGATGAGGAACGCACGCGGTTTAAAATAACCGCGCCTACCGCAACCTGCCCCGTATAACTCTCTCCGCGCGCTTCCGCATATATACACTTCGCCAAAAGGTATAGGTCGGAGCTCGTATAGGACGACGCGGCAGAGGAAGAGGAACCCTGCAACACCCTCACGCTGTCGTTCATTCCCAGCGCGGCAAACGTCGCCTTGCCGACTATGCCGTCTGCCGTCAGACCGTTCTTCTTCTGGAATTTTTTCACCGCTTCCGCGGTGGCGGGTCCGTAAATTCCGTCTATCGCGCCGCTGAAATATCCCCACTCTTTAAGTCTGCGCTGTACTTCCTTGACCTCGCCGCCCCTCGAACCTTGCTTCAACACGGCGCACGTAACGGCGGATAAGGCGGTATTTTCTTCCGCACGGGCAACCGTCGAAGTTGCGTATGCGCCCACGCCCGACCCTGCGGCTGTGGCAATAAGCGCAACGGCAATTCCCGTAATAAGTGCTTTTTTCATTTAACCTCCTTGCCCCGCCGCGCAAACCGCGTTTGCCCAATAGCGAAGCTGCTTAATATATTTTTATGATTATGTCGTAACCGGTCCCGGGCGAGCTTTGCACCGCGTGCGGCTCCGCCCGTTGCAATTATTATGATTAATAGTAAAAAAGTTATGCAAATTTTCTTTTCCGATAAATTTACGGCTGCGTTTGTTCCGATAAATATTCGTAAATAGGTTGAAAATCTTTCTTGCTTATGCTATACTTAAATAGCCAAACAACTCAATATAAGTCTCGCAGGTATTCAGAGCAAACAAATAGGGCGTATTGTACCCTTTTCTCTTGGCTCTGGAATTATTCCTGCGTGCGTTAAAAGAGTTGTTTGGCGACGTTAGGGTACTTTATGCGGGCGGCCTTAACGGTCGCCTTTTTATTTTCGCCCGTAAAAAGAGGAGGTTTATATGAGGAAAAAGAGACTGGCGATACTGCTTTTGGGCTTTATTGCCGCGGCAAGCTGCGCAATCGGCTTGTCGGCGTGCGACATAGGCGGCAGTTCCGGCGGCAGTTCCGGCGGAAGCTCGGGCGGGGGGCATACGCATACGCTTGTTTTTGTTGCGGCTAAAGAAGCAACCTGCACGGAAGACGGCAATACTGAATATTGGTATTGTTCGAGTTGCGGCAGGTGTTTTGAAGACGAAGACGGCGAAAATGAAACTACCCTTGAGAACGTCATTACTGCCGTGACGGAGCATAATTACAACCGACAGCTTGCTGAACGCGAGTATTTACAATCTGAGGCGACCTGCACCGAAAAAGCAGTGTATTACTATTCCTGCATTTGCGGAATTAGAGGAGAGGAAACTTTCACATACGGCGACGCATTGGGACACAGTTGGAACGAAGTAA
>CAZUYN010000052.1:0-9048 GCA_964624495.1 uncultured Clostridia bacterium
TGAATAACGTATTTTTGATAGGGATGCCGGGGTGCGGCAAGTCTACGGTTGCCGACGTCTACGATTGGAAGTGCCACGAACAGGCTTATGACACCGACGGCATCATAGAGAGCCGGCACGGCAAAATATCGGAAATTTTTTCGGAATACGGCGAAGAATATTTCCGCGATTTGGAAACCGAAGTTTTAAAGGAACTAAACGCTATCGAGTACGACTGTTTTATTTCTGTGGGCGGCGGCTGTGTTCTAAGGGAAGAAAACGTCCGAATTATGAAATCGGACGGCAACAGGGTTGTATATTTGAGAACCGAACTTTCCACCTTGGAACGGCGTTTGAAAGACGATAATTCCCGTCCGCTGTTGCAGGGGGATCTGCACGAGCGGCTTAATAAGCTGTACGCGGAAAGAGCGGCAATATACGAAAGCGTTGCCGATATTATAGTGGATACCGACGGCTTGACCGCAGAACAAGTGTTTGAAAAAATCTGTAAAAATCTCAATCAATCGGGTGAAACAAAATGAAAACCGTGCTTATTACGGGCGGTACCCGCGGCATAGGCAAGGCTATCGCGCAGGAGTTTTTACAGAACGACTATGAGGTTATAATTAACTATTGCCGCGACGAAGCCGCCGCGCTTGCCACGCAGGAAGAATTCAATATGCTCGGCTACTGCCCCGTGCTTATGCGCGCCGACGTTTCGGACGAAAAACAGGTCAAAGAGATGTTCAAGGAAATTTTCCGCATATACGGGAAGATAGACGTGCTCGTAAACAACGCCGGCATTTCCAAAATACGGGTATTGCAGGACACCGCGCTGTACGATTGGGAGCAGGTCTTTGCCGTCAATACGCGCGGCGTTTTCCTGTGTTGCAGGGAAGCGGTAGACAGTATGATTTGCGCCGGCGGCGGCTGTATCATAAATATATCGTCGATATGGGGCGAGGTGGGCGCAAGCTGCGAGACGGCGTATTCCGCGTCTAAGGGCGCGGTAATCGCCTTTACCAAGGCGCTCGCAAAGGAGTTGGCGCCGTCGTCCGTGCGCGTAAACAGCGTTTCCCCGGGGGTAATCGACACCGAGATGAATTCGCGGCTTTCCGAAATCGAAATGGAGGATTTAATTTCGCAGATACCGCTCGGACGGCTCGGCTCGGGCGTGGACGTGGCAAAGGCGTGCCTGTATCTTGCCGAAAATTCTTACGTCACGGGCGAGGTGCTCTCGGTCGGCGGCGGCTTCGCAAAATAAAATCCTCGTTTGTTGAAAGCCGATATTAAGTCGTTTTTAACAGATAATATTAAAAATTTACAAAATAAATTAAAAAAATTTTGCCGAAAATAAAGGAAATCGTAATTTTTTTTCGTATTGTATAGTGAAAATGGATAAATTCAAGTCAATAATTCAAAGGCGGTACGAGTTCGAGGAGAGTTATCTTTCCCCCTTCGCCGCCAAATCGAAGGACACGCGGGGCAGAAAATTGCCCGAAGCTCCGTGCGGAATGCGCACGGAATATCAGCGCGACCGCGACAGGATTATTTACAGCAAGGCTTTTATCCGTTTAAAGAACAAGACGCAGGTGTTTTTTTCGCCCGAGGGCGACCACTACGTTACCCGTCTTACGCATACGCTGGACGTTTCGCAGATAGCCCGTTCGCTCGCACGGGCGTTAAACCTCAACGAGGATTTGGCGGAAGCCATCGCGCTCGGTCACGATTTGGGGCATACCCCGTTCGGACACAGCGGCGAAAGAATATTGAACAAGCTCTCCCCGACGGGCTTCAAGCACAACGAGCAGTCCGTCAGAGTGGTGGACGTGCTCGAAAAGGACGGGCGCGGTTTAAACCTTACTATGGAAGTAAGGGACGGAATTTTAAACCACAAAAAGGGTCTGACGCCGTCCACGTTAGAGGGAATGTGCGTCAATATCGCCGACCGCGTCGCCTACATAAACCACGATTTGAACGACGCAATCCGCGCCGGAATACTGCGTGAGGAGGACATTCCGCAGGACATAATCGCCACCCTCGGCTCTTCTTCGAGGGAGCGCATAAATACCGCCGTTACCTCCGCCTTCGAAACGAGCGTGGACAAGCCGTTCGTGGCTCTGGGCAAGGATGTGGAGGCGGCGAGCGAGCGCCTCCGCGCGTTTATGTTCGAAAACGTGTACCTGACAAAGTATGCGCGCGGCGAAGAGGAAAAGGCGGAAAGAATGCTGTCCGCTCTCTACGGCTATTTTATAAAATCGCCGCAGGATTTGCCCGTGCAGTATATAAAGCTTATGGAAACCTATCCCGCGGAGCAGGTCGTGTGCGATTATCTTTCCTCTATGACCGACCGCTACGCAATCTACACTTTCAACCGCATATTCGTGCCGCGCGGCTGGAATTTTACCGACGAAATAAACTGACGGCAACGCAAGACAAAATGAGCGGAATAGATAAGGAGTTCGTCAGAACTTTAAAAGAAAAAGTTAATATCGTGGAGATTGCGGAAGGCTACTTCTCTCTGGAAAAGCGCGGCGCCAACTTTTGGGCGTGCTGTCCTTTTCACCACGAAAAGACCGCCTCGTTCGCCATTAACGAAGCCGAGCAATTCTATCACTGCTTCGGCTGCGGCGCCTCGGGCGACGTCATCCGCTTCGTCTCCGAAATGGAGTCGCTGGACTTTATGGGGGCGGTCAAATTGCTTGCCGAGCGCGCGCAGCTGCCCCTGCCCGAATGGGACGGCGACGACGAACGGGGGGCGGAATTAAAGAGAAAACGCGATACGTTACTTAAAATACTCAACGATTGCGCGCACTTTTATCTGGACAACCTTTCTTCGGGTAAGGCGGAAGCGCACGTCAACTATATATTAAAGCGCGGAATACCCGCCAATATGGTGCGCACATTCGGAATCGGGGCGAGCCTTAACTTCACCGACCTGCCTAAGTATCTGCTGTCGAAGGGCTATACAAAACAGCAGATTATAGACAGCGGAACGGTAAACGAGGTCAACGGCAGACTGACCGACGCGCAGGGCGGCAGGCTGATATTCCCCATAATCAATTCCTACGGCGAGGTTATAGCCTTCGGCGGAAGAGCGCTCAAAAAGACGGAATTCGGTAAATACGTCAACACGCGCGACACAATGGTCTTTACCAAGCGCAATAACCTTTATAACATTAATTTAGTCAAAAAGCTCAAACGCAGTCAAAGCGTAAAGGAAATAATAATGGTGGAGGGCTACCTCGACGCCATTTCGCTTTACGGGGCGGGCTTTAAAAACGTAGTCGCAAGCATGGGCACCTCGCTCACGCAGGAGCAGGCGCGGCTTTTAAAGCGGTATGCCGACGCCGTATATATAAGCTATGACGGCGACGCGGCGGGGCAAAAGGCAAACCTGCGCGGAATGGATATATTAAAGGACGAGGGGCTCAACGTAAAGGTCGTACCCCTGCCGGAGGGGCTCGACCCGGACGACGTTATACGGAAGCAGGGCGCCGATGGCTATAAAAAATGTCTGGAAGCGGCTATGCCCCTGATAGACTATAAGCTTAAAACGCTTAAAAAAAATTTCGACTTGTCCAAAACCGAGGATAAACGCGCCTATATAGCCGAGGCGTTGGAGATAGTCAGAACCTCGGGCACGGCGACCGAAAGGGAGGAGCTGTTAAAGGAGCTCCGCGCCGAAACGGGCGTATCGCTCGAAGCTTTAAAGCGCGATTTAGAGGCAAAGCGCCCCGTGACGCCGCCCGTAAAGCAGGAGGAAGCGTCCAAGAAAAAGGACGCGGCGGACGCAACCAAAAAGGCTTCGCGCTTCGTAATAGCGGGCTTTCTGTTCAACGAAGATTACGCAAAGGGGCGCGATATAGCCGCCGTCCGCTTTGCGGACGACGTCCACACGATAATCGCAAAATATATCAGAAGCAAACGCCTGATGGAAGAGCCCGTGCGGCTTAGCGAGCTGTTTGATTTCTTCGACGAAAACACCCCCGAATACGACGAGCTGTCTAAAATTCTCGACTTTGCGGAGGGGAGCGGACTTAAAGGCGAGGTCGCGGAAAAATACTTCAACGACTGCCTTACCAAGTTAAAAATAATGGAAATAGACGGCGAAATAGCGAACGCCGCCAAGGAGCTTGCGGATATCCGCGATTTGACCGAAAGGGCGAAGATTGCGCAGAAAATTAACGATTTGGCAAAACTAAAAGAGAAAATCAAGACGGGAAAAAGCCTTTAAAGCTTAAAGGGCGGGTGAAAATATGAGCATTTCAGACCAAAAACTAAACGAAATATTAAAGCAGATTATCGACACTTATTCTTATAAGGGCGCGATAACCACCAACGCGTTGTGCGACGTGCTGGAAAAGTACGACACGACGCCCGCGCAGGTGGACTACGTCTATAAGTCCATTGCGGAAGTCGGCATACAGATTATCGACGAGGCGGAAAAGGAAAGGGAGCTGTACGAACAGGCGCTGTCGGATATCAACCTCGACGACCCCGTAAAGATGTATCTTAAAGACATCGGCGAGGTACCTCTTCTGTCCGCGGACGACGAGATAGAGCTTGCAAAGCGCATACAGGCAGGCGACGAGGAGGCTAAAAAGAAGCTTTCCGAAGCCAATTTAAGGCTGGTCGTTTCCATAGCGAAGCGCTACGTCGGGCGCGGAATGCTGTTCCTCGACTTAATTCAGGAAGGCAACATCGGTCTTATGAAGGCGGTGGAAAAGTTCGACTACGAAAAGGGCTTTAAGTTTTCGACTTACGCGACCTGGTGGATAAGACAGGCTATAACAAGGGCTATCGCCGACCAGGCGAGGACTATCCGTATACCCGTGCATATGGTTGAAACTATTAACAAGCTCACGCGTGTGTCGCGTGTGCTGTTACAGACCTTGGGGCGCGAACCCACGCCCGCCGAAATCGCGGCGGAAATGGGAGTTTCCGAGGAAAGAGTGCGCGAAATACAGAAAATCGCGCAGGACCCCGTTTCGCTCGAAACGCCTATCGGCGAGGAAGAGGATTCTCACCTCGGCGACTTTATCGAGGACGACAGGGCTGTAACCCCGTCGGACAGCGTCTCCACGACGATGCTCAAAGAAACGCTGATAACCGTTTTAAGCACGCTCACCCCCCGAGAGGAAAAGGTACTGCGTTTAAGATACGGCGTGGACGACGGCAGACCCAGAACGCTCGAAGAGGTCGGCAAGGAATTCAACGTCACCCGTGAAAGGATAAGGCAGATAGAAGCCAAGGCGTTAAGAAAGCTCCGCCACCCCTCGCGCTCCAAGCACCTTAAAGACTTTTTGGATACCTGATGGGCAGGATAGAGACAATCTGTTCGTATATCGACGATTGCGAGACCTTTGCCGACATAGGCTGCGACCACGGCTATTGCACGCTGTACGCCTTGCAGAACAAAAAATGCCGCGGGGCGGTAATTTCGGACGTTTCCGCAAGCTGTCTTTCCAAGGCGGAAAAGTTGCTTAAACCCTATATAGTCGGGGGGCAATGCCGCGCAGTATGCTGCGACGGGCTTTCCGCCGTGCCGCGGGATTGCGGACAGGCGCTTATCGCCGGTATGGGCGGTATGGAGATTATAAAAATTCTTTCGGAGGGCTTCATTCCCGAAAAATTTATTCTCCAACCTATGAAAAACGCCGACAGATTGCGCGCTTTTCTGATTGAAAACAATTGCAAAATCACTGCCGACGATATATTTTACGACGGCAAATACTACTTTATAATTAAGGGCGAAAGATACGGCGGTACGCCGTATTATTCCGAAGAGGAGCTTGCCTTCGGCAAAGACAGCCTTAAAAATCCGCTGTTCGCGGCTTATGCGGAGCAGGAAATCAAAAAGGCGGAGGGCTATAAGTCGGCAAACGGCGGCGGAGGTGACAGCCTCGGCTTAAAAATAGATTTATTGAAAAGGGCGGCGGGAATAAAATGACGGTAGAAGAAGTATTGCATATTCTCGAAGAAAAGGTCGCGCCCGTAAAGCTTTCGGACGACTTCTGCGCCAGGTATAAGCTTTACGACAACAGCGGCATAATTTTAAACTGCGGAAACAGCGTAAAAGGAATACTGTTTTCGCTTGATTTATCCGGGGCGGCTTTAAGCAAGGCGTTGGAAAACGGCTGTAACCTGATCGTCACCCATCACCCCGCGATTTACGGCGGCGTTTCGCGTATAGACGTAAAGCTCGATTCCAAATCGCGCGTGCTCGCAGGCTGCATAAAAAACGGAGTTTCGGTAATTTCAATGCACCTCAACTTCGACGTTGCGCCTTGCGGCATCGATTACTTTCTTATGAAGGGGCTCGGCGGCGCGGACTGCAAGCTGAGCGCACCCGTGGAGGGCGGCGGTTACGGCAGGGCGTACGAGGTAGAGCCCAAGCCGTTAAGCGAGTACTTACGGCTGGTTGCCGAAGAATTTAAAACGCACAGGGCGGTCTGCCACGGCGAAAGCGGCGTGACCGTAAAAAAAGTCGCTTCGTTCTGCGGAGCCGGCTGCGACGACGCGTCGATAGCCTTTGCCAAGGCGAATTGCTGCGATTTGTTCGTTTCGTCCGATTTGAAGCACCACGAAATAGCCGAGCTGGTAGAAAGCGGAATAAGCGTTTTACAGCTTACGCACTATTCGGCGGAAGCCTACGGCTTTAACAAAATTTATCAATCGATCAAGAATTATATAGACGCGCCTTCGTCGTTTTTCTTCGACGAAAGGTTTGCATGACGGGAGGAAAATTATATGTCACAGATTTCTCAGCTCTTGCTGTACCAGGAAAAGGATTCCGAGCTTTTAAAACTCGAACAGGAAGTAGCCGCTTCGGAGGAGCGTAAAAAATTCGTACAGACCCAGAGCTTTATGAAAAAGGCTTCCGAAAAGCTCGACCAGTTAGACGCCAAGTCGGGCGCGCTTTTAAACCGCCTCGAAGCTCTCGGACAGGAATATAAAGAAATTGCCGAAACCTTAAAGGACTTCGAGCATCTGGACGAGCTCGTGGAGGGAGGCGCCGATTTGTCGTTCTACCGGCGCAACGCCGCTAAAATCGCGGAGCAGTTAAAGGCGCTCAAAACCGAGATAAACACCCTCGTCGCCAACGCCAAGGAAACGTCCGAGGAGTACAGGCTTTTGAAGAAAAAGGTAATCGCCACCCAAAAGCAGATACCCGAAATCGACGCGGCGTACAAGGCGTACAAAAAGGAAAAGCAGGGGCTAATGGACTCGGTTTCTGCCGAGCTTTCCTCGCTGTCAAACGACATAGACCCCGAGGTATTGCGCAGATACCAGGTCAAACGCTCCGAGCGCATATTCCCGATTATCTGCGAAATAAAAAACGACCGCTGTTCCAAATGCGGAATAGAGCTATCTATCGCGGATAAGGATAAGGTCGCCGTGGGCAACGTGGTAGAGTGTGAAAACTGTCACAGATTTTTGTACAAAAAGCAATAGTAAAATTTTGGGATAAAGCGTGATTTGAATGGACTATTCGGATAAACTTCTTGCGGTGTTCGGCGACAGCATAGCCAACGGCTCCGGCAATAACGACTTCGGGGTGGGGGAATACCTGAAACAAGATTTGGGTTTTAAACTGAAAAAGTACGCCGTGGGCGGCGCAAGGGTAGGTTATAAACAGGGTAAAAATTGGCTGATAGACCAGGTCAAAGCGGCTCTTGCAGAGGGTATAATGCCCGATTATATAGTGTTCGACGGCTTTACGAACGACTGCTGTATTTCGGACGGCGCGGCGTTGCCCGACGTTCCCCTCGGCGAAATAAGCGAAGGGTATAGCGGCTTCGACATATACGGCGTCACGCGGGAGGATACTTTCAGCCGCTGTTTCGAAACGGCGCTCTATACCTTTATGACGGTATATCCCAAGGCGAAAATTCTGTTTTTCCGTCCGCATAATATGGGCAGAAGGGACGACAGACTGCAAAAGCTGTACGGCGAAAGGGCTATCGCGCTCTGCAAAAAGTGGGGCGTATCTTACGTCGATTTATATTCGGAGAGCGGTATGAATACCTTTCTGGAAAACCACCGCGACCTGTATACGTTCGACAGCTACGCCTGCGGACGCGGCGATTGCACGCATCCGAACAAGCTCGGCTACGAATTGAAGTATATGCCTCTTATCGAGGCGAAAATCAAACAGTTATAAACGGGAGTGAAGAAAAATGAAGGTTTTAATGATTAACGGCAGCACGCACGAAAACGGGACGACCTCGGCGGCGCTTAAAGTAATCGCGGAGGAGTTAAAGGCGCAGGGAGCGGACAGCGAAATTATATGTCTTGGCACCGCGGCTGTACATAGCTGTATGGGCTGCGCAAGCTGCCAGAGGACGGGCAAGTGCGTGTTCGGCGACGACCCCGTAAACGCCATCGGCGAAAAAATAAAGGAGGCGGACGGCTATATCTTCGCCGCCCCCGTGCACTACGCCTCCCCGTCGGGCGCGATGGTCGCGCTGTTGGACAGGCTGTTCTACGCATACGGTAAATATATGCAGTTCAAGCCTGCGGCAAGCGTTGTCGCGGCGAGAAGGGCGGGCACGACGGCTTCTTACGACGTGCTAAATAAATACATACAGATAAATTCTATGTTGCAGGTGCCTTCGACTTATTGGAATATGAATTTCGGGGCGAACGCGCAACAGGCGGCGCGGGACGAGGAGGGCATAACCATTATGAGGGCGATTGCCTCCAATATGGTATGGCTTTTAAAGCTTCTGTCCTCGGCAAAGGGCACGCCGCTTGAAAAGCCCGTGATAATCGAAAAGGTAAAAACCAATTTTATAAGATAATTAAAATCATAAAAAAATAAACCGCCGTGCGCATAATCGGTTGCGCACGGCGGTTCAGTTTACGCTTTTATAATGCCGTTATGGCTGCGGCGATAACCGCTACATATATAATGGTTATAACGATATTCAAGATAAAGGAAACAAGGGCGCAGATGCCGCACACCTTGGCAACCGCAGGTCTCTCGTTTTTCCATACGCAGAAAAGTATAAGCCCGACGAGGGGTATTAAATAACTTAAAATTCCCCAGCCTACTTTCGCGCC
>CAZUYN010000053.1:0-8861 GCA_964624495.1 uncultured Clostridia bacterium
CGCCGGCGAAATAGAATAAAGACGACCGTACGTTAATGGGCTGCGGCAATATTTTAACGTGGCTTCCGCTTCTCCATAAGTCCGTACAGGCATTCGATACGGTGAATACGCCTTTGTTTAAGTCGAAATCTTTCCATTTCAAGGCGAGGAGTTCTCGCTTCGGCGTTTATTTATTTTTTAGTCCATAACCACGTCTTACCGCATGTCGGAAACGTGCCTATTTCTTCTATTACCGCTCACAAATGTCAGGAGCTTATAGACAGGTTGGTTAACGAGGATAAAAAGAGAACGTCCGAAAACGTAGCCACTATGCTCCTGCGCTTGGAATGGCGTTATGGAAGAACTCGGCTCCACATTCCCCTCCAACGAAAGTGTTCTAACTGTCCTTAATGAATGGAAAGAAAAAAATATTGGAAATGATGAGCCTGATTGGTTTAATGAGATTTTAAGAGTAATCCGCATTGTCGGCGGCGTTGATTTATCTTTGGGGTGAAGCATGGAAGAAGAAAGATATTATATCGCGAGCACAAAGTACGACTTACAAAACTGCCTGTCATTGGTATAAATGTGGTATAGGTCTTTCCATTTAGACTTATTCATAGTAAAACATTGTTGTTGTTCCTGTTCCGTTAACTGCTTAAAATCTGGTTTAGGCTTTCTTTTTTCGCCGTAATACTGCCACATATAAAGCATTTTAGCGCCTGCGTTTAAAGATTGCCAAGCAGCGGACATAAGCATAGACATATAAATATTTGCGCTTGTATCGAATTGAGGACTGCTACTTTCAAATTGTTTCGGTACATATTTTTTAGGTCTTCTCGACATGACCGCCGCCTCCGCGATGCTGATATCCAACATCTGTCTGCCCCGTTTCTGATAGATAATCAAGATATTCTTTCATATGGCTTTCTATATAAGCCGGAATATCCGGTACAAAACTAAAAGCAAGTGCAGCTAATTCTTTTTTCTTGATCGTCAATCTTTTCGTCATCGGTTTTAACTGTTTTCTTTGCCGAAATTCGTATCGTTGCTTGTCTTTCCCAATAGTCTTTGTTATATCTGCTTACTTTTTCTTTATTTTTCGGGCGCCATCCATTTTGATAGGCTCTTCGTTCTGCCGCCGCCAATTCGGAAATAAGTTTTTATCCATTACACGCCTCTTTTTTCGCTTAGTCTTTTACGTTTAATTTGGAAAAGCAATTATAACGGGATATACTATACTTTACAAGCACAAAATTCTATCAAAATTACAATTCTGTAAGATTTTTGTGATTTTAGTATATCATTTGATGGAGCTGTAAGACAATGGATTATAATGCTGTAGAAATAGGAAAACGAATAAGAAGTGAACGCAAAGCTAATAAATTATCATTAGAGGAAATCGCAGAACGAATCGGGTGCCGCAGGGAAATACTTGGAAGACGGGGAAACGGCAAAGTGTTCCCCGGTTGACGCGTTGTGTCGGATGTGTGGAATATTTGATTGTGAGCTTGGTCATTTACTTTGTGAATACGATTGCAAAACAAGAACAGCGTCGGATATTTGCGCCGAAACGGGTCTGGCAGGGTAGCCGTAACCGCAGCAATCGCGGTTTCATCTCTGGGATTGCCGCGCTCCGTTCTACTCCGTTTCACTCCGCTCCGCTCCGCTCGCAATGACGGCTTATTCTTTCGTCATTGCGCCGCCTAACCGTCATTGCGAGGGCGCAACGCGCCCGTGGCAATCCCCTCGTTGCGGTAGGTGAGTACCCCTTGCCTTACCCTCGCCCCGTTCTTCGGGGAAGGCAAGGTTGCGCGGTATCATCTCTGGGATTGCCGCACTCCGTTTCACTCCGCTCGCAATGACGGTGGACGGGCGCAATGACGCGCTTGGATTTTGCAGTTTTAATATTCCGCAGGCAAAAAGCATAAACTATTTTATGAAAATTTTAGAACAGTTGTTGCAGGAGGCGGGGGCGGATACCGCAGGGGCGATAACCATCATACCCTCGTTCGGCGGTTACTTTTCCTCGGTAAAACGGGTGGAGGAATACACTCCGCAAAAAATCGTGCTTTCGGTTTTAAAACGCCGCGTAATCGTCACGGGCGAAAATCTGGTAATCGATAAGTATTTTATGCAGGATTTGTCCGTGCGCGGAAATATTTCGGGGGTCAGCGTTGAATAACAAGGTTATTTTCGAAGTATACGCCCGTCCCGAAATCGCGCTTAAAAAGCTTGCAAATGCCCGAATTCCCGTCGGTAACTTAAAAATAAACGGGGCGAAAATACGTTTCGGCGTTAATCGGGAATATAGTGAAAAAGTTTTTGCAATTTTCAATCACCCGTGTTATAATACTGTCATAAAGCAAAAGAGCGCGGGAATGCGCTTTGCCTCTTTTTGTAAAAACCGCCTCGGCATTCTTATCGGCGCGGTTGCGTTTTTAACGGTCAGCCTGGCTTCACAGTCGCTTGTGCTCCGAATAAAAATCACGGGCAATGCGGACTACTTGTCGCCGCAGATTCTCCGGCTTGCGGACGAGTGCGGCGCCAGGGAGTGGACGACCTGTTCGCGGCTCGACAAGCCGCTGTTGCGCTCTGAGATAACTGCGCTTAGCGGCGTGGAATTCTGCTCGGTTACAAGGCAGGGCTGGTTTCTGATTATAGACGTCCACGCCCGGGACGCGGTTGGCAATTCGGCAGACTATTCGCCGCTCTGTGCGGAAAAGTCGGGCAGGCTGTACGCCCTGACCGCAATCTGCGGAACGCCCGAAAAGAACGTGGGCGACGAGGTGGAAGCGGGCGACGTGCTTATAGCCGCGTACGAAACCTCGGAGGACGGCGCAAAAAGACAGTGCCTTGCCGTCGGGTTTGCCGAAATAGAGATACACGCCTCGCTTTCGCTCTTCTATGAAAGCGAAAACGAGCAAAACACGCAGTCGGCGCTCTCCGCCGCGTCGCTGTATTCCGAACGCGTATTGGAAAAGAGTTATAGGGTTAAGCCCTGCGACGGCGGAGTATATTACGAGGTAACGTTCACATATTTGTACATACAGTCCCGCAATATGGACTGAACGGGGGAAAGCTTATCGTATGCAGAAAAAGATAAACGCCGGAAGCGTGGATTGTCTTTCCAAGGTTCTCGGGTCGTTTGACGAAAATTTAAACGCCGTCTCGCGCGAGCTGCACGTTATCTGCCGCGTAGAGGGAGCCGACATTATTATCGACGGCGCAGAAGAAAACGTGCATACCGCCGCGGAGGTGTTCAAAAACCTCATACTTTTGGCGGAGAGCGGCGAAAGGATAGACGGCGGCAGGGCGGCTTATTGCGTAGAGCTTGCCAAGGACGGCAGGGCTGCGGATATCTGCAAGCTGTCGTCGGGCACGGTGGGCGTTACATTTAAGGGCAAGCCCGTAAAGTGCAAAACCGTCGGGCAGAAAGCCTACGTGGACGCGATAGCAAAACATCAGATTGTGTTCGGCATAGGACCTGCCGGCACGGGCAAGACCTATCTTGCCGTCTGCCTTGCCGTACAAGCCTTCAAGCAAAAGCAGGTGGAACGCATAATTTTAACGAGACCTGCGGTCGAGGCGGGCGAAAAGCTGGGCTTTTTACCGGGAGATTTACAGACTAAGGTAGACCCCTATCTCCGTCCTTTGTACGACGCCTTGCAGGAAATGCTCGGCGCGGAGGCGTATGCAAAATTAATGGAAAGGGGCGTAATCGAAATCGCGCCGCTTGCGTATATGCGCGGACGGACGTTGTCCAACGCCTTTATAATACTCGACGAAGCCCAGAACACCACAAGGGAGCAGATGAAGATGTTCTTAACCCGTTTGGGCGACGGGAGCAAGATGGTAATTACGGGCGACGCGACGCAGATTGACCTGCCCGAAGGGAAGCAGAGCGGACTTATACACGCCGCCTCGCTTTTAAAAGGGATAGAGGGAATTTCGCAAATTAACCTTACCGACAAAGACGTCGTGCGGAATACTTTGGTTATGCGCATAGTCCGCGCCTATGCCGGACAAGACGTCGGGAGAGATAAAAGTGGAAATAAAACTGACTAAAAAACAATATTGGCTGGCGATTTTAACGTTTTTATTCAACATTATCGTTATGCTTGCCCTGGCGTTGGCTATGCTTGCCATAAGGCAGGACGGGCACGTAGTCGAATTTATAACCGCAAACGTCGGTAAAGCCGTGTTTATGCTGGCGGGCGTGCTGTTTTTGTCCGCACTGATGTTCGGCTATCTGTATTTCGAAAGCAGGGAGATACTTGCCAAGCCCTCCAAGCAGTTCGAAATATTCTTGCTTCTGGACTTATCGTTCGTGTTCAGCTTTCTGATGACCTATCTGTTAGACCCCAATGCGCGCCCGTTTGGCTTTTTCGCCGTTATGTGCGCGGCGCTTTTAGGCAGAAAGCAGGCTATATTTTTAAACGTGATAAACGCGCTTATATTATTTATATTGGATATAAATATCTGCCTTGCGTCGTTCAACACGCAGGACATACTTCAATTCTGCTCCTGCCTTTTAATGTCCGTCTTTGCGGGCACGCTGGTCGTGTTCGTATCGCACAGGGTCAAGACGAGGTTGCAGAGCATTCTTCTCGTATTCGTATTTTTAATACCCATAGAGCTGGTCATCGGCGTTATGGAAATACTGTTCGGCGGCAGCAGCTCGGAATGGATATTGCTCGCTTACGGCGCGCTCGGCGCGGTTTTCTCAACCCTGCTGTATATAATACTGCTCCCCGTGTTCGAGCTGATTTTCTCCGAGCTGACCACCTTCCGTCTGCGTGAAATCACCGCTCCCAACGCGAATTTGATGAAAAGGCTCAAAAACGAAGCGCCCGGCACCTACAACCATTCGGTGGTGGTCGCGCAGCTTACCGAGGCGTGCGCGATTGCGATAGGGGAGGACGGCGAGCTCGCAAGGGCGGCGGCGCTCTACCACGACGTCGGCAAGCTCAAAAACCCCGAAATGTTTACCGAAAACCAGTCCGACCGCAATATTCATAACGAGCTTGCGCCCGAGCTGTCGGCGGAAATAATACGCTCGCACACGCGCGACGGCGCAAAGCTTATAAAAAAATACCATTTGCCCGAATTTCTTGCGGACGCGGCTATACAGCACCACGGCACGCTGCCCATTAAGTACTTCTATGCAAAGGCGCTTAAAATGACCGACGGCGAAGTGCCCATATCCAACTTTTCGTATTCGGGACCGGTTCCCGAATCGCGCATCGCGGCGATAATTATGATTGCGGACGCGGTGGAAGCGGCGACGCGTTCGCTTGCCGACCGCTCGGCTGCAAACATAGAAAAGCTTGCCGGCAATTTAATCGAGGAGCGTATGAACCTCGACCAGTTCGTCAACTGTAACATAACCATGCGCGATTTGACCATTATCAGCCGCACGATAGCCCAGTCGCTGTCGGGCGTATACCATTCGAGGATATCCTATCCCAAGCTCAAAATCGGCAAGCAGGGTTAAAGCAGGTGCGGTAATGTTGAATATAATCTGCGAAGACCGTGATTATTCGGCTCTTGCAAACGCGTTTGAAGGCGAATATACGGCAAACTGCCCCTTATCCGTCGAAATTATAACCGTCGATAAGGACGCGATTAAAGACCTGAACAGCCGTTTCAGAAATATCGATAAGGTGACCGACGTCCTGTCCTTCCCGACGCTGGATAATATCCGCGGCAAAAAGCTCGATAAGGACGATTACCCCTACGACGTGGACGACGACGGAACGCTCTTCATCGGCTCCGTCGCCATATGCAAGGAGGTGGCGCAGGAGCAGGCGGACGAATACGGGCACACGTTTGAAAGGGAGCTTTTTTACCTTGCCACGCACGGAATTTGTCATCTGCTGGGCTACGACCATATGACGGACGGAGACAAGCTTGAAATGCGCGCAAAGGAAGAACGCGTTTTGGCTAAGCTTGGCTTGGAACGCAAATAATTTTTTTTCGGAAAGATCGAAGCGTCTATTTATATGAAAAGCGGATATGTAGCGTTAATAGGCAAAGCCAATGCCGGAAAATCTACCCTCGTCAACGTCCTCGTCGGAGAAAAGGTGGCGATAGTTTCACCCAAGCCGCAGACCACACGCGACGCGATTATGGGCGTTATAAACGGGAAGGACTACCAGATAGTCTTTATCGATACTCCCGGCATCTATAAGGCGAAAAACGCCCTCTCGCAGGAGATGGAAAAGACCACGGAGACGACCTCTAAGGGGGTCGATTTAATACTGTTCGTGCTCGACGGGCACGCAGGTATTACCGAGGCGGATATCGGGCTGGTAAAACGCTATTCGCGCGGCAATATCCCTATGCTTATCGCGTACACGAAGATAGACATTATGCCACGGGAAAATATCCCTGCGGACGTAAAAAAGCTGTACGAAGCGGGCGTGGAATGCGACGTCTATCCCGTTTCCGCGCGTAAGGGTATAAACCTTAAAAATTTAGTGGACGGAATAGTCGCAATGCTGCCCGAGGGCGATAAGGTCGTACGGGACGATATCGTATCCGATAAAAGCGAACGCTTTATGATCGCCGAAATCATGCGCGAAAAGATATTGTTAAAGTTCGATAAGGAGATACCGCACGGCGTTGCAATCATAGTCAACGAATTTACGAAAAATTCTGACGGCGTCTACGATATAAACCTCGATATCGTGTGCGAAAAGCCCAACCATAAGGCTATTTTGATAGGCAAGCGGGGCGCGGCTATCAAGGAGGCAAGCTCGTTCGCAAGACAGGATATGGAAAAATTTTTGGGCGCTAAGGTCTTTCTTACCACCTACGTCAAGGTCAAGGAGGACTGGCGCGACCGCCCTTCGGTATTGCAGACTTTCGGCTACGGCAAAAAGCCGCAGCGGTAAACCGCGCAACCGCGGCATAAATTTTTAATTTCTGCCCAACCTGTTTAAAAGGGGGCTTGGGTATGAAAGTAAGGGATAACGACGCGGCGGAGCTCGCCTGGAAGATGTTCGAAAAGACGGGCTCGGTCAGCTACTATATGTTATATAAAGAACTTAAAGGAAAATAAATTTTGGCGGAAATCAAAGTCAACGCGTTGATGCTTAGGGCGGTTGACTATCAGGAAAACGATAAAATTCTCACCCTGCTTACAGCCGAACGCGGAAAGATAACCGCAGGCGTAAAGGGCGTAAAAAAGGCCGGCGCGAAGCTTAAATTCGCCGCCCAGCCTTTTTGTTTTGCCGAATATATCCTTACCGGGCGCGGAGGACGGTACACCGTAATTCAGGCGAGCGAATGCGAAAGCTTTTACGAACTGCGTTGCGACGTAAATAAATACTATGCCGCCTGCGCGGTGTGCGAAGCGGCGATATGCCTGACCGCGGACGGCGACGGCGGAAGCGATATGTTCTCCCTGTGCGTCAGGGCTTTAAGGGATATGTGCGGCGGCGACGAACGGCTCGCGCTGTCCTCGTTTCTGCTCGCCGCGCTAAGGTCGTCGGGCTACGGAATCACCGTAAGCGCGTTCTGCCCCGTATGCGGTTGCCGTCTGGACGGGGCTGAAAAGCTCCGCTTCGATTTGGACGGAGGGACTTTCACCTGCCGGGATTGCAGTAAATTCGCGCAAGTGGGCGGCGCAACCTATCTGGCGCTCCGCGCCGCCGACGGACACAGGGCAGACGCACGGGGGTTGAACGCGGAGGGCGAAAAACGCGCTTTAAAGCTACTGCGCGAATATCTTGTACGCAAGACCGACGCGAAGTGTTTAAGCCTTTCCGAATACATAAACCTGCCGTAAGCGGACGGTTTGTTTAAGCTTGAATAAAATGGACGGCGCTTAGATAAAATATTTGGCAATAATAACTAAAAATAATATAATTATTTTCGTGAGATTGAAGATTAGTTTATGTTTTAAATTTTCAGCTGTAAGCATTTTTAGTTTGATATAATTTCATTGCAGTGTTCTTGTACCTTTTCCAAATATAAGTATGGTTGGCAATTAGAGTATTTAATATGTCTTTAGCTTGTAAACTCGTCGGTATTATTGATTTAATTCCGTGTATAGTATTTGTTACTTTATTTTTAATTTGCTTTCAAAAAAAATTAGCAAAGCTTCCGGTTACCGATGATGTTGAATCGGAAAAACAACGCGGTCGTTTCTTTTATAGAAATATTTTTATATTTTTTTTGATAGTATTGGATTTTGAGATTATCAGCGTATCGGCATTTGTTTTGAATATAACTTTTGGAGAAAAAATACCGTTTTATGCTTCGCCTGTCATCGTTCTTTGTATACTTGCGTTTGCATTTACGGTAATATTTCATATTGGTTTCGGTAAATTTGCAGTAAAATATCAAATAAAGAACTATAATCCATTTACGCACAAATTAACACCTGTTTCCGTTTTGGGGGATAAGGGGTTGTTGGGATTAGGTTTATTTATCGGGGTAGGTCTTGCGGAAATTGTCGCTTGTGCCGTTTATATGGTAATGCTTTTAGTATAATGCTTTTGTTTAAAATGAGCGGTATATAATAAATACATAATCATAATACGGGGATATGACGAACTTACTCAATTTTGCGTATGGGTTAATATGAAAAGCAATTGTATTGATTTAGTTTGCGGTAATTTCGGTATTCTTTTACTTTATAAATGTATATCTACGGCAGAACAATCAGAATTTGAAATAAATATTAAAGTCGGTGAATTGTCGAGTATTCAGCGGCTTTTTTTGTTGATTTTATAAGACCATCACCGAACTGTATGATTATCCAAATTCACTATGGAAACACACTTAATCTTCCGCCGTTTTTTCTGTGTTTTTCGGGCCGGACGCCGCTTTACGGTTTAATTCTATCTCCGCTAACGGCGATTTTTTTCAGA
>CAZUYN010000054.1:0-6037 GCA_964624495.1 uncultured Clostridia bacterium
TCAAAGATAGCTCTTTAACTTTTTCTCGAAGCCTTCTTCGGTCGCTATCAGGTTTTGGAGGAGCTGTTTAATTTCTCCGTTCATAACCTTTTCGCTTTCGGAATAAGAGGTTTTAAGGCTGGTTATGCCCTGAACCGTTCCCTTTATCATCATCTGCGCGACGTTGGAACGGGAGTTGTCCGCCGCGGCGTTCATCTTTATTGCGGACCACATCATCGCCTTTTTTACGGGCGACGGCTCCTTTAATTCAAGCTGCAAACGGGCGGCTATCTGCGCGGCTTCGGAGCACGCCTTTTCGTACTCTTCGTGCTGGCGCGTGAGCTCTTCTTTCATCTCCTCGTCGTCCACCTCGGGCAACAAATCGACGATTGAAGTAACGCCGAGCTGGGCGTTGCGGTATATTTCGGCGAGAATTTCGCTGTCGTTTTTAATACTTTCCATAATTGTCTCCTTAAAAAAACTTTAATAATAATTTGCCACTTGCGGCGATTTATATTCATAACCGCCGAAAATTGCTTGACTTAAATGCGCACGGTGTGATATATTTTAACGCGAGCCGTTCGGAACGGGCTTTTTAAGTGCGCAAAAAAATCTATCCGCGCCGCCTAAGCCTTTGGCAATTCAGTATCCGACGAGACTGGTTAGAGGAGGACAAACCATGTACGCAATTTTTGAAAACGGAAACAAACAGTATAAAGTTTCCGTGGGCGACACCTTAAAGGTGGAAAAGCTTGCCGCAAACGTAGGCGACGCCGTTTCTTTCCCCGTCGTTATGACGGCGGACGAAGCGACGATCTGCGTCGGCAAGGAAGTCGAAAACGTAAAGGTAACCGCAGAGGTTATCAGGCAGGGCAAGGAAAAGAAGATTATCGTCTTTAAGTACAAAGCCAAGAAAAACGAGAGAAAAAAGCAGGGTCACAGACAGCCCTATACCGAAATCAAGGTTACGGCTATCGGCGCACCCGCCGCAAAGAAGCGCACGGCAAAAAAGGCGGCGGCTAAGCCCGCCGAAACCGAAAACGCGGCGGAATAATTGCAAGGAGGACTGAAAAATGATATTCGTTAAATTATTTGCCCACAAAAAGGGCGGCGGTTCTACCGACAACGGCAGAGACAGTAACCCCAAATACCTCGGCATCAAGCGTTCGGACGGTCAGGCAGTGCTTGCGGGCAACATTCTCGTAAGACAGCGCGGCAGCAAGTTCAAGCCCGGCAACAACGTCGGTATCGGCAAGGACGACACCCTTTTCGCGCTCATCGACGGAACGGTAAAATTCGAAAGAGTCGGCAAGGACGGTAAGCAGGTTTCGGTTTACCCCGTTGCCCAATAATCAAAAGCTATACGGGCGTCTCCGCACGGAGGCGCCCTGTTTTTATTTAAAACCTATGCGCGGCGCCGCAGGGAGTTAATATGATAATAAAAGACATCACAGACAAGGACTGCCCCGAATTCAGACGACTGTTCTGCGAATATTATGAAGAGCTGGACTGCGAGGACGAGCCCTCCCACCTCTTTGACGAATACGTCCTGCCCGACCTTAAAGCGGAGTTGTTTTACGCCGCGGGCAGCTTTGAAGGCGGCTTGCTTACGGGCTTTATTATCTATCAGATAGACGACCCCGTCAACGACTGGAATTTCAGGGACGGCTCGGGCGACGTGCGAGAGCTGTACGTTTCGCCTGCGTTCCGCGGCAAGCATTACGGCGCGGAGCTGTTGACCTATGCCGAAGCGTCGCTTAAAGCGCACGGCGCGGAGGAGATATACCTTTTGCCCACCGACGAAACCGAGGACTACTTTATTAAACGCGGCTACGGGCACGACGGCACGTATTGCGAAGCGACGGGGAGTAAGGTTTATTTCAAGCTCGGCTGATATCCTCCCTTAAATTTTGCTCCGCTTATAGACAAACCGGACGCAACGTGATATAATACGGATATGAACGACATAGTTTTCGCGGGAAGTTTCCCCGACTACGAAAAACAGGAGCAGAAATTCAACAAATGTCTTAAAATAATCTGCCGCGGCGCAGACACGCCCGAAAGCGCGCACGTAAATTACGGCGGCTGCGACTCTGCCGAAGTAGCTTACGGCGGCTGCGCGATAATTCCGCCCTATGCCTACCACTCCCTTTGCGGCTTCGGCGACGGGGACGCCGCCGTCTGCATAGAGCAGCCCCTCATCCCTGCCAATCTGCCCGTCAACGTTACGGACGGCGAGGCTTGCGAAGGTCTTAGACGGGCGGCGGACGAAGCCGTGCTCCGCTTCGGCGGACGGAGCGGCGGCGCAGTGCTGTCCGCTTTGGGTCAGCTTATCGTCGCATACGTCTGCGAGGACTACCCCGAACGCCTGCACCCCGTCACGAAAATGCTGAAAGCGGAGATAGAAAAAAATTTTGCGGACAGCGCGTTTTCCGCGGACGCGGCGATCGCCAAGCTGCCGTTAAATCGCGATTACGTCCGAAAGCTGTTCAAAAAGGAAGTCGGCGTAACTCCGCACGATTTTCTCAACGGGTTGAGAATGCAACGGGCAAGGGCGCTTATTTTAAGCGGCATATCCAACAGCTATTCGCACTATACCGTGTCGCAGATAGCCGAGGCGTGCGGCTTTGCCGAGCCGCTGTACTTCTCGCGCGCGTTCAAAAAATTCTTCGGGGCTTCGCCCATGCAGTACGCCGAAAACGCGGCGGCTTCGGATAAGACTTAAAAATATGTATTCATAACCGCCGTCTGCGCGCCAAACGCCGCGGCGGACAAATAAAAAATTGCGAGGAAAAACCAATGAATTATAAAGTACTGTTCAACCCCTTTGCGGGCAACGTAAACGACGCGTCCTTCCGCGACGAACTTTCCGCCGCCCTGCCCGGCGACGCGTTCGAATACCTCGATTTGACCAAAACCGACCTCGCGCAATTCTTTTCGCAGATAAGCGCGGAGGACGGCGTTATTATCGTCGGGGGCGACGGCACCCTGAACAGATTTATCAACGACGTCCGCGGTATCGGCATAAGCGTGCCCGTCTATTACTACGCTGGCGGCAACGGCAACGACTTCTGGGCGGACGTAGGCAGAGTTAAAGGCGACAAGCCCGTGGATATGACCGAGTTTTTCAAAAAGCTCCCCTCGGTGGAGGTCAACGGAGAGCAAAGACTGTTTATCAACGGGGTCGGCTTCGGCATAGACGGTTACTGCTGCGAAGTCGGCGACGATATGAAAGCCGCCGGCAAGGACAAAATAAACTACGCCGGCATAGCGATTAAGGGCGCGCTGTTCGGTTTTAAACCTTTGAACGCCGAAATTACCGTCGACGGCGTGACCGAGAGCTTTAAAAAAGTATGGATAGCGCCGACGATGAACGGCAGGCTGTACGGCGGCGGCATGAAGCCCACGCCCTCGCAGGACAGACTGAACAGGGAGCGCACGGTTTCGCTGTGCGTGTTTCACGGCTGCGGCAGGCTGAAAACGCTTATGATTTTCCCCTCCCTCTTCAAGGGCACGCACGTCGCCAAGACCAAATACGTAAAGATTTTTACGGGCAAAAAAATCACGGTTAAATTCGACAGCCCCTGCGCCCTGCAAATCGACGGCGAAACCGTAAAGGACGTGACCGAATATACGGTCACCGCCCCCGCCGACTGACGTTATAACCCGACCCGATTTTAAAAGCGTTCCCGAACGGCCGTTCGGGAACGCTTCGCTATATCGCCACGCGTCACGTTATCTTCCAGCCGCTGCTGCAATAGTTGCGCGTGAGAAGTTCCGCGGCGACAAGAGGGTTGGAAAGGTTATTGCCGTCGACGTCCGCGCCGCCGACTCTCCAATCCGCGTCGGTGTTTTCAAACGTCACGCTCGTCAACGTACTGCAATCGGAAAAAGCGTACGCGCCGATATCGGTTACGCTGTACGGTATGGTCACGGCGGTTAGCTTGCTGCAATAATTAAACGCCCGCTTGCCTATTTCGCCCACGCTGCCGCCCAAAACGACCTTGGTCAGCCCGCTGCACAGTCCGAAAGCGTTTTCGCCTATAAAGGTTACGCCGTCGCCGATTGCCGCCTCTTCCAGACTGCCGCACAGATAGAACGCGTAATTGCCTATCCGCGTAACGCTGTCGGGTATGACCGCCGCCGTAAGAGAGCCGCACTCCCTGAAAGCCGCCTCGCCTATAACCGTCACGGCTTTCCCTATGGTCAGCGCGGCGAGTCCCGTACAGCCGTCGAAGGCGTAATTGCCTATGCTCAGCACCCCGTCGGGTACGGTTACCGCCGTCAGCGCACTGCAACCGCGGAACGAGGAGTTGCCTAAATATTCCAGACTGCCGCCCAGCGTGATTTCGGTCAGGGCGCGGCAGCCGTAGAACGCGTTATCGCCTACGCTTTTAACCTTGTCCGGTATAACGACCGACGTAAGAGCTACGCACTCGCGGAAGGCGGCGGTCCCGATTATCTCCGTCTCTTCGCCTATCGTCAGCCTTGAAAGCCCCGCGCAGCCGTCGAAGGCGTTACCGCCTATGCTCTTTACGCCGTTGCCTATCTCCGCTTCGGTCAAAGAGCGGCAGCCGTAAAACGCATACGCGCCGATATCCGTTACGCTGTCGGGAATCGTAACGCCCGTCAGCTCCACACAGCCGTAAAACGCGCCCTCGCCGAGGCTTTGCAACCCGTCGCCGAGATATACCGTTGTCAGACTGCTGCAACCGTAAAAGGCGTACGCGCCGATATCGGTCACGCTGTCGGGGATAGTCACCGACAGCAGCCCGGAGCAGTTTTTAAAAGCGTTATCGCCGACGGAGGTGACTGCCCGTCCGTTGTATTGCGAGGGTATCGTCATCTCCGTGACCGAGGCGACTAAAACGGATACCCCGTAAGTGCCGTCGCTTTTTAAGTTAAACGACAGCCGCGAATCGAAGCCGCACCGTCCGCATATGTCGCCGTTAAAGCTGTGTCCGAGTTTTTCGGTTACGCCGTCTACGTATCTGTCGCCGCATACCGTGCAGACGTGTTCGGTATATCCCCCTTCCGTGCACGTCGCCTCGAACACCGAGGTCACATAGGCATGCTCGTGCGGATTGCCGCAGGACGACGCAAAAATCAATAAGCAGGCGGAGATTACCGCGGTTAAAAAAGTAACCGGCGCTTTAAAAATCTTTCCCATGAAACCTCCTTTAAAAATTCTGTAAAAAATAATGCCGCTTCCAAGAAAGAAGCGACATATAGAAAATGTATACTTCCCGCTTGTTGCGACACAGTTAAATTACAGTTAGCAAAAATGAGCTTACTTTTTTGTAATTTTGAGAAGACACACTTCTACCAAAATTGATAAGTAAACCCTATTAAGCTCACGGGTATGTGAACCTAACCGTAATACAGGTTGTGAACCTAACCGTAATAATATTTAACTATGTCGCGTTTAAAAGTATAACACTTTATATTATTATAGTCAAGGTTTTTAAAATTATGTGCCGCGTTGAAACATATTAACCGCACCCGTCGGGCATATTAAGATTATATCTGCCTTTACGGATAAAAAAATATAGCAAAAAGTCGAAGACTGCCGTAAAAGCTCATATGGCTCTCTCCGACGTCCGTTGCAGTATATTTTTCGGCATCTACCCATAATGGGTAGATATATTATACTGCTTATTTTGGGTAGTGTCAACCCAAATTGGGTATAAACATTTAAAATATAGTTATGAAATTCAACGAATCTTTAAGGGTTATAAGAAAGTCGCGGGGATATACGCAGAAGGATATCTATACGGCGCTGGGCGTTTCGCCCAACTGTTACGCCTCGTGGGAGCAGGGACGCACCCAACCCGACATCGAAAGCATACGCAAGCTTTGTTCTATATTCGAGGTGTCGGCGGATTATCTGTTGGGATTAGAGGACGAATTCGGCTGTAAAATTACCGGCAATAAGGGCTGACGTTTCGGGAGCCGAAAAGTAACCGCCGCGCGGTAAATACCGCGCGGCGGATTCAATCTTATAAAACGCTTTCAGGCTCCCGTCCCTTGGCGCATAATTATTTCGGCAAAGCGCTTT
>CAZUYN010000054.1:6137-8408 GCA_964624495.1 uncultured Clostridia bacterium
TTTAAATCAATAACGTCCGCTTTACATGGCGTAACTTTTAAATTGCTTCTCCGGTATCGCCGTTTACATAGGGTTAAAATTATAAAACGTTATTAAATATAAAAAGGCGCGTTTGGAACGCGCCTTTTAACACAAGCTTACAGCTGTTTGATTTCGGTATATGCCATAACGAAAGGTCCCGTGCCCTTGGCGTCGTTTTCGACGACGGGCTCGGAAATATAATATTCGTACGAGCCGTCGCGGCGGCGGTTATTCTCCGGCCCCAGCCCAGCAACCAGGCATATTCCGCCAAGATTGAGCTTGCCGTCCGTTTCGGTCAGATATTTCTTACAGATACCCTCGAATACCCTTTTGCCTATCTCCGCAAAACGCTTGTCCGCATAGCCGAGTCTGGCTCCCTTCATCATCGCGTACGCTATCATGGAAGAGCCCGAGGTTTCGGGGTAGTTGCCCTCTCTGCCGATATAATTAGGCACCTGCCAGAACATATCCGTTTCGGGGTCGATATAGCCTTCCAACCCCTCTATCGTATTTTTGAATATTTCGCCGAGGATAGCCTTCCCCTCTTTCGCACTGTCGGGGAGATAGGACAGCACGTCTATAAGCCCGACGGTATACCAGCCTATCGAACGGAGCCAGAAATTTGCCGACAGCCCCGTCTCCTTATCCGCCCAGAACGCCTGTTTAGAGGTATCCCAGCCGTGATAGTACAACCGCTTTTGCTTATCGTACATATGCTCGTATACGCTTTGGAAATGCCCGATTATCTCCTTGAAATCGCCATTGCCCTTTTCCGCCTGATACCGCGTATAGAACACCTCGGACATATATATCCCGTCCAGCCAGACCTGATTGGGGTACACCTTTTTATGCCAGAAATTCCCGTACTGCGTGCGCGGTTGCTGCCGTATCTGCTTATACAGAAGTTCCGTCGCGGCGGCGTACTTTTGCTTGCCGTTTTCCGCGTATAAGTCGAAGAGTATTCTCCCCTCGTTGAGGTTATCGAGATTGAACGTATCGAATTCGTAGCCGCGTATGGAGCCGTCCTCAAAGACGTAATAATCGACGAAATTATCTATGAAATCAAGATATTTTTTGTCGCCCGTCTGCTTATATATGGAATAGAGCGAGGTCATCATACAGCCGTCTATGTAATTCCAGCCGGGGGTTTTGCCCAACCGTATATTTTCTATATTCCATACGGGGGCTTCGGGTTTTGTGTCTTCAATAAGTCTGTCTATATATTTGTCAATAATTTCGTAATTCATTTTCACGCCTTTACAGTATTTTTTTACTTTTACGGGGAGCTTACAGTATCGTAAGCTTACCGCAGTTCTTCTTAATCACTTTCTCTCCTTCAACTCCGTCGAAAGTAACGTTTTTAAGCACTACGTGCTCCACGTTATCTATATAAATTCCCTCTTTGCAATATTCCCTGACAAATTCGAGCATCGCGGGCTTGAAGGGCTTTGCGTCTTTCTTGAACGTAAAGCTTACGTTTTCCAAAACGACTTCCTTTACGGGCTGCTCCACAAGTCCGTCAAAGTACGCGCACATACACTCGCAGTCCGTACATTCGATATCCTTAAACAGGAACTTGCCCATATACGGGGTGTCGTCGCCGACGGGATGCTTTTCCCTCGACCAGACGTATTCGGTATGTCCGTCGGGGTCGCAGAAATAATACATATTTATAACGAACGGCGTGATGACGTTAATCATCTTAATGTTTTCAAATACGACGCCGTCGATAACCGAGTCCTTGCCCCTGCCCCTTCTCGTCTTTATTCTCAGCCCCCTGTCGGTGTGTTTGAATACGCATTGGCAGACGTCGAGATTCTTTACGCCGCCCGAAATTTCGCTTCCGAGCACTATCGCGCCGTGTCCGTCCCGGAAGAGGTCGTTGCGGATGGTATGGTTGCTTGCAGGGGTCTTGTACTTGGCGCCCATATAAAGCTTCCCCGCTTTAAGGGCTACGCAGTCGTCGCCGACCGAGAAGATACAGCCTATAATCTTGACGTTATCGCAGCTTTCGGGGTCTAAGCCGTCCGTGTTGGGACCCGTATACGGGTTCTGTACCCTTAAATCATAGAAGCCGAGGTTCTTGGAAAAGAAAGGGTGAAGATTCCAGGCGGCAGAATTTTTACAGGTTACGCCGTGGAAAACCACGTTTTCGCACTTATTCAAGGTGACGAGGCGGGGTCTTGCGACGGCTCTGCCCTTGGGGGTCGCCCACCAGGTGGACTTGTCCGCATTGCCGTTAATGGCGCC
>CAZUYN010000055.1:0-7841 GCA_964624495.1 uncultured Clostridia bacterium
AAAAAATTTATCAATTTGTTTTGTTGTTTTTGGCTTTTATTTTATAATGTTTACAGACAATTAGTACGTTTCGAGATGCCAGCTCTTCGAACGCTTAATAATGCCCGTCATGGTTGGGTGTGCGACGGCAAAAGACGTCGGGTTATTTTCCGCCGCCCTAACGCGGCAAGTCCGAAACGCGGAGGGGTTGCCGAAGCGCCGATTAAAGGAGTCGCGTTGAAAAAATTTCTTCACAAACAGTGAATTCTGCGCTTGACAAGCTTAATATAGCTTACTATAATGAATATACAATTTTAAGTTGTTCTTTGGGGCGGGGTGCAATTCCCTACCGGCAGTATAGTCTGCGAAGAGGCGGAGCAACGGCTTCGCTCTCCCGAACGGGTGAAATTCCCGTACCGACGGTATAGTCCGGACGGTAAAAGAAAACTTTTGCCTGTGTGCCGACAGGGCGCGTGGCGCAATTTGCTTTTAAACTTGAAGCCCCGAATTTTCGGGGCTTTTTTAATAGAATGACTTAAATTAAAAAATATTTAAGGAGTTCTTTTATTATGAAATCACAGGCGTCACAGACAACCCGATACGAAGCCGACCAGACCTCCGGCGAAACCGTGGTACGGGACGTTCCTCAGCAGGTTTATCCGAATGATAGCGGCGAAACTCCGTCCGACGGCGGCGGCGAAGAGAAGACGGACGGCAAGTTCTCTCCGTCCGCCAAGACCAAAGCCAAACGGTTTTTTTCCGCGAGAAAGATTGCGACTTTGGGTATGTTCACCGCGCTTTCGTTTGTCGTAAGTCTGCTCGACTTTCCGATTTTTCCGCAGGCTTCATTCCTAAAACTCGATTTTTCTCTTGTGTTCGTTATGCTTATGGGATTCGCGTTCGGACCCGTCGAAGCGTCTATAGTTCTGGTTATAAAGGAGCTGTTGCGCATACCTCTCGGTTCGACGGGGGGCGTTGGCGAGCTTGCGAATATAATTATGGGATTCGGGTTCATACTCATACCCTCGGTTGCGTATTACTTTAAAAAGGGTTTAAAGGTTGTAATCCCCACCCTGATTGCGGGAATTATTTTACAGACTGCGGCGGCGTTGGTATGTAACAGATATATTACCTTTCCGCTCTATATGGGTAGCGAAGCGCGGGAATATTTCGATAAGCTTTATTATTTCGTCATCTTCTTTAACCTTATTAAAGGCGTCGCGATATCGGTCTTGTGCGTTATTATGTATAAGTACCTTTCAAAAACTTTGAAAAAATTGAAAATAAAATAACAGAAATTACTATTAAGGACATACCGCCTCCGACGCAGTCGCGGCGCAGGCGGTTTTTCGGGCAATCGGTCTTTGCCGCAAAAAATGCCGTGCGTAAAGCAAGCGTGCGCATAGCCTTTTAAAATAGAGTTATTAAAATAATTGCAAAACTTTGCCGTACGGGTTATAATATCCGTATGGCTAAGTTTTTATCGGGCGGCGAGGAAGCGACAATAAAATTTGCGGAGAGTTACGCCGCGGGGCTTAAAGCGGGCGACGTGGTGCTTTTAAACGGCGAAATGGGCGCAGGCAAAACCGTTTTCGTCAAGGGCATAGCAAAAGCTCTCGGTATCGGCGACGAAATTTTAAGCCCCACCTACGCGTATATGAACGATTACGACGGCAGGCTGTACCACTACGACTGCTACCGCCTTAACGGCGGCGCGCAGGCGGAAAGGCTCGGGCTGACCGATTATTTCTACGCCGACGGAATCTGCGTAATCGAATGGGCGGAAAATATTGCCGACGTGCTGCCCGAAAACTGTAAAAAAGTGACGATTAAAAAGCTTACCGCGCACAACAGGGAGATTATTTGTGAGTAATTTTTTGGCGGTTGACACCTCTTCGAAGCATCTTACGGTTGCCGCCGTAAAGGGGGAAAAGGAGGTCGTAAACTTCATACCCGACTGCGCGATGCGCCATTCTGTGACGCTTATGGACGAAATCGAAAAGACGCTTTCGGAGGCGGAGCTGACCTTGGACGAATGCGACTATTTCGTCGCCGTGACGGGTCCCGGGTCGTTTACGGGCATAAGGATAGGCATATCCTGCGTAAAAGGCTTTGCTATCGCGCTCGGCAAAAATGCGGCCGGCGTAACCGCGTTCGGGCTCGTTTCATATAATGTCAATAGCGGTTGCCCGTACCTGGTAGCCATCGACGCGGCGCACGACCACTTTTACGTCTGCGGCTACGGCGCGGACGGGGCGGAGGACGTTTCTCCCCGTTATCTGCCGCGTTCGGAAGTTGAAAAGCTCAACCGTCCGATTTACGGCTTCGAAAGTCTTGACCTGCCCTCTTACACACGGGTAGACATACGGGCTTGCCTAATTAAGGCGGCAAAAAATTGCGGCGGCAGGAACGGCGTTTCGGCGCTGTACGTCCGTAAATCGCAGGCGGAAGAGGAGAGAGCCGCGCGGCTTGAAGACAGACGATGATTATCCGTAAGTGCAGATACGAGGACATATTGAGAATTGCAGAGCTGGAAAAGCTCGGCTTCAAGGGCGAGGGGTGGAGCTTCGGCACGCTTGCCACCTCGTTCGAAAACCAATCGTACTCTATGCTCGTCGCCGAAGAGGACGGCGAGATAATCGGATACGGCTGTATAAGCGTCGCCTGCGAAAGCTGCGATTTGGAAAACGTGCTCGTCGCGGAGGAATACAGGCGCGGCGGCGTGGGAAGGCGTATCGTTAAGGAGCTTGTCTCCGAGGCGAAAAGGCGCGGCGCGGAAAATATTTTTTTAGAAGTGCGCGTGTCCAACGCCGCGGCGATGAGTTTGTATCTTTCGTGCGGATTCGCCGGGGTATACGCCCGTTCGCGTTATTACGGGGACGGCGAGGACTGCCTTGTCATGAAGAAAAGCCTTGTTTAACCCCCGTCGGAGATTTAGCCGACGCGCCCGTTTTAAGCGTTCCTCTTAAAGGGGCTACGCAATCAAATAAGGGGTAAATAAAATTTTAATTAACGGTAAATTCGTCGCCGTCACTAAAAAAGGCGGCGGCTCGCCCGTACTTCTGTTGCACGGGTATCTATCCTCTAAGGAGAGCTTTTACTATCAGATACGGGCTCTTGCGGCAAACGGCTATGCGTGCGTCGCGCCCGATATGCCCGCGTTCGGCGCGAGCGGTGCGATAGATTTTCCCTGGTCGGTCGGCGACTATGCGCAGTGGCTTAAAGCCTTTATAGATATAAACGGGCTCGGCGGCGCGGATATAATCGCCCATTCGTTCGGGGCGCGCGTCGCGATTAAGCTGATTTCTGCCGACAACTCAATCTGCAACCGCCTTATAATCACGGGCGGCGCGGGTATCGTAAAACCCCGTTCACCCCGATATATCAGGCAGGTAAAGCGTTACAGACGCATAAAAAAGCTCTTTCCGCGCTTTGCCGAAAGGCATTTCGGAAGCGAGGAATACCGTTCGCTTCCGCCGCTGATGAAAGAGAGCTATAAAAAGATTGTCAACTGCGATTTGAGCGCGGAAGCGGCTTTGATTTTAAACAAAACCCTGCTTATTTACGGCAGGGAGGATAAAGTCACCCCCTTCGACGGGGAGGGCAAAGCCTTTGCGGGGCTTATGCCTAATTCGAGCCTGAGGGTGATAGACGGCGGACATTTCTGTTTTTCGGAAAACGTCGGACAGTTCAACCGCCTTATGTTCGGTTTTTTGGGCGGCGGCGAAATTTAGCCGCGTTCGGGCGGCGCAGACCGCGGAATGAGGAAAAGTTATGTGGGGATTTTTTATTGATTGGCAGACGACCTTGGAGTGCGTGCTTATCGCGCTCGTCTTTGCGTGTCTTTTATGCGTGGTATGCTTTAAACCGCTTGGCATACTTCAATCGTTCGGCTATTCCAACGGCAAGCTTTTAAGCTGGGCGGGCAGGAAAAACAACCTCGCGCAGTCGCGTTTGAGCATTCTGTTTATCTCCACGGCGCTCACCTCCGCGGCGGTATCGCTGTGTTTCAGTTTTACGGGCAGGTGGTCTGCGGTCATAGGGCTGAGCTGTTATCTTATATTCTTTATACTCTATTTCGTGGCGGACGCGTCGCATCCGTTCAGGTCGGACGCTAAGCTTACGCCGCGCTTCAAACGGCTGTATATAACGCTGTTCGTGGTGTTCGCGGCGCTGACCTATTTACTCGCCGCGCTTATGAATTTTGCGGAAAGCCTTATCGGCGACAGCCTTTTCACCCAATTCAAATACAGCGTGCTGTCCGTTCTGCCGCTGTGCGCGTTGCCCATAGTATGCCTTGCCAATCTTATCGCCGGGATTTGGGAAAAGCCCGTATGCGCTTCGTATGTAAAGCAGGCTAAAAAATCGCTCGCCGAATACAAGCCGCTCGTGATAGGAATAACGGGCAGCTACGGCAAGACGAGCGCGAAGAATATATTGACCGCAATGCTTTCCCGTAAGTTCAACGTCCTGGCGACCCCCTTGTCCTACAATACGCCGCAGGGCATTGCAAAGACCGTCAACGACGAGGGCTTGAAGGGTTGCGATATCTTCATCGCCGAAATGGGAGCAAGGCGCAAGGGCGATATCGCCGAGCTGTGCTCGATATGTCCGCCCGACTACTCGCTTATCACGGGTATCTGCCCCCAGCATTTAGAGAGCTTCAAAACCCTCGGAAACGTGATTTCCGCCAAGGGAGAGATTATCGCGGCGACCGCGAGGACTTGCTTTATCGCCGCAGACGCGTACGATTATTTCGCGGATATGGAGGGGACAAAGCAAAAATGCGACTGCGTTACCGATATAAAGGCGGACAGCTCGGGCGTGGAATTTACGCTGACGCTGGGCGGTAAAGCCGAACGCGTAAAGACCCGTCTTTTGGGGGCGCACAGCGCGTATAATATCGGTTTGTGCGCACGGCTCGCATACGAATTGGGCGTGGATATCGCGGATATCGCGCAGACGATAGGCGAGTTGCCCTTTGTCGAACACCGCCTGCAACTTTTGCAGAGCAACGGCGTCAATATCATAGACGACGGCTATAATTCCAACGTGGTCGGCGCACGGGCGGCGGTGGACGCGTTAAAGACCTTCGGCGGCAAAAAAGTCGTGGTAACGCCCGGGCTTGTGGAGCTGGGCGTGTTGGAGGAAGAGGAGAATAAATCGCTCGGCGCATACCTCGTCGGGCTCGACCATATAATTCTGGTCGGCGAAACTCTCGTCAGAGCGGTGCTGGAAGGCTATGCGCAGGCAGGCGGAGATACGGACAGGGTGACGGTCGTCCCCGACCTTACGCAGGCGCAGAACAAGTTAAAGGATATCATTACCAAGGGCGATTGCGTGCTCTTTCTGAACGATTTGCCGCAGCAGTACCTGTAACCGCGGAAGGTTAAATATAAAAATCTATTTCACCAAAGCTGAAAAATTTTTAGCGGAGGTGAATTTTTATGTTGAAGGAATATTCGGTAGCCGTCGTATTCGGGGGCGTTTCGGGCGAAAACGAAGTGTCGGTCATAACCGGCGCAATGGTGTGCAACGTGCTTAAAAACGGCGGAGAAAGCGTGCTGCCCGTCTATATCGACCACGGCGGCGATATGTTGGCAGGCGAAGGGCTTTCCGACGTGACGGGCTATAAGGGCGGAGCCACGCCGCCGTCCGTGCGGTGCGCAATGGCTAACGGCGGATTTGTGACCTTCGGCAAGAGGGGCAGACCGCGAGGCTTTATTAAGATCGGGTGCATACTCAACTGCTGTCACGGCGGCTGTTGCGAGGGCGGAGCGGTCGCGGGCGCGGCTTTGCTGAATAATATTCCCCTCGCCTCGGCGGGGCTGTTCGAAAGCGCGGCGTTTATGGATAAATACTACACCAAGCTCGTGCTCGATTCATTGGGCGTAAAGACGGCGAAATTCGCTTATTCAAGGGATATTTCGGGGGCAATGAAGAAAGCCGAAGCCCTCGGTTTCCCTCTGATTGTCAAGCCCTCCACGCTCGGTTCGAGTATAGGAATAGCCAAAGCGGAGAACAAAAAACAGCTCGAAAAGGCGCTTGCCGTCGCGTTCGAGCTGGACGGCGGCGTGCTGTTGGAGGAATATTTTTCGCCGCGGAGGGAGATTAACTGCGCCGCGTTTTTTGCGGACGGCAAGGCGTCGGTTTCGCTCTGCGAGGAGGTCTCCTCCGAGGGGGCGGTGCTCTCCTATGACGACAAGTATTCGGGCGGCGGCACGCGCACCTTCCCCGCGGATATAGACGGCGATACGGCAAGGCATATCCGTACGACCACCGCGCGCGTATACACGGCCCTGGCTATGCGCGGCGTCGTCAGGTTCGACTACATAATCGCCGGCGGCGAGGCGTATTTAAGCGAGATCAATACCGTTCCCGGCTCGCTATCGCAATACCTGCTTTCCAAAAACTATAAAGATTTTTACAACGTGTTGCAGGGGTTGATAGCGCAGGCTAAGACCGATTTCCGCGCAAGCCGCGCCAAAAGGGTAATTTCTACGGGTATCTTGAACAATATCCTTCCAAACGCTTGCAAGTTAAAATAAAATTATAGTAAAATTTATACAAAAGCGAGAGGTAATAAAAATGGCAAAAATCCGCATGACAACTCCGCTCGTCGAAATGGACGGCGACGAAATGACCCGCGTCCTCTGGAAGTGGATAAAGGAAATTCTGATAGAGCCCTACGTCGATTTAAAGACCGAATACTACGATTTGGGCTTGCCCGAAAGGGACAGGACGGACGACAGAATAACCGAGGAGAGCGCCCTCGCCGCGAAAAGGCTGGGCGTAGCTGTCAAGTGCGCCACGATAACCCCCAACGCGCAGAGGGTTCGGGAATACAACCTTAAAAAGATGTGGAAGAGTCCCAACGGCACGATACGCCGCATCCTGGACGGCACGGTGTTCCGCGCACCCATAATTGCCGACGGCATAACGCCGTACGTCCCCGGCTGGAAAAGCCCGATAGTGCTCGCCCGTCACGCATACGGCGATATATATAATTCGGTGGAAGCCAAGGTGAACGGCGGCGAAAACGCCTATCTTCTGATAACCGATAAGGACGGCAACGAGATAGAGCGCAAGCTCATTCATTCTTTCGGCGACGGCGGCGTAGTGCAGGGCGTACACAATCTGGACGCTTCGATTTCGTCGTTTGCGCGCACCTGTTTCAACTATGCGCTCGAACATAAAATAGATATGTGGCTGGGCGCAAAGGACACTATTTCGAAGATATACGACCACCGTTTCAAGGATATTTTTGCGGAAATATACGAAAACGAGTATAAGGCGGCGTTTGAAAGGGCGGGTATAACCTATCTGTATACGTTGATAGACGACGTCGTCGCGCGCGTTATGCGCAGCAACGGCGGTATGCTGTGGGCGTGCAAAAACTACGACGGCGACGTTATGAGCGATATGGTCGCAACCGCCTACGGCAGCCTCGGTATGATGAGCTCGGTGTTGGTTTCCCCCGACGGCAAATACGAATACGAGGCGGCGCACGGCACGGTTACGCGCCACTATTACAGGTGGAGAGAGGGCGGCGAGACCTCGACCAACTCGGTTGCGACGATCTGGGCGTGGACGGGTGCGCTCGCAAAGAGGGGGGAGCTCGACGGCATAGAAGAGCTCGTCGCCTTTGCCAAGAAGTTAGAGGCGGCTACGCTCGCCACGATAGAAAGCGGTTATATGACGGGCGATTTGGTTCCTCTCTTCAATAAGGAAGGCGTCACGCCCGTAAAGCTTGAAAGCCGCGAATTTTTAAGAAAAATCGCCGAAAAGCTTTGAAATTAACTTGAAACAATGCAAAAAGTTATACGCGCCGCGCGGCGAAAAGCCGCACGGCGCGTATTTTA
>CAZUYN010000056.1:0-7315 GCA_964624495.1 uncultured Clostridia bacterium
TTTTCCGCACGGAATATTCAGATACGGTATTGACAAAACGGCGTGCGGTTGCTAAAATATAAAAAATAAAATTTACAGGAGTGTTTTATGAAAGAAAATAAATACGCGGGAACTGAAACCGAAAAAAATTTACGCACTGCTTTTTCCGGCGAATCGGAAGCCAGAAATAAATATACCTACTTTGCTTCGGTAGCCAAAAAAGAAGGCTACGAGCAGATAGCCGCTCTGTTTTTAAAGACTGCCGATAACGAAAAAGAACACGCCAAGATGTGGTTCAAGGAATTGAACGGCTTAGGCGATACGCCCGAAAACCTTATATCCGCAGCCGAAGGCGAAAACTATGAATGGACGGATATGTACGCAGGCTTTGCCGAAACCGCCGAAAAAGAGGGCTTTAAAGCGCTTGCGGCGAAATTCCGCCTTGTAGCCGCCATTGAAAAGCACCATGAGGAACGCTACCGCGCGTTGCTTAACAATATCGAGCTCGCCGAGGTATTCGAAAAATCGGAAGTCAAAATTTGGGAATGCAGGAACTGCGGACACGTTGTCGTCGGCACGAAAGCGCCCGAAATTTGCCCGGTCTGCCAGCATCCGAAGAGCTTTTTTGAAATCAAATCGGAAAATTATTAATACTACCTCCGCTTCCGCGTTAAAAACGCACTCCGGCGTCTTACGGCGCCGGAGTTTTTATTAATGTTTAAAGTCTGTAAATTTTCAGCCGGGAGCGACGCCCGGCAAACGCCGTTAAGCCGCGGCGATATCCGCCGCCGCGAAAATACCCTGCGGCTTCGAATAACGGCTCTACCGCGCCGCTTGCCGTTCAGCATAAAAACGCCTTTCGTCCCGCTGCCCGTAACCGACTTCGTACGGGTCGTTTTGCGGCGCGATAAAATTAATTTATCCTTTTACGACGTTTTTACGGTACTCGGCGTTGATTTCGGATATCTCCTTTTCCCCGTCTATATACGGGCGGTAAATATCGTCTATGCGCCCTCCGCCGATATTGTCGCAGCCGCCGCAAAAATCGCACGCGCCGCCGCAGACCGCCAAAGCCTGCGCGACTATCCGCTCCCGTTCTTCACGGGTGGTATCCTTTATCAGAATAGATTTCATTAAACACCCCGTTAAATTATCGTCCTTTACCTCGGTAAATACAGCCGCACGGACGGATTAACGCGTCCAGCGCCGCAAGCCGTTGCCGGATAGGGCGGAGTCTTACGCTCCGCATATAATCATAATCGCGGTTAATGTTGCCGGGCACGGGATAAGGTTTTAGTTACAACAAATTTTTTTATTGACCAATCAGTCGGCGAACAAAGGCGTGGAAAGATATCTGTCGCCCGTATCGGGAAGTATGACCACGATGGTCTTGCCCTTGTTTTCGGGGCGCTTTGCAAGCTCCGTCGCCGCCCATAACGCCGCGCCCGAGGATATGCCGACGAGCACGCCCTCTATCCTGCCGAAAGCCTTGCCGGTTGCAAAAGCCGCGTCGTTTTCTACGGCTATGACTTCGTCGTAGACCTTGGTATTGAGCACGTCGGGCACAAAGCCCGCGCCTATACCCTGTATTTTATGCGCGCCCGCGACGCCCGTCGAAAGCACGGGCGAGCCCGCCGGCTCTACCGCGACGACCTTTACGCCGGGATTTTTGCTCTTCAAATATTCGCCTGCGCCCGTAATAGTGCCGCCCGTTCCTACGCCCGCGACTAAGATATCGACCTTGCCTTCGGCATCCTCCCAGATTTCGGGTCCCGTAGTCGCCTTATGTATGGCGGGGTTGGCAGGGTTGACGAACTGCCCCGGGATAAACGACCCGGGAATGGATTCGGCGAGCTCCTGAGCCTTTGCGATTGCGCCCTTCATACCCTTCGCGCCCTCGGTGAGGACTATTTCCGCGCCGTATGCCTTTATAAGATTTCTGCGCTCCACGCTCATCGTTTCGGGCATCGTGATTATAAGCTTATATCCCTTTGCCGCGGCAACCGCCGCAAGACCTATGCCCGTATTGCCGCTGGTGGGTTCGATTATCGTCGCGCCCTTTTTCAGCTTGCCGTTTGCCTCGGCGTCCTCTATCATCGCCTTGGCGATTCTGTCCTTTACCGAACCTGCCGGATTGAAATATTCGAGCTTGGCGAGTATGGTTGCCTGTAAACCGTTCGCCTTTTCATAATTTGATACCTCTACAAGCGGCGTTTTGCCCACAAGATCAAGAATCGAAGTGTAACGTGCCATAATAAAAATCTCCTTTTTTTATAAAAAAATTAAAAGCCCGATTTTGTTCAACCGGGCTTTCGTACTTCAAAAAATCGTTTTAAGCGGCAATTTATAAGAGTAGCGCAAAGCCCCGTACTTCTTTCATACGGTTACAACACGTCATACAGTTGTTGAAAATTGCGTTAATCATAATTTCTACCACCAACCTATCAAGTAAATAGGTTTTAATGTTTATATAATATTCCGATAATTTTGATATGTCAACCGTTTTGCGCAAATTTTTTAAAATTTTTTATAATTTCATTTTTAGTCCGTCAGCTTGCCGACTGCGTTTTTAAGCCTTACGAGCGCTTCTTCGAGCACCGCGCGCGGACAGGCGACGTTTATTCTTTCGAAGCCGCTTCCCCCCGCGCCGAAGATATAGCCGTCGTCCAGCCACAGTCCCGCTTTGTCCGATACGAACGCTTTTAGCTGTCCGTCGTCCATTTTAAGACCGCGGCAATCGAGCCAAATCAAATAAGTGCCCTGCGGAGGGGTAAATTTTATAACGGGCAGTTCGCTGCGGATAAAAGCTTCGGCGAATGAAATATTTGCGGAGAGGTATTTTTTAAGCTCTTCAAGCCATTCCGCCCCGTGCGTATACGCCGCGCGGCACGCGACCAGCCCCATTACGTTGGGCTGGCTGTAACCCTGTCTGTCGAGCTCGCGCACAAAGGCGCGGCGCAGGGCGTCGTCGTAAATATACGTATTGGCTATATGCAGCCCCGCGAGATTGAAGGTCTTTGTGGGCGCGGTGCAGACCGCGCTCATTTTTTCGAACTGCTTTTTTACGGTAGGGAATACGACGTGTCTGTTGCTTCCGTAGACGAAATCGGAGTGAATTTCGTCCGAAATTACAAATACCCCGTGTTTAAGGCATATATCGCCTACGCGTTCAAGCTCTTCACTCGTCCATACCCTGCCCACGGGATTGTGCGGATTGCATAAAATAAACGCCCTGACGTTATTTTCCGCGACCTTGCGTTCAAAATCTTCGTAGTCGAACGTGTAATAACCGCCGTCGTTTATCAACTCGCTGACGACCAGCTTTCTGCCGTTATCCTTTACCGCGTCCGCGAAGGGATAATATACGGGCTGGCAGATTATGACCGCGTCGCCCTCCGCCGTGAGCGTGCGCAGAAGCGAGCATATGGAAAACACCACGCCGCAGGTGAGCACGAATTTATGCGGCTCGGTATCCCAGCCGTGGCGGCTTAAAAACCACTTCCGCAGGGTTGCGAAATACTCTTCATCGGGCTCGGAATAGCCGAAAATGCCGTGCTCCGCCTTGTCTTTCAATGCGGACAGCACCTCCCGAGGCGCCTTAAAATCCATATCCGCCACCCACAGGGGAAGGATATCCTCCGGCTTGCCGCGCTCCGCCGCAAAATCGTATTTCAGACTGTTTGTGTTCTTTCTGTCGTATATCTTGTCGAAATCGTATTTCATCTTTCAAACGCCTGTCTTAAATCTTCGGTTAAATCCTTTATGTTTTCAATGCCTACCGAAATGCGCAAAAATCTTTCGTTTATGCCCCTGCGCTCCCTCTCTTCGACGGGCACGTCGGCGTGGGTTTGCAGCATGGGGTAGGTTATAAGGCTGTCCACTCCTCCGAGGCTTTCCGCATACTGGAACACCTTGATTTTTCTTAAAACGTTTTCAGCCAGCTCCCTGCTCTCCACCTCGAAGGAAATCATTCCGCCGAAGCCCTTGGACTGCTTCACGGATACCGCGTAGCCCGCGTGGCTTTCGAAGCCGACGTAATAAATCTTCCTGACCTCTTTCCTGCCCGCAAGCCATTCGGCTATTCTTTTTGCGTTGGAGTTTATTCTGTCCATACGCAAGGGCAGGGTCTTTATGCCGCGTTCGATTAAAAAACTGTCGAAAGGCGAAAGGCACGCGCCTACCGTCTTGGCGTAATAGGAGATTTTTTCGGCAATTACGGGCGTTCCGGCGACGGCGAAGCCCGCAAGCACGTCGTTATGTCCGCCGAGGTATTTTGTGCCGCTGTGTATTACGATGTCCGCGCCCAACGATAAAGGGCGCTGGAAATACGGCGTGAGGAAGGTATTGTCCACCACGAGCAAAAGTCGGCTTTCGTGGGCGAGCTTTGCGAGCGCGGATATATCCGATACCTGCATTAACGGGTTGCTTGGGGTTTCGGCGTATATCGCTTTCGTATTTTCGTTGATAAGCGAGCGCACCCTTTGAATATCGCCCGTATCGACGAAGTCGAAGCTCATGCCCTCGAACGAGTTTACGTTACGGAACAGGCGCAGACTGCCGCCGTATAAATCTTCGGAGGCGATTATATGACCGCCGTTGAATAAATTCATAACCGTGGTTATCGCCGCCATTCCCGAAGAAAACGCGAACGCCGCCGCGCCGCCTTCGAGCTTTGCCACCGTGTTTTCAAGGTGCGCCCTCGTGGGGTTCGACAGGCGAGAATAGCTGTATTCCGATTCTACGCCTACCCCCTTATGTACAAAGGTCGCCGATTGGCATATGGGCATGGTCAGCGTGCCCCATTCGTCTTTTTTATTACCGTCCGCGTGCAGACAAAGCGTTTCAAATTCCATAATTTATACCGCCGTTTTATATAACATAGTCGTTACCTTCGGATTTTTTCATTAAATCCGAAAGCGTAATTCCGTTAAAATAATTTTTGACAAGCCTGTAAAAATCATCCCAGAGCGACAGAGTACTGCATTCGACCGCCTTAGGACAAACCGCCGCGCCGTCGTCAAGACAGGCTACGGGCGCAAGACTGCCCTCGGTAATTTGCAGAATTTCAAGCACGGTATATTTTTCGGGCTCCCTGTTCAGCTTATAGCCTCCGCCCTTGCCGTGCCGCCCGTCCACGAGCCCCGATTTGGAGAGTTCGAGCATAATGCTTTCTAGATATTTTTGCGAAATCTCCTGCCGTTCGGCGACGTCTTTCAAGGGTATATAATTCCCGTTCATATGCTCGGCAAGGTCTGTCATAACCCGAAGAGCATACCGCCCCCTCGTCGATATCTTCATAAGCGCTCCTTTAATTACGATATTTAACCATTAACTTGGTAGGTAATTAAATTATAATCCCCCGTATTGCGCGATGTCAATAAAAAAATGAGAACTTTACGTCCCCATTTTTTAAAACAAAATAGTCCGAGCTCGGTCTGTAAGCCGGGTTCTGTCGTGTACGGTTATCTATCTAATCATGCAGTCGCCTGCAAGCTTGAGCGATATTGACGGATTAAGACGGACGGACAGCCCTGCGAATTGACGCTGCCTTAATCCCAATCTTGCGTCGGGCGGGGTTTGACTTGCCGGAGGCGTTACCGTCTCCGCGGTGAGCTCTTGCCTCGCCATTCCAACCTTACGGGGCGTTGCCGCCACGCGGTATATTTCTGTTCACTTTCCTTGAAGTCGCCTTCACCTGCCGTTAGCAGGCGCCCTGTCCTGTGACGCCCGGACTTTCCTCACGCAAATTTCTTTGCCCGCAACCGTATAACCGACTCGGTCTGAAAACAGTGTAACATAAATTATTTTATTTTGCAAAAGTATTTTGGTTATATTAATTGATTTTTACGCTTATTTATTTTACAATTATTACAGAGCTTGGAATATGCGAGGTATATTATAACTATGAAAAAAACAAAAATTATCTGTACGTTGGGACCTTCGAGCGAGAGCGAGGAAGTTATAGGCGCGCTCGTTGACGCGGGAATGAACGTCGCGAGGTTGAATTTTTCGCACGGGACGCACGAAGAACACGCAAAAAAAATAGAAACCGTTAAAAAAGTCAGGGAGGCAAAAAAAGCCCCCATTCCCATTCTGTTGGACACAAAGGGACCCGAATTCCGCATTAAGACCTTTGCAAAGGGCAAGGTCAACCTGAAAGACGGCGACGCTTTCACCTTTACGACCGACGATATCGAGGGCGACAAAACGCGCGTTTCCGTCTCCTTTGCGGGCATCTGCGAGCAGATGCTGCCCGGCGACAAAATCTTACTTAACAACGGGCTGATAATATTCGAGGTAGTCAGGGTCGAAAAACCCAACGTCGTCTGCAAGGTCGTGAACGGCGGCGAGCTGTCCAACCGCAAATCGATGTTCTTCCCCGATAAGGAGCTCGAAATGGAATACCTCTCCGAGCAGGATAAAGCGGATTTGAAATTCGGCGTCGAACAGGGCGTTGACTTTATCGCCTGCTCGTTTGTTTCCAAGGCGCAGGATTTGATTGACGTGCGCAACTATCTGAGGGAATGCGGCGACGTCAACGACGATATCGAATTAATCGCAAAAATCGAAAGCAGGGCGGGCGTTAACAACCTCGACTCCATAATCGAAGTAAGCAACGGCATTATGGTTGCGCGCGGCGACCTCGGCGTGGAGGTTCCCTTCGAAGAGCTGCCGGCAATTCAGAAGACCATAATAAACAAGTGCCGTATCCGCGGCAAGCGCACAATCACCGCGACCGAAATGCTTGAATCTATGATTAAAAACCCCCGTCCTACCCGTGCGGAGATTTCCGACGTAGCCAACGCGGTTTACGACGGCTCCTCCGCCATTATGCTCTCGGGCGAGACGGCGGCAGGCGCTTACCCCGTCGAAGCGGTAAAGGCTATGGCTAAAATTGCCTGCCAGGCGGAACAGAACACCGAATACATCGCTTACATCGAGGACAGCAAATTCCACATTAAATCTACCGCGGAAGCGCTTTCGCACTCCGCCTGCACGCTCGCGCGCGATATCGGGGCGAAGGTCATCGTCGTCTGCACGAGGACGGGCGGCACGGCGAGGACGGTATCCCGTTTCAGACCGATGATAGACATAATCGGAATGACGACCAACGAAAAAGCTTACAGAAAGCTTGCGCTCAGCTGGGGCGTTCTGCCGATGATGAGCGAGGAGTTCTATTCGGTAGACGTCCTCTTCCACTACGCAAAGCGCGCCGCAATCGAGTCGGGGCTTGCGCAAAAGGGCGACAAAATCGTCCTGACGGGCGGCACCCCCAACGGCAAGAGCGGCAACTCGAATTTGATTAACGTTGAAACGATTTAAGAAAATACGGATT
>CAZUYN010000057.1:0-6843 GCA_964624495.1 uncultured Clostridia bacterium
ATAACCGCGAAAGCAAAATTAAACGGTTTGAGGCGCATTCGCTATTGCGGAGCAATCTGCGTATGAAATTATTAAGTTTCCGTCTGCGAATGATATTTTAACAAAAGGCGGCAGAGTTGTCAACGCTTTTTCCTTAAATAATACTTTTCTTGCGCGCTCCGCCTGCCTGTTAATCAATCATCGTCCGCAAGAACTTAACCGCAATTAATTTTTTTTGAAAAAGATTGATAATTCGCTTGACAATCAATTATGAATAAATTATCATATGAATAGTAATTCATATTTTGTTTGCGAGGTAAACGATGAAAGACACCGAAAACGAGCATTTAGAACACGAGGAACGGGTGCGTTGCGCGTTGCAGAGCATGCCGTCGGACGAAGAGGTAGAGGAGATGGCGTCCCGTTTTAAGGCGATAAGCGAGCCTTCGCGGCTGAAAATTCTGCTCGTGCTGTCCTGCGGAGAGCTGTGCGTAGAGCACATAACGCAGGCGGTGGGCGGCAACCAGAGCGCGGTTTCGCACCAACTCAAAACTCTCAAAGACCACCGCATAGTGAGGTGTCGCCGCCACGGCAAGCAGGTTATGTATTCGGTTGCCGACGGGCATATAATGACTATGATAGCCGTCGCGAAGGAGCATTTAAGCTGTGATTAAAAAGATTATTAAAATTGAGGGGCTCGACTGTGCGAACTGCGCCGCGGAGCTTGAAGAGGACATTTCAAAATTGGCAGGCGTGGCGCAGGCGACCGTAGACTTTATAGGTTCGAAAGTGATTGTCGAGTGCGGGGAAGAGGCGGTAGAACGCGTAAAATATTGCTGTAACCACTTCGAAGAGGTAAAGGTCGTGGAGGACGCCGAGGCGTTCAGGGAAGGGAAGCGCATAAAGATTGCCAATCTGTGCTGCGCCAACTGCGGCAGGGAGCTCGAAGAGGAGCTTAACGCCATAGACGGGGTTTCGGCGACCGTTGACTTTATGAATATGACGGTCATATTAGACGCCGAAACCAAGGAAGCGCACGACGAGGCAATCTACCGCATAAGCCATTTCGAGGACGTGAAAATAGTAGACGGCAAGCCCGAACGCAAGGGGATAGTGAAGGAAAATCTTGCGGATATAATTTCCGTGATAATTTCCGCCGTATTCTTTATCCCTGCAATCGTGCTCGAATTTACGGACTTCGGCGGCGCGGTGCGGTACGTCGTATACGCGCTGTACGCCGTGGCGTTTATCGCCGCCGGCTATATAGTGCTCTGGAATACCGTCCGCAATATTTCAAAGGGCAAGATTTTCGACGAGAATTTTTTAATGGTAATAGCCTCCATAGGCGCGATAGTGTTGGGCGTGACGACGGGCGACGGACTGTTTGAGGGCGTTGCGGTTATGCTTTTATACCGCGTCGGAGAGCTGTTGCAAGCGATAGCCGTCGGCTCTTCGAGGCGTTCGATTACCAATTTAATGGACTTAAAGAGCGACGCCGCCACGCTGTTAAAGGACGGCGTGCAGACGGTAGTCACCCCCGAAAGCCTTGCGGTGGGCGACGTGATAATAATTAAGGCAGGCGAAAAAATTCCCGTTGACTGCCGCATATGCGAGGGGCAAACCACCCTCGATATGAAGAGCCTGAACGGCGAATCCGCCCCCCGTGACGTGACCGTCGGCGACGAGATTTTATCGGGCGCGATAAACGTTTCGGGCGTAATCTGCGCGGAGGTTATCAGGGAATATAAAAATTCCGCGGTCGCAAAGATATTGGAGCTCGTCGAAAATTCTACGGCAAAGAAGGCTAAGCCCGAAAGGTTTATAACCAAATTTGCCAAGTACTATACCCCTGCCGTAGTGGTCGCGGCGGCGCTTGTGGCGGCGCTCGTGCCCACGATAATCTGTGCGGTCAACGGCGCATATATCTGGGCGACGTACAAGGATTGGATATACAAAGCCCTGTCCTTCCTCGTCATTTCCTGCCCCTGCGCGTTGGTTATTTCGGTGCCGCTCGCATACTTCGGCGGCGTAGGCAGGTGTGCAAAATCGGGTATTTTAGTCAAGGGCTCCACGGGAATTGACGAGCTTTCAAAGGCAGCCGTCGCGGCGTTCGATAAGACTGGCACTCTTACCGAGGGCGTGTTCGAGGTTAAGGGTTATTCGTCGGAGGAGGCGTTAAAGCTTGCCGCCGCGGCGGAAAAATTCTCCTCTCACCCGATAGCGGCGGCGTTCGCCAAAGTCGAAACGCCGTATACCGCGCAGGAGGCGAGGGAGATAGCCGGCAGGGGCGTGACGGCGCAATGCGGAGGTAAAGCCCTGCTGTGCGGAAACGCCGCCATGCTCGAAGAAAACGGCGTTAAGTTCGACCGCAAGGAAAGCGTTTCGACAACCGTATATGTGGCGTTGGACGGCGAATATGTCGGCGTTATAGAAATCGACGACAGAATAAAGGCGGGCGCGGCGGAAGCGCTTGCGGCGCTTAAAAAGACGGGCGTAAAGGGCGTATATATGCTTACGGGCGACGGGCTGGCACGGGCGGAAAACGTCGCCGCCGCGTTGAATATCGACGGCGTGTATGCCGGACTGCTTCCCGACAGCAAGCTGACTACTGCCGAAGAGCTTAAAAAGCAGGGCGGACTTATCTATGTGGGCGACGGCATTAACGACGCGCCCGTAATGACGGTTGCCGACTGTGCGGTTTCGATGGGGCAAGTCGGCAGCGACGCCGCAATCGAAGCGAGCGACTTCGTGCTCGTATCCGACGACCTTTCGAAGATTGCCGAAGCAAGGCGCGTTTCCAAGGGCACGCGTTCGATAGTGTATCAGAATATAATCGGCTCGCTTGCGGTTAAGTTTGCGGTTATGGCTTTAAGTATCGCGATATCCTCGTTCCCCCTGATAATATCAATTTTCGCGGACGTGGGCGTGATGCTCCTTGCGGTGCTCAATTCGCTCCGCACATCGCTTATCAAATAATTTATCGGCGGAACAAAAGCTCCCGGAATTAGCGCTCCTTTCATATGGAATTTTACCACAGGAACAGAATATAAGTATAGCGCACTATACCTTGCAATCAAGGCAAGTGCGCTTATTGATTTTACTTTTTAAGTTGTTTGTTATATAATAAAAGAACGATAAACAGTAATTTGGCGGAGAATAATTTATGGCGTTTGATTACAAAAAAGAATATAAAGAATTTTATTTACCAAAAAGTGTGCCGTCTATTATAACCGTACCTACAATGAACTACATAGCGGTACGCGGCAAAGGCAATCCAAACGACGAAAAAGGAGAATATAAAAACTCAATCGGTCTTTTATACGGTATTGCCTTTACGATTAAAATGAGTTATAAAGGCTCGCATAAAATCGACGGATATTTTGAATATGTTGTGCCGCCGCTTGAAGGTTTTTGGTGGCAGGACGGCTTTGATACCATCGACTACACAAACAAAGACGGTTTTAACTTCATATCGCTTATACGTTTACCTGATTTTGTAACGAAAGCCGATTTCGATTGGGCGATACAGGAAGCGACAAAAAAGAAAAAAGCAGACTTTTCAAAGGTGGAATACTTGACCTATGACGAGGGTGTGTGTGTTCAAAGTATGCACATTGGCTCTTACGACGACGAGCCAAAAACCGTTGCGCTTATGCACGGGTATATGGAAATGAACGGTTATGCGTTAGACATAACCGAAAGCCGTTATCATCACGAGATATATTTGAGCGACCCACGCAAATGCGCAATAGAAAAGTTAAAAACGGTAATACGACACCCTATAAAGAAAGTATAAGGCGAACTAAATTACAATATCGGACGAATATAAAAAAGCGAAGAGTTTCAAAGCTCTTCGCTTTTTTATATTCCCTATGGAAAGTGCGCTTTTGTCCGGGAGCTTTTATAAATTCAAATAATCCGACCGGCTATGCTCCGTAAAAAATGCCGTCTGTTTTTGATATTGACAGAAAGCGCTCGTTATGCTAAAATTATAGGCGGTTGCGGCGTTAAAGGGGGAAGCATATGAAGTACGTTCTCGCCCTCGACCAGGGCACGACGAGCACAAGGGCGATAGTGTTTGACGGAAGCGGCAGAATAGTCGCAAAAGCCCAGCAGGAATTTAAGCAGATTTATCCTTTTGCGGGGTGGGTGGAGCACGACCCGACCGACCTCGTCGGCACGTCCGTGGGAGTCATCGCCGAAGCGTTGATAAGGGCGGATATCGTCATAGACGACTTGACGGCAATAGGCATAACAAACCAGCGTGAAACGACCATAGTATGGGATAAACGTACGGGCACGCCCGTCTGCAACGCCATTGTCTGGCAGTGCAGAAGAACGGCGGAGGATGCGGAAAGGCTTAAAGAGGAAGGGCTTTCCCCGTTAATCTATTCCAAGACGGGACTTGTGCCCGACGCCTACTTTTCGGCGACCAAAATCAAGTGGATATTGGACAACGTGGACGGCGCGAGAGAGCGCGCCGTGCGCGGCGAGCTCCTGTTCGGCACGGTAGATACTTATCTGATGTGGCGGCTTTCGCGCGGTAAGATTTTCGCCACCGATTACACCAACGCGTCGCGCACTATGCTGTTCAATATACATACGCTCGAATGGGACGGCGACCTGTTAAAGCTTTTCGGTATCCCTGTACAAATGCTGCCCGAAGTCAAGCCCTCCTGCGGCTTTTTCGGGTATACGGACAAGCAGGTGCTCGGCGGCGAGGTGCCCGTCTGCGGCGTCGCGGGCGACCAGCAGGCGGCGCTGTTCGGTCAGCTCTGCGTAAACGGGGGCGACGTCAAAAACACTTACGGCACGGGCTGTTTTTTAATGATGAATACGGGGGTGCAGGCGGTTAAAAGCGATAACGGGCTCGTCACCACGCTCGGCGCTTCGGCAGGCGGCAGACCGCCTTACGTGCTCGAAGGCTCGGTATTCGTCGGCGGAGCCGTCGTGCAGTGGCTCAGGGACGAGCTGGGGCTGATTTCTTGCGCCGAAGAGAGCGAGGAGTGGGCTAAAAAGGTAAAAGACAGCGGCGGCGTATACGTCGTGCCTGCGTTTACGGGGCTCGGCGCACCATATTGGGACAGCGGCGCGCGCGGACTTATCTGCGGCGTCACTCGCGGCACGGGCAAGGCGCACGTAATCAGGGCGGCGCTGGAATCCATCGCCTACCAGTCGGCTGACCTCGTGTCGGCTATGGAGCGCGACTCGGGCATAAAGGTTAAATCGCTGCGGGTGGACGGCGGAGCTTCCGCCAACGACTTTTTAATGCAGTTTCAGTCGGACATACTCGGAATAAATATAGAAAGACCGTCCGTAGCCGAATCGACCGCGCTCGGCGCGGCGTACCTTGCAGGTCTGCGCTGCGGCATATGGGGAAATATCGGTGAGCTTAAAAGGCAAAGACAGATTGACAGGGTGTTTACCCCCGAAACGGATATGCAGACCAGGGAGGACTGTTTAAAGGGCTGGGAGGAAGCCGTCAGAAGGGCGCGGCTGTCATAAGCTTAAAAAGGCTTTAAACGCCGCATATATGCAGGTTAATTGCAAAAAATAGGAGTATAGGTTTATATATGTACGATTGCGTTATCATCGGTTCGGGCGCGGCAGGCGTTTCGGCTGCGCTTACGCTTAAAGCGTTGAAGATAAATTTTTTATGGCTGGGCAATCCGGAGCTTTCAATCAAGATAAGAAGCGCGGAAAAAATCAATAATTATCCCGGGCTGAGCAACGTTACGGGCGAAGAGATGCGCGCGGCGTTCGCCGCACATATAAAAAACGCGGATATTTCAATAACCGAAGGTAAGGCTAACGGCGTTTATCCGACCGACGGCGGTTACAGCGTGCTCTGCGGACAGACCTCCTACGAGGGGCGGACGGTTATTCTGGCTACGGGGGTAGAGACATTTAAACCCGTAAAGGGGGAGAGCGAATATCTGGGCAGGGGCGTAAGCTATTGCGCCGTCTGCGACGGGTTTTTATATAAGGGCAAGACGATTGCCGTTTACTGCGAGAGCGTGGAAGAGGTCAAGGAAGTCCTGTTGCTGGGCGGATATGCGGCGAACGTCTATCTTTTCTGCCCCGAAACAATCGAGGTGAACGCCCCCAATATAAAACGCGTCGGAAGCTTGATTAAGGAAATAAAGGGGGATATGCGCGTACGCTCGGTGGTATACGGCGGCGGCGAATTGGAGGTGGACGGCGTGTTTATGCTTAAACAGTCGTTCGGCGCGGATACGGTCGTGTACGGCATAAAAACCGCGGACGGCGCAGTGGTCGTAAACAGGGACTGCGAAACCTCGCTTCCGGGGGTGTTCGCCGCAGGGGACTGCACGGGTCGCCCCTATCAGTACGCCAAAGCGGTGGGGGAGGGCAACGTCTGCGCGTACTCCGTAAACAGATATCTGAAAAGCGGTAAATAATAAGCTAAGCCGCGTCGGCGCCTATATAGTCAAAGCGGCGTTTTTTAATCGCTTTTGCGGTCGGTTCGGCTATGGGAAATTAAACTTTAAATTAGGAAAATTTATCTTAAAAATGAGTTGACATAAAAATTAGTATTTGCTATAATCTTTTAGCATTGAGTTGCGCGTGACCTGCTTCGCTGAAATGTATCAATGCGGGTGTAGTTCACCGGTAGAACACTAGCCTTCCAAGCTGGTTGAGTGGGTTCGACTCCCATCACCCGCTCCATTTGACTTTTAAGGCTTTGGCGCGTCAACTTGATATTACGCGCCTGTAGCTCAGCAGGATAGAGCAACGGCCTTCTAAGCCGTGTGTCGGGGGTTCGAGTCTCTCCAGGCGCACCATTCATGGCGGGCGTAGCTCAATCGGTAGAGCGCCAGATTGTGGCTCTGGAGGTAGCAA
>CAZUYN010000058.1:0-6838 GCA_964624495.1 uncultured Clostridia bacterium
CTCCTTTATAAGCGATAACGCCCTTGCCGTCTGCTCCTCGGTGAAGCTGCCGAGCGTCTTATAGGTCACCGTGAGGCTGCCGGGCTTTTTAACGCCGCGGCAGGTCATGCAGGTATGCTCCGCCCCGCACCAGACCAAAACGCCCTTGGGCGCAAGCCCGTCCATAACCGCCGAGGCAATCTGCGAAGTCAGCCTTTCCTGAATCTGTAACCTGTGCGAATATGCGTCCACGCAACGGGCGAGCTTGGACAGCCCTACTACCTTGCCGTCGGGGATATAGGCTATCGCGATTTTGCCGAAAAAGGGCATTAAATGATGCTCGCAGGTGGAGGAAAAAGAAATATCCTTTTCGATAATCATATCTCCGCCTCCGACTTCGAAGGTCTTGGAAAGGGCGAGCCTTGCCGCCTCGTCCGTGCCCGAAGTAAATTCGGCAAACGCCTCCGCCACCCTGCGCGGCGTGTCCTTCAACCCCTCGCGCGAGGGGTCCTCGCCCAAAGCCGTAAGCAAGTCCTCTACCGCCTTCATCGCCGCCTGTTTATCCATTCTTCCGCCTCCTTTAAAATCGTGAACGAGCCGCATACCGCGACCGTATCCGCCTCCGTCTTATCCAACGCCTCGCCGACCGAAGCCGCCGTAAGCGTATCTATCCTGCCCGAAAACGCGCATAGCATTTTTTTAAGCGGCATAGCCCTCGGGCTGTCGGGCTCGAAGAGCACCGCCCTTATAAAATGCGGCGACAGAATTTCCGCCAGCCCGTCTGCGTCCTTATCCGAAAGACAGCCGAACACGAGCTCGCCCTCCGTCACGCCGTACCCTTTTAAAAAGCCGGACAGCGCCTCCGCCGCCCCGGGGTTGTGCGCGCCGTCCAAAATAAACGTCCTGCCGCCCCGTTTGATTATCTGGATTCTTCCGGCAAGCTCCGCCTCGCCCAAACCCTCGGAAATATATCTTTCCTCTATCCCGAGCAAACGGCAGACCTCTACCGCAGTCGCCGCGTTATAAAGCTGGGCTTCGCCGAGCATTTTTATGCGATATTCCGCGCCCTTATAACGAAAGCGCTGCCCGTCCTCCCCGTCCTCTGACGCCAAAGGGGTTAAACCTTCCCCCGCGATTACAGGGTCGAAGCGCCCGAAAAACCGTTTTGCTTCCCCCGTCATGCAAGACGGCACGACGACGGGGCAGTTCCTGATTATGCCGCTTTTGGCAAGACAGATATCTTTGAGCGTAGGGCCGAGCTCGGCGGTGTGCTCCAACGAAACCGAGGTTATGACGGCGACCTCCTTTTTAGATATCGCGTTGGTCGCGTCGTCCCTGCCGCCGAGGCCGCACTCTATCACGGCGTATTCGCACCCTTCTTTATAGAACGCGAGTATCGCCGCCGCCGTTTCGATTTCAAAGGGCGAGGGCTCGTCACGCATGTTTAAGGCGGCTTTTTTCACTTCGTCTATATAGCCCCGTATTTTTTCCGCAGTCAATTGAACGCGGTCTACGCGGAACTGCTCCCCGTGGCAGAAAACCTGCGGCGAGGTAAACGTGCCCGTCTTTTTGCCTGCGGCGACGAGTACGGACGAAATATATTCCGCCGTGCTGCCCTTGCCGTTCGTGCCCGCGATATGCACGATTTTCAGCTTTGAGTCGGGGTTGCCCGTCAGCTTTAAAAGCCGTTCGCAACGCTCCGTACCGTATTTGCGTATTTCTTTTTGCATTAAAAAACGGACTCCTTTAAAACGGCGTCCGCATATCAGTTACTTTTATCAGCTACTTACAGGACGCGCCCGACAACCGCAGACATACAATCTTTCGTGCAACGGCTGTCCTTGCCGCTGCCACTTTACGCCGTTCGGGATACGCCTATTATATCACCCTCCTTTGGCATTTGCAAGCCAAACGGACGCCGAACGGGAATAATTATTTTAAAGCTACGCCTTATTATTAATTTTTATTTTGCGAATACTGTCTGTATGGCTTTGGTATTTATAAGGACGGCTATAATATTCGTCGTACTGCTTTCGGTTATGCGGCTTATGGGCAAGAGCCAGATAGGCGAAATGCAGCCCTTCGAATTTGTCATAACCCTGCTTATCGCGGAGCTTGCGTGCATACCTATGGCGGACAGCTCCATACCCCTTTTGTACGGGATAGTTTCTATTATAGCCATATTTATACTGCACCAGATTGTATGGCTTTTGGATATGTGGTTCGCCCCGATGAAGACGGTTATATGCGGCAAGCCCTCGCTCGTCATAAACAAACAGGGCATAGACAGTTACCAGTTAAGGAAAAACAATTTGGAAGTTTCGGACTTGATAGAGAGCATGCGCGGCGCGGGCTATTTTAATTTAGACGACGTCTATTACGGTCTTTACGAGGCGAACGGGAGCTTTTCCGCCCTGCCTAAGGAGAGCCTTACGCAGACCCTGCCCATGCTGATAATAGAAAACGGCAAGAAAAACGCGAAGAATATGGGGCTTGCCGGATTGAGCGACGAAGAGCTGGACGGCATATTAAAGCGACAAAAGACGAGGCTTAAACAGACCCTTGTAATGACGGTTGACGGCAACGGCAGGGTTTACTTTCAGGAAAAGGGCAAGCCGTACAAAATTTTAAACTGCGCGGTAAAAGAAAAATGGTAAAGTCGATTGCGTATACGCTGACAGCCGTAATTTTGAGCGTAGGCTTCTTCCTTTGGACGGATTTTTACATCGGCACGCAGTTCAGGCAATTCCATTCCGCGCTCGAAACGCTTTACGACAAGGCGGAAAACGGGGAAGCCAACCGCGAGGACGCTTACGCCGTAAGGGATATGTGGGCGGACAAAAAGGAAAAACTGCACGTCTTTATCCCCCACAACGACATATCTTACGTCGATTATTGGCTGAGCGAGGCGTGCGCGCTTATATACAGGGGCGAATACACTCTCGCCCTCGGCAAGCTCGAAGTGCTGTTGGAGATTACCAAAAATCTGCCCGACGCATACGTTATAAAATTGGAAAACGTATTTTAACGGCTTTTAACGGCTTGACAAAGGCGCGGCGGACTGTTATAATTTAACCCGTTATTCAAAGGCTTTGACTAAGACAGACGCGTAAAGCGGAAAACGGGTTCAGAGAGGGCGGTCCGGAAACGGCTGTAAGGCTGCCTATCCGTTGCTTGGCGTTATTCACTTACGAGCCGGTTGAGGAAAGGCGCGCGCCGCCGAGTAATGCAACCCGTACGCCGAACGTAAGCCGCGGCGGAATTAAGGCGGACGGATATCCGCGGAATCAGGTGGTACCGAGTTAATGCAACTCCCTGTGTTTTTTCACGGGGAGTTTTTTATTTTTAATACAACATAAAAAGGAAACATTATGGACAACATCAACGAAGCGATTAAGGAAAAAATCACGCAGCTTAAAAAGAAGATTGCGGACTCCATTTCGGACGTTCATTCTTCGGACGCCCTTTACAGGATAAAGATGAATTTCCTCGGCAAGGGCGGAGAGCTTTCCGAATTTATGAAGATTATGAAAGACGTGCCCAAAGAGGACAGACCGAAAATAGGCTCGGTCATAAACGCGCTTAAAACCTGGACGGAGGAACAGTTCGACAACCTCGACTCCACCATTAAGCAGTTGGAGCTCAAAGCCAGATACAAGACCGAGGCGGTTGACGTCACTATGCCCGGCTTCGTCGCGCAGCGCGGCGCGTACCACCCCGACACCCTGATTCGGCGCGAGCTTATTTCGGTTTTCGCGGGTATGGGTTTTACCGTGTTCGAGGGTCCCGAAATAGAAAACGATTACTATAACTTTACCGCGCTGAACACGCCCAAGGACCACCCGGCGCGCGATATGCAGGACACCTTTTATATTACCGACGACCTGCTTTTGAGGACGCAGACGAGCGCGGGACAGATACGCGTTATGGAAAACCGCAAGCCGCCGATAAAGATTTTATCGCCCGGGAAAGTCTACCGCAGCGACGACGACGCCACCCACTCCCCTATGTTCTCGCAGATGGAGGGTCTGGTCGTCGATAAGGGCATAACGCTCTGCGACCTTAAAGGTATGCTCGACGAGTTTGCCAAAAAGATTTTCGGCGAGGGCGTAAAAACAAGGTTGCGCCCCTCCTACTTCCCCTTTACGGAGCCATCCGTCGAGGTGGACGTGAGCTGTTTCGAATGCGGCGGAAAGGGTTGCAGGCTCTGCAAGGGCACGGGCTGGATAGAGGTTCTGGGCGCGGGTATGGTCAACAGGCACGTCCTCGAAGGCTGCGGCATAGACCCCGACGAGTATTCGGGCTTTGCCTTCGGCATGGGCATAGAGCGCATCGCGATGCTTAAATACGGCATTAACAATATGAAGCTCCTCTTCGAGGGCGACATAAGATTTTTAAAACAGTTCAAGGGTTAATCGGAGGTGCGATAAATTATGTTATTACCTTTAAGTTGGCTGAAAGATTACGTAGACGTAGACGTATCCGCGGAGCAGTTGCAGAAAAAGCTGTTCGGGTGCGGCTTCGAGGTTGAAGAACTGATAGATTTGGGCAAGGATATTTCGGGCGTTTACGTCGGCGAGGTCGTCGAATGCGAGCCCGTGGAGGGCACGCATCTGCACGTTTGCAAGGTGGACTGCGGACAGTTCGGCGTAAAACAGATTTGCTGCGGCGCGGACAACGTCGCCGAGGGCGTTAAAGCGCCCGTCGCCCTGCCCGGGGCAACCGTATACGCAACCGCAAAAGACCACGTCACCGTCGAGGGAGTCGTGACCATTAAAAAGGGCAAGCTGCGCGGAATAGAATCGGAGGGTATGCTGTGCTCGGGCGCGGAAATAGGCGTCAACGGCGATATGTTCGACGGCGGCGACTATTGCGGACTTCTCCTGCTCCCCTCCTCATTCGAAAACGGCGCGGACGTCAAACCCTTGCTCGGGCTTGACGACTACGTCTTCGATATCGGTCTGACCGCAAACCGCCCCGACTGCCAGAGCATCGTGGGTATGGCGAGAGAGGTCGCCGCGGCGCTCGGCAAGCCTATGAAAGAGCCAGACGTTTCGTATACCGCGGCTTCGGGCGGAGAGAATATCAAAGTAAGCGTTCTCGCGCCAGAGCTGTGCCCCAGATATATCGCGCACTACGTTAAGGACGTAAAGGTAGCCGCCTCCCCCCTGTGGATGAGAAGAAGGCTTAACCTGTGCGGCATAAGGTCTATCAACACACTCGTCGATATCACCAATTTCGTACTGCTTGAAATGGGACAGCCCATGCACGCGTTCGACTGCGCAAAGCTCGAAGGGCGCGAAATCGTCGTACGCAGGGCGAACGAGGGCGAGGAAATAATCACGCTCGATTCCAAAACGTTCAAGCTGCACCCCGACAACCTCGTCATCTGCGACGGCGAAAAGCCCTGCGCGCTGGCGGGAATCATGGGCGGCGAAAACAGCGAAATTACCGGCGGCACGCGCGAGCTGTTGTTCGAAGCCGCCAAATTCGCGCGCGACAGCGTACGGAAGACTTCGAGAAGTCTCGGTCAGCACTCCGATTCCTCCGCCGCTTTCGAAAAGGGCGTATGCGAATATATGACCGAGCTGGGAATGAAGAGGGCGTTGCACCTTATAGAAGAGCTTGACTGCGGCACGGTCACGGACGTCCATATAGACGTTAAAACGCCCTACTCGCACGACGGCGCGAAAAATATGAGCGTAAGCCTCGATAAAATCAATAAACTGCTCGGAATAGAAATTCCGTCGGGCGAGGCGGAAAGAATATTGCGCAGCCTCAATTTCGGGGTGAAGCGCGACGGCGATACGTTAAACCTTGACGTCCCCCCTTACCGCGAGGATATCGACGGCTACCCCGATATAGCCGAAGAGCTTATACGCGAATACGGATACGAACACGTCAACGGCACGTTTATGCCCTCCGCAAGGGTTACGAACGGGGGCTATACGCCCGAACAGACGGCGGAAAACAAGCTTAAAGACGACCTCGTCGCAATGGGGCTGTGCGAAATATCGACCTATTCCTTCTACTCCGAAAAGGATTTGGATATGCTCCACTTCCCCGAGGACTGCCCCGAGCGCAAATTCATAAAAATTAAAAACCCCATAAGCGAGGATTTGGGCATAATGCGCACCACCCTCGCCCCCTCTATGGTAAACACCGTAGTGCGCAATTTAAGGCACGGAAATATGGAGGGCAGATTTTTCGAAATAGCCAAAATCTATATTCCCGCCGAATTGCCTTTGAATACCTTCCCCGAAGAGAGGCGGACGCTATGCATAGGTATGTTCGGCGATATGACCTTCTACACGATTAAAGGCGCGCTCGAAGGCGTTGCCGAAAGCCTTAATACTAAATTTTCGTACGCCCCCGCGCAGAAGTGCTATATGCACCCCGGGGTGTGCGCCGAGGTGACCTGCGGCGAAGAGGTTATAGGCTACGTCGGCAGGCTCGACCCCGTTATCTGCGACGAGCTGGCTATGGACAGAAAGGCGTTTATCGCCGAAATAGACTACGTAAAGCTTATGGCGCACGCCAACCCGTTTAAGTTTACCCCCCTGCCCAAATTCCCCGAGGCGACGAGAGATTTGGCTCTCGTAGCCGACTACGCGGTCGTATGCGCACAGATAGAAAACGAAATTTTCGCCGCGTGCAAGTATGTAACCGACGTAAAAATGTTCGATTTCTACGTCGGCAAGCAGATTGGCGAGGGCAAGAAATCGATGGCGTTCACCGTCACGTTTACACCCAAAGACGAGGCGTTTACGCCCGAAAAAATCGACGGGTTCGTAAAGAAAATTTTAAGCAATCTTAAATACAAGCTGAACGTCGGGCTGAGATAAAATTATTTTTCCGC
>CAZUYN010000059.1:0-6810 GCA_964624495.1 uncultured Clostridia bacterium
CTCCGCGTCCGCCTTGTTCTGCGCTTTAACCGAATAATAAATTTTCAGCTTGGGCTCGGTACCCGACGGGCGCACGCATACGAAGCTTCCGTTTTTAAGCTCGTAATAAACGCAGTTGGTGACGGGCGAGCCTATCGCGCTCTTTTCGCCCGTGACGATATCGGTTTTTTCGTCCTTGGAATAATCGCGGAAGGAGGCGACTTCGTAAATATCGAACTTCTTTACGGGGTCGACTTTAAGCGCGTCTACGACGGCGTTCATCTCCTTCATAGCGTTAAGACCCTGATACTGTATGGATACGTTGCAGTCGAGGACGTAGCCGTAGGTCTTATAGATTTCGTTCAGCCTGTCGAACACGGTCGTGCCCTTATAGGCGTAGTAGCAGACCATTTCCGCGCACAGCATAGAGGCAACGACCGCGTCCTTGTCGCGTGCGTGCGTGCCGCGGAGATAGCCGCAGCTCTCTTCGAAGCCGAATACAAAGGTGTAGGAGTGGTCTTTTTCCCACAGCTTGATTTTTTCGCCTATGTTCTTAAAGCCGACGGGCACCTCGAACAGCGTAACGCCGAACTTTTCGCAGATAGCCTTTGCCATACCCGTGGTGACGAACGACTTGACCACCGCCGCGTTGTCGGGCAGGGCGCCGTCCTCTTTAAGACGGGTGAGGATATAGTCGAGGAGGAGTATGCCGACCTGGTTGCCCGTAAGGGCTTCGAATTCGCCCTCGGCGTTTCTGACGGCGACGCCCAGGCGGTCGCTGTCGGGGTCGGTTCCGAATACCACCGTCGCGCCGATCTCCTTTGCGAGGTCGATGCCCATTGTAAGCGTCTCTTTAAATTCGGGGTTGGGCACCTTTACCGTGGAAAATTCGGGGTCCTTCGTCGTCTGCGCCTGGACGACGGTCGCGCATATGCCTATCTTTTTGAGAATGGTCGTAACGGGAACGTAGCCCGAACCGTGCACGGGAGTATATACGAGTTTAAGATTTTTTCCGCAAGCTTTAACGGCTTTTTTGGAAAGGGTGAGCTTTTGCAGCTCCTTATAATATTTTTTGTCAACCTTGGAGGGAACGTCCTTTATGTACTTTTTAACCTGCTCTTCCGTGGGAACGGGGCAGGAGAGGTAGTCCGTAATCTTGGTTATATAGCCGTATACCGTCTTGGTGTCCTCGACGCTCATCTGCGCGCCGTCCTCGCCGTATACCTTATAGCCGTTGTAAATTTTGGGGTTGTGCGAGGCGGTAATCATAATGCCCGCAACCGTATTTAAACAGCGCACCGCAAACGAAAGCATAGGCACGGGGTGTACGTCGGTGTAAAGGTATACCTTTATATCGTTGGCGGCAAGCACCCTGGCGGCGGCTTCCGCAAATTCGCGGCTCTTGTGGCGCGTATCGTACGAAATCGCAACGCCTCTCGCCATAGCCTCCGCGCCCAGACCGACTATAAATTGGCTTAAACCCTGCGTAGCCCTGCCGACCGTATAGACGTTCATCTTGTTCGTGCCGTAGCCTATAATGCCGCGCAGACCCGCCGTGCCGAATTCGAGCTCCGCCCCGAACGAGTACTCTATTTCTTCCGGGTTATCCTTGATAGCCGAAAGCTCTCTCTTGCCTTCCGCATTGAGTCTGCCGTCGCCCAGCCAACTTTCGTATAATACGCGGTAAGGCGCCTTCTCTTCGTTTGCCATATTCATTTCCTCCTTGCTTGAAAAAAGGTTTCCGTTAAACCGCGATTAAAATATTTTCGCGCTTATAAGCCGCGGAATTGCCGCACGGACGGTTTCCTTATATTTCCTTATATATTATTATATAAAATAAAATCCCCCTTGTAAAGGGGGAAACCGAAATTTTTTTATTCTTCGCCCTTAAAAAATTGTTCTACGGTAACTTTTTTGTCCTGCTGCGGTCCTATTATAGTATAGTCGTCTATAAAATATTTAAGCCCGTTGTTGTCGCAGTAGTTGACGAATTGGTAACAGGTCAGAAGCATCGCTCCCGCGGGTATGGTGATTATCGCCGCCGCGCCGAAGGTCAGAAGGGTAAACATAACGTTCAGCCCAAAAATGAAAATTTCCATTATTATGACGGTTGAAAGCACTCTTACGAACGCTCCCTTTTGGGGGTGCAGGGCGTAATTTATAGCCTTGCGGTTGTTGCAGTTCGAATGGAGTATATGGGGCATCCAGTCGGTGGTAAGCGCAAACTTGGTCGCCAATATCAGTATTATCATAGCCGACGCTAAAAACAGCTTGACCAAAAGCGGCGCAAAGGCAAGTCCCTTGAATACGACCGCCCAGACGAGCACGCCGCCGACCGCGTAATATAAAAGCGATACGGGCGTATAAATTACCGCGTAAAGGCTCGCCCTGCCCAAATCCTTTAACAGCGTCGCCGAAAAGGCGGTGTGCGCGCGTAAAGCCATTCTGTTGTTAAGCGTTTCGCCGAGCGCGAAATCGCCGACGGCGGCAAGGAAGTAATATACGAAGACGATGATTATCGCGCAGATTATGTCTACCGCCAAAAGACCGTTGGAAACGAGCAGCTGCGTAAAGTTATGCATTGCGTCCTTTACAAGCGTAAGATTTTCGTCCAGCCCTTCGAGCTTCAGCTCGGATATCTTCTTGAAGAACGCCCCCAGCTCCTCGCTTAACGCGCCGTATTCGGCGGTGGCTTTTACCGCGTTCAGCGAGGGTATGATGACCGCACAGCCCAGCGCGGCGACGACGGCGGCTACCAATACCCTGTATACCAGCAACTTGTAGGTCGTCGCTATATTGTCTATAAATACTTGCAGAGAATGTTTGAATCTCATACGCTTTCTCCTATCGATACGGGCGGCTCCCCCGCGCGCACGGGCAAAGGGGAGGGTCCGTTTAAGGCTCCTTAATTGATTTCAACTATTTTGCCGACGGCATTGTCGCCGTTTATAACCAGATAGAGGTAGGTGTTCCTCGAATACCGCGACAGCGTGCCGGGGTTAAACAGCCGTACGCCGCAGATTTCTTCCTCGGCGGGGCGGTGGGTATGCCCGTACAGCGCTATTTTGCAGCCTTCCTCTTCCGCGCGCCGCGCAAGCCTGTCGCAGCCCTGCTTGACGCCGTACCTGTCCCCGTGGCAGGCGAAAATTTTTACGCCCTCCACGTCTAAGGTGAGTTCGTTCTCGCCGACCCTCATAAAATCGCAGTTGCCGTTGACGACTTTCGTCTTTCCGCCGAACGCGTTTTTGATATACGCACCGTCGGAGGAGGTGTCGCCGAGGTGAATTATATAGTCGCTCTCCGCAAACACGGGGAAGAGCTTATCTATGGCAGTCCTGTTGCCGTGGCTGTCCGATACTACGCATACGGTTTTCATTGCAGCTTGGAAAACAAATCGCGTATGGCGCGGTAGCGGTGGGAGACCGAGTTCTTTTCTTCTTCCGAGGCTTCCCCGAAGGATTTGTTAAGGTCGGAGGAAAAGAACAGACTGTCATAGCCGAAGCCCCTGCTGCCGATTTCCTCGAAGAGTATTTTGCCTTCGGTATATCCCTCGCCGAACAGCGTTTCTCCGCGCTCGTCGATATAGCAGACCGCGCAGGCAAATCCGGCGCTTCTCGCCGTTATGCCGTCCATGCGTTTTAATAAAAGCGCCCTGTTGTCTGCGAAGTCTCCGCCCGAAAAGCGCGCGGAGTAAATGCCGGGCGCTCCGTCCAGCGCGTCCACGCACAAGCCCGAATCGTCTGCGATTACGGGGCGTTTCAGGGCGTCGTAAACGGCTTTGGCTTTGATATAGGCGTTTTCCTTAAAGGTAGAACCGGTTTCCTCCGGCTCGCCCGTGTAACCCGCCTCACGCATAGAGATAAAGGTTACGTCGGGTATAATCTCTTTAAATTCCTCTATTTTGCCGCGGTTGCCGCTCGCAACCACGATTTCCCGCGGAAATTTTTTGCTTATCATAATTATATTATATACCGTTTATAAAAAAATGTAAAGTGATTGAATATGCGTCTCTGAGAGCGGCTTTAATCTTCCCATTTCAGCCTGTGCAGCTCGCCCTTTTGGTTAAAGCCCTCGAAGCCGTTCTGTCTAAGCCCCTCGTAGACGGCGATTGCGACCGAGTTTGAAAGGTTTAAGGAGCGCAAGTCGCCCAGCATCGGTATGCGCAGGCATTCGTCGGGGTGCTTTATCAAAAGCTCTTCGGGCAGTCCTTTGGTCTCTTTGCCGAATACGAGAAAGCAGTTCTTTTCAAACTTTGCCTCGTCGTATCTGCGCCTTCCCTTGGTGGTAAAGTAATAAAAGGAAGCGTCGGGATGCGCCGAGGCGAGTTCCCCGAAATTTTCCCACAGTCTGACGTCCACGAACTGCCAATAGTCGAGCCCGGCGCGTTTGAGGTATTTGTCGCTGATTTCGAAGCCGAGCGGCTTTACAAGGTGCAGAACGCAGCCCGTCGCGGCGCAGGTGCGCGCTATGTTGCCCGTATTCTGAGGTATTTCGGGCTCTACCAGAACGATATTGAACATACCGATATTGTATTGCAAAAGCCGCTCAAATGCAAGCCGCTTTAAAAAGCTTTTTCATTTATTTGACAAAATACTCTTTCCGTTGATAAAATAGATATCGGATGAGTTTTAATTAATCGGGCGGTCAGAATGAGTTTCGAACAGGTAATGCTTATAATAAACAGTCTGTTTTTCGTGCTTGGCGGCATCGTCGTCTTTATGATCGGCATGGAGATGATGGGCAGCAACCTCGAAAAGGCAGCCGGTAAAAATATCCGTAAGCTTATGTCAAGGGCGGCAAGAAACCGCTTTACGGGCATAGGTACGGGCGCCGTCGTCACAGCCCTCGTAAACAGTTCGGCTGCGACCACCGTTATGATCGTCGGCTTCGTAAACGTCGGGTTTATGACGCTGACGCAGGCGGCTTCGGTCATTATGGGCGCCAACATAGGCACGACCATTTCGGCGTTTATAATGGCGCTTTCGTCTACGGGCGGTTCCTGGTTCTCGGTGTCCGCGCTCTTCGCGCTGATTGCATTTACGGGGTTCGCAATAACCCTCGTTTCCAAAAAAGATAAGGTAAAGCGCATAGGCAATATCTTAATAGGCATAGGGCTTATATTCATAGGTCTTAACGTAATGTCGGGCGCCGTAAACGATATGCTTGCGAACCAGCAGATAAGCGCGGCGGTGCAAAACGTCTTTATAGCTATCGGGCTCGGCAAGGAAACGCTCACCTGGGAAATAATCGTACTCTTCCTTCTCGGCGCGGCTCTGACCGCAATGATGCAGTCCTCCGCGGCGCTTACGGCAATCGTAATCGCGCTCGCCACGCCCGACCCAACGACGGGACTCAGCCTCATTTCCCTGCAAATGGCGATGTGCATAATTCTCGGCGCAAACGTCGGTACCTGCCTTACGTCGCTCATTTCGTCGGTCGGGGCAAGCACTAACGCAAAGCGCGCCGCGGCGGTACACCTGCTGTTCAACGTGGCGGGGTGCGTTATCTTTATCTTCCCCGTCGCCTTTGCCGGCAAGTATATCGAAATCTTTTTAAGCAAACTCGTGCCCAAAACCGAGTGGCAGATAGCAATCTTCCATATGTGCTTCAATCTGATAACCACCCTTTTGCTGGTGCCTTTCCTTAAATATCTCGTCAAGCTCGCCTGCTTAATCGTGCCCGACAAAAAGAGAGCGGAGGTGGATTCCAACGAAATTCTCGACGAGCGTCTGTTAAAGACCCCCGCAATCGCGGTAGGACAGACGAGGAAGGAAGTCGTCAGAATGGGTCAGCTCGCGTTCGCCAACTATAAGCGCTCGCTCGATATGCTTCTGTCGTATAACGTGGAGAACAAAGAGGAGTTCGACGCGACCGAAAAAGAGATAAACGCTTTAAATAAATACATTACGCAGTTTTTGATAAAACTGTCCTCGCAGTCTATTTCCGAAATCGACGAAAAGAAAGTGTCGTCTTTCTATCACGTCACGTCGGATATAGAGCGTATAGGCGACTATGCGGAAAATATAACCGAGTTCGCCGAACAGATGGTCAACGCGGGCGCAAAGTTCTCCGAGCACGCCACCGAGGAAATACGCGAGATGGATTTGCACCTCAGCGAATTGTATAAGAACGTGGAGACGGCTTTTGCCAACCATAACCTCGACAATATGGCGGCAATCGAAGCGGAGGAGGACGCGACGGACAATATTTGCAAGGTCATGCACGCTTCGCATATCCGCAGAACGAACGAGGGGAGATGCACTTCCGAGGCGGGCTCGATATATCTTCAACTCGCCGTCAATATGGAGCGGATAGGCGACCATATGTTCAATATAGCCAATTCCGTCAAGTCCTATATAGATATAGAGCGGAAATAGGCGGCTGCGGTATAATCCGCAGACGGCGGTATCGGGGTTAAAAATAATTAAACTTTTTTGTAAAAGGGCGTAAAACCGCTTGACAAAACGGGCAGTTATTTAATAGAATAATAAAGCTTAGCGAAAGCGGAATAACTTATCGCGGGGTAGAGCAGCCAGGTAGCTCGTCGGGCTCATAACCCGGAGGTCGCGAGGTTCGAATCCCGCCCCCGCAACCAAAAACGTCCGCTTTCGCTTTTTATGGCGACGTAGCTTAGTTGGTCTATAGCGGCCGGTTCATACCCGGCAGGTCGGCGGTTCGAATCCACCCGTCGCTACCAAAATTACATATATTGCGGCACAAGCCGTAAAAAATAAAGGCGCCGAGGTCGTGATAAAGCGGTCTGTGGCGTCGGGTATAAGGCCCGTTGGTCAAGCGGTTAAGACATCACCCTTTCACGGTGGTATCGTGGGT
>CAZUYN010000060.1:0-6624 GCA_964624495.1 uncultured Clostridia bacterium
ACGACGCCGAAAAGTCCGCCGCAAAATATTTGCGGCGGACTTTACAAATACTTTAAACCGCGTTATAATGAAAGGCGGAATTATTTTTTAAAGGCGGTGTGATTATGCTCAACCAGACCAACGTCAATTTGGGAAAAGTCCGTTCGGTTATACGCGAGCTGTTCGAATACGGCAAAAAACGCAAGGCGGAAATAGGGGAGGAGAACGTCTTTGATTTTTCCCTCGGCAACCCGTCCGTTGCGACTCCCGAAGAGGTGACCGCCCGGCTGATCGGTCTCATAAAAGAAAGCGACCCCGTCCGCCTGCACGGCTACACCTCGGCGCAGGGCGATTACGGCGTGCGCAAAGCAATTGCCGAAAATCTCAACGCGCGTTTTTCGACTTCGCTCGACGCCGACTGCATTTATATGACCTGCGGCGCGGCGGCTTCGCTGTGCATAACCTTAAACGCCCTTTTAAACGCGGGCGACGAGGTCATAACCTTCGCTCCGTTCTTCCCCGAATACTCCGTATTCACCGCGCACGCGGGCGGCAAGCTTGTCGCCGTAGAGAGCGACGGGCGCACGTTTTTGCCCGACTTTGACAAATTTAGGTCGGCTCTCGGCGAAAAGACCAAGGCGGTTATAATAAACTCTCCCAACAATCCGAGCGGCGTCGTCTACGGCGAAGAAATTATAAAGGAGCTGTGCGCCGTTCTGGAAAGGCACCGCATAAAGACGGGGAACAGGGTGTACCTTATTTCGGACGAGCCCTACCGCGAATTGGTGTTCGGCGGCGTGAAAGTGCCGTTTATAATGAACTATTACGCCGACAGCGTCGTCTGTTATTCGTTTTCCAAAAGTCTTTCCATCCCGGGCGAAAGAATAGGGTATATCGCCGTAAACAACGCCATGGACGACTGCGCGGAAGTATATTCGGGCGTTTGCGGCGCGGGCAGGGCGCTGGGCTACGTCTGTGCGCCCAACCTCTTCCAACAGCTTGTGGCAGGGGCGCTTGACAAGACTGCCGATATCTCGGTCTATAAAGGCAACAGGGATATGCTCTGCGGCGCCCTGACCGAATACGGCTTTGAGGTGGTAAAGCCCGACGGCGCGTTTTATCTCTTCGTGAAATCTCCCGAAGAGGACGCTTCCGCCTTTGCCGAACGCGCAAAAGAATACGAGCTTCTGATAGTCCCCGCCGACAGCTTCGGGGTAAAGGGCTATGTGCGCATAGCCTATTGCGTTTCGCCCGACACGGTTAAAAGGTCGCTGCCCGCGTTCCGAAAGCTTGCAAAAAGCTATAAGCTTATTTAACGGAAAGGCAAGGGAGTAAAGGGGCGACGGCGGCGGGAATGCACCGTTTAATATTGTAAATAAAGACAAGCCGCGCGGCGCAAATATTTGCGCCGCGCGGCTTTTATAATGATTATGTTATTTACATATACCTTTTAAGGCGTTTTTTAATGCTCTTTATTTCCGCCCTGACGTTGGAGGAGGAGGCGCCGCCGTAGCTTGTGCGCGCGTCCGCGCAGGCGCGTCCTTTAACCGTATTTATAATGTCGTCGCCGAATTCAGGGTCAAACGAGCGGTATTCGTCGGCGGTCATATTCTGTAACGTGCGCCCGTTTTCGATACACCAACGCACGATTTTCCCCGTGACCGAATGCGCCGTGCGGAAGGGAACCCCCTTTCTTGCAAGGTAGTCCGCCACGTCGGTGGCGCAGCAAAATTCCATCTCCGCCGCCTTAGCCATACGCTTGGGCTTAAAGGATATAGCCCCGAGCATTTCCGACATAATGTCAAGACAGTTGATAACCTGTTTTTCCGCGTCGAAGAAGCCCTCCTTGTCCTCCTGCAAGTCCTTGTTGTATGCAAGCGGTATGCCCTTGATTGTGGTCAGAATGGCGGTCAGGTGTCCGTAAACCCTGCCCGTCTTGCCGCGGATAAGCTCCGCAATGTCGGGGTTTTTCTTCTGCGGCATAATGGAAGAGCCCGTGGAGTACGCGTCGGATATTTCAAGATAGCCGAACTCCTCGGAGGTATATAAAATTATGTCCTCGCACAGCCTTGAAAGGTGCGCCATAACCAGCGACGCGTCGAAAAGGTATTCCGCCACGAAATCGCGGTCGGAAACGCCGTCCAGCGAATTTTCGCAGGGTCTGTCGAAATCGAGCATTTTGCAGGTGACGTTGCGGTCTATGGGGTAGGACGTGCCCGCCAAAGCGCCGCTGCCGAGGGGCATTACGTTAGCGCGCTCCCTGCTTGCGGCGACCCTGTCCAAATCGCGCAGAAACATTTCCGCATAGGCGTTGAAAACGTGCCCCGCGCACATCGGCTGCGCCTTTCTAAGGTGAGTATAGCCGGGCATAATAAGCTTAACGCCTTCCGCCGCCTTTTCTACGAGCGCGTTTACAACCGATATAAGGCTTTCGGTCAGATTGTCGAAGGAACCGCGCACATAAAGGCGGAAGTCGGTTGCGACCTGGTCGTTGCGGCTTCTTGCGGTGTGCAGCTTTTTACCTGCTTCGCCTATACGGGCGACGAGTTGGTTTTCGACAAAGGAATGTATATCCTCCGCGTCGGCGATTTCAAGCGCGCCGCTTTCGATATCGGCGGCAATGCCGTCTAGCCCCGTGCAGATTGCCTGCGCGTCCTCTACAGGGATAATGCCGCAATGACCGAGCATGGCGGCGTGTGCGAGGGAGGCGGCAATATCCACGGACCAAAGCTGTTTGTCGAAAGGGAGAGAGTCGCCGAACAAATCGGCATTTTTTGCGGTGGGGTTGTCGAACCGTCCTTCCCAAAGTTTCATAATAAAAATTTCCTTTTGTTATTAATATTTAATATTATACTTGATTTTTTACGCGTTATCAACTGTTTTGCCGTCGGTATTTAAGCTAAAAAACTCCGTTTCCATATGCGGAACGGGTTTATAGCATGGCAAGCCGAAAAAACCGCGGTACGGACTTTTTTAATCCGCGCCAGATATTTTAGAGCTATGAATTAAATTGACTTTTTAAAGGCGTTACATTACAATATTAATATAAAATATGATTATACTTGGTATCGACCCCGGCTTCGGCACTATGGGGTACGGAGTAATTGAAAAAAAGGATAACGGGGACTGTATCCCCGTCGATTACGGGGTTATCAAAACGCCTGCAAGCGAGACTTTCCCCGTGCGCCTCGCTATTTTGGAGCAGGGGCTGAATAAACTGTACGATAAATTCAAGCCCGCGGAAATAGCCTTGGAGGAATTGTTTTTTTCAAAAAATATTACTACGGGCATACAGGTCGCGGAGGCAAGGGGGGTAATACTCCTTTCCGCGATAAAGTATTGCGGCAGGCTGTACGAGTACACGCCCAACCAGATAAAGCAGGCGCTTACGGGCTACGGCAAGGCGGACAAGGTGCAGATGATGCACATCGTGCAGTCGCTGTTGCATTTAAAAGCCATACCCCGACCCGACGACGCGGCGGACGCGCTTGCGGTCGCCCTGTGCCATGCGCATACCTCGCGCTTCGGGCTGATGTTCGGTATAAAATAATCCAAGGGATAAAAATATGAATGGCAAATTCAGGCTTACGTTAATAGCCGTCCTGTCGGGCGCCGTGCTTGCGATAATCGTTGCGGTCAGCTTCAATTTCGACCCGTACGTCGAAAAGTCGGCGGCGACTAAGGTTGCCTGCATAATTTTATCGGTGTGGTTGTTTTTTGCGCCTACCTCATATATTTATGTGTTTAACAGGCTGAAAAAGAGGGCGGAGAGCGAAAGCCCCGAAAAGGCTTTCCGTAAAGGCGTGTTTTACGGGTGTTTGTTCGGTTTCGAACTGTGTTTTTTGCCCCTGATTATTGCGCCGGTTGCGGCGGTCTTGTATGTTATTGATTTGTTGAAAAGCCGCCCTCCCAACGGCTGAGGTGATTTTATGATAGGTTATTTAAAAGGTAAAGTAATCGGTATTACGGCGGAAACGGCTCTCGTGCTTGTCGGCGGAGTGGGGTACGAGGTGTATTGCTCGGGCTCCGCTTTCTCCGCGATGGCGGTCGGGCAGGAATGCGAACTGTATACTTATATGCAGGTCAGCGAACAGAACGGCGTGACCCTGTTCGGCTTTTCGGACGGCAGGGAAAAGGCTATGTTTTTAAAGCTTATTTCGGTTTCGGGCGTAGGACCTAAAATGGGGCTTGCCGTACTTACTTATATGGACGCGGGGCAGGCGGCTACGGCTATTGCGACGGGCGACGCCAAGGCGCTTTCGCGTGTGAAAGGGCTCGGCAAAAAGACTGCCGAACGGCTTATTCTCGAACTTAGGGAAAGCGTTTCCGCGCCTGCATCTTCGGCTTCGGGTATAAGCGTTGCCGCCGTACCCGACGGGGACGGCGACGAGGACGCCGTCGTTGCGCTTACCTCGCTCGGCTTTACCCGTTCGGAGGCGGAAAAGGCGGTTGCGCGCGCAAAGGAAAGCGGCGCAAAGACGGTCGAAGAAGTTATTATGACCGCGTTGAAGGGTATGTAATTTACTTAAAAGGAAAGGGTTATGTTTGACGAGGAAGACTACGGCGAAGAAGAGAGATTGATACAGAGCACGAAGGGCGAATACGACGCCGAGGAAAACGTCCTCCGCCCCAAGACGCTCGAAGCATACGTCGGTCAGAGCAAGGTCAAGGAAAATCTGACCGTATATATGAACGCCGCAAAGAAGAGGGGCGAGGTGTTGGAGCACGTCCTTTTATACGGCGCTCCCGGTCTGGGCAAGACCACGCTCGCCCACATAATCGCCAACGAAATGGGCGGACAGCTAAAAATGACGAGCGCGCCCGCGATAGAGCGCAGCGGAGATTTGGCGGCTCTGCTCACCAATCTCAACGACGGCGACGTGCTGTTTATAGACGAAATTCACAGGCTTAACCACAGCGTAGAGGAAATACTGTATTCGGCAATGGAGGATTACGCCCTCGACATAATAGTCGGCAAGGGACCCAGCGCAAGGAATATCCGCTTTTCGCTTAAAAAATTCACGCTTATCGGCGCCACCACGAGGGCGGGCATGATAGCCAATCCGCTAAGGGACAGGTTCGGCATAATCTGCCGTCTGGAGCTGTATACCCCGTCGGAGCTTGAAGAGATAATAACGAGGAGCGCAAGCACGCTCGGCATAGCGATAGACGGCGCCGCGGCAAAGGAAATTTCGATGCGTTCGCGCGGCACTCCGAGAATTGCCAACAGGCTGTTAAAGCGCGTGCGCGACTTTTCCACCGTCAACGACAGCGCGACGGTTACCGTACGCGACGCAAGGTTTGCGCTCGAAAGAATGGAAATAGACGGCTTGGGACTCGATGAAACCGACCGCGCCCTGCTCCGCGCAATGGCGGATAAATTCGACGGAAAGCCCGTCGGGCTCGAAACGCTCGCGGCGACCGTCAACGAGGACGCCGGCACCATAGAGGACGTCTACGAGCCCTATCTTTTACAGCTCGGGTTTATAGCGCGTACGCCGCGCGGCAGAATTATCCTGCGCGGCGGCTACGAGCACCTCGGGCTAACCATGTCCGAAAAGCAGAAGAAACAGCTCTCGCTCTTCGACAGACCCGATGGCGAGTAAAAGACGACCGATAAGACGTTAATCAAACTTTTATTATGCAATATAAGAAATCAGATTTTTATTACGAATTGCCGCCCGAACAAATCGCGCAGACTCCCGCAGAGCCGCGCGATTCTTCCCGACTTTTGGTCTACGACAGGAGTGCGGACAGGGTGGAACACAGAATTTTCAGGGACGTCACCGATTATCTTAAAAAGGGCGACGTGCTGGTTATCAACAACACAAAGGTATTGCCGGCGCGGCTGTATGCGCATACCGAGCACGGCGGCGCGGTAGAGATACTGCTGCTTAAACGGCTCGATACCAACACCTGGGAGGCGCTTGCAAAGCCGGGCAAAAAGTGCGCCGTCGGAAAGTCGTTCAAAATAAACGACAGGCTTTCGTTTACGGTTCGTGGCGTGACCGACAGCGGAGAGCGCATTATAGAATTTGCTTACGAGGGCATATTTGAAAACGTTCTGGACGAGGCGGGCTCTATGCCCTTGCCGCCCTATATCAAGGGAAAATTAAAGGATAAAAACAGGTACCAGACCGTATACGCCAAGACGGAAGGCTCCGCGGCGGCTCCTACCGCGGGACTGCATTTTACGCCCGAACTGTTGGAAAAAATACGCGGTATGGGCGTAGAGATAGTCGAAGTGCTTCTGCACATCGGTTTGGGTACTTTCCGCCCCGTCAAGGAAGAAATCATCACCGACCATAAAATGCACAGCGAATATTACGAGGTCTCCGAACAGGCGGCGGCGGCGATTAATAAAGCCAAGGAGGAAGGGCGCAGAATTATTGCCGTCGGCACTACCTCGGTGCGCACGCTCGAAAGCGCCGCCGGCGACGACGGAAAAGTCGCGGCAGGGCACGGCGATACCCGAATTTTCATATATCCGCCTTACAAATTCAAATGCGTAGACGCGCTTATAACAAATTTTCATCTGCCCGAAAGCACTCTCATAATGCTCGTCGCGGCGTTGACGGGCAGGGAAAAGATTTTGGAAATCTATAAGACGGCTGTGAAGGAGGGGTATAGGTTCTTCTCGTTCGG
>CAZUYN010000061.1:0-6113 GCA_964624495.1 uncultured Clostridia bacterium
GAGTATAATTATGTCAAGAGCAGATAATTTGGTAACTATGTTAGACGCATATGTGGCGGACGGCGGACATCACCTTAACGTCAACGTTTTCAACCGCGATACGCTGTTGGACGCGCAGGCTCACCCCGAAAAATATCCCCAGCTTACCATAAGGGTATCCGGCTATGCCGTCAACTTCAATAAACTGACCAAGGAACAGCAGGACGAAGTCATCTCGCGTACCATTCACGAAAGCTTGTAATCGGGCGATTGACGGCAGTCAACGCCGTTTAAGGTTTGACGCCGCGCGCAAATTTTTGCGCGCGGCGCGTTTTTTTATTAAATTTCACCTTTTCCGTTTACAATTAATTAACTATGTGATATAATTATACTTAGATTATTGTCAGCTAACGATATTAAAAGCTTATAAAACGGAGTATATGATATGGCGGAAAACGTAAACGGACTAAGGATAGATAAGGGTACCGTAATAAGGTACACCGGCAAAGCGGCGGAATTGGTTCTGCCCGACGATATCGTGCGCATCGCGCCCTTTGCGTTCGCGGGCTGTAAAACTCTCAGAAAGATTGTCACGCCCTATACGCTCTCTTCAATAGGCAAAGGGGCTTTTTACGGGTGCGACAACCTCGAAGAAGCCACCTTGCCCGGCAAGCTGTATTTAAGGGTCAAGGGCGGCAAGGTTTTCCCCGAAGGGAACGGCATTTATTTCCGCTTTTACGTCTCCTCCTGCGACCCCTCCGCGGACGAGGATTATTCCGACTACTTCGACACGGTGGACGCGTACCTCGCTTCGGGGATAAAGGACGAAGATTTGTTCGACGCGACGGGTCGTTTCGGCGGCTACGTCATTATCAATAACGCGCCCCCCGAAACGCAACCGCTCATAGACGATGTAAAGCCGCCCGAGAAAGAGATTCCCGAAGAGAGCGTGCAGACCGCCGGAAAGGAGCTTGAACCCGACGATTCGGAGGAATACGAAGAAGAGGATAAAGAGCCGCACGAGGAAATAGGACTTGAAGATATCGACGAGGACCCCGAAACCTTGCAGGAGAAGATGGACGCCGTGCTGTTGGACGGCGAAAAGAGCTCGGGCAAGGACGTGCGCCGCAACCTTATCAACATATCGGACTATCTTATAGATGGCGAAAAGGTCGTAAAATATATAGGCTCCGCGGCGGAGACCAAGGTGCCCGAATTTATAAAAGTCATCGGCGAGGACGCGTTTTCCAACTGCGACGTGGTAAAGGTGGAGCTTCCCCCCGCAGTCGATACGATATCGAAAAACGCCTTCGCCTGGTGCTCTAAGCTTAAAGAGATAAACCTGCCCGCGGGCTTGCGGATGATAGACGACGGGGCGTTCGCCTCCTGTCAGTCGCTCGAACATATTGTCCTGCCCGAGGGTTTGAAATTTATCGGCGCCGACGCCTTCCGCGCTTGCAGCGGCTTAAAAGAGCTCGCGTTGCCGCAATCGCTTATGACAATCAACCGCAGGGCGTTCGACTTCTGCGTTTCGGTGGAAGAGGTGACCGTGCCCGAAGGTATATCCGTTCTGGCGGACGGCGTGTTCTCCCATTGCGAAGGACTCAATAAGGTCGTGCTGCCGTCGGGGCTGAAAAGCGTCGGCGCGTGGGCTTTCGCCGACTGCTACGGACTTAGGGAAATCAACTTCCCCGACGGGCTGGAAGAGATAGGCGAGGTCGCGTTTTTAAACTGCCGTTCGCTCGTCGCGTTCGGCTTGCCCCGTTCGGTAAAGCGGCTGGGCAGGCAGGCGTTCGTCGGCTGTACATCGCTGCACCTCGTCAATCTGCCTAAACGTCTCGAAGGGCAGTTAAAGCCCCAAAAGGTCTTTTACAGGCTTAAATCGGTTACTCTCAACTTCGAGGACGGGGATATCTCCGCGCCCGTAGACGTCTGATTGGCGATTAGATTACGATGAACAAAAGCAGACGCAGAAAAAGGCTTTCTAAATCGGCGGCGGCGGCAATAGTTACTTCGGCGCTCGCCGTGTTGTTCATAGCCGCTCTGCTGATTGTCAATATTTTTATCCCCGTAAAGTATCTGACCGCGTATATGGTCAAAGCCTCTGTAAACCGCGAAGGCGAGCTCAGGGTGACGTTTATAGACGTCGGCTTCGGCGAAAGCATTCTTATCGAGCTTCCCGACGGCAAGACGGCGCTGATCGACGGCGGCGACGGGGCGTACGCCAACCGTCTCAAAGTTGTTAAAACGCTCAATTCGCGCGGAATAAAAACGCTCGATTACCTTGTCTGCACTTCGGTTAAAAAGGAGCACTGCGGTTCCCTTGCCGAAATTTTGCGGTATAAGGAAGTAAAATCGGCGTTCGTTCCATATTGCCCGAATACCCGTATAACCGACGAATATCACGCGTTTATAACCGCCCTTGACGACAAAGAAATACAAAGCTCGGTAGCCTGTGTAGGCAACGGCTTTTACGGGGAAGATTACTTTTTTACATTTTTATCGCCGTCGAGCTATCTAAGCCAAGTTTCGGAGTACGCGGCGATGAATTCCGACCCCGACGCGCAGAATATCGAAAACGCTTCCGCCGTCGGCTGGCTGGAATATAACGGCTTCAAATTCGTCTTTACTTCGGACGTAAGACCGGACGCGTTGAAGAGGGCGATAACGGACTATAACCTGCATAAACAGCTCGGGGAGGAGTACTGTCCCTTCGAAGGTTATTCGGTGGAACTCGACGGCTGTACGGTAACCACGGTCGCCGGGCACGGCGGCGAAAGCAACGCCTATGCGCCCTGGTACGAGCTGGTAAAGCCCGATTACGCGGTGGTCAGCGTGGGAGAAAATTACGCTGGCTATCCGTCTGCGGTTGCGCTTTCCAACCCGATTGGCGTCGGAGCAGAGCTGTATTTAACCGAAGAAAGCGGCAATATAACCTTTACGGTCAATGCGGACGGGTTGGAAATTTCCGCGGAAAACAACTGAAAGCGTTAGGAGAAATAAATGAAACTTACGACGGCAGGCGAATCGCACGGAAAAATGCTCATAGGTATTTTGGAGGGACTGCCTTCCAATATGCCCGTCGATATCGGTGAAATAGATAAATATCTCGCCCTGCGCCAAAGCGGCTACGGCAGGGGCGGCAGGCAGAAAATAGAGAGCGACAGGGTGGAAATACTGTCGGGTGTGCGTTCTTTAAAGACGCTCGGCAGCCCTCTGGCGTTCTGCATAAAAAATAACGATTATGCCAATTGGGAACGGTATATGGCGCCCGAGGGCGCGGACGTTACCAAGCGCGTACTGACGCGTGTGCGCCCCGGTCACGCCGACCTTACGGGTATGATTAAGTACGACCAGACCGATGCGCGCAACATATTGGAGCGCGCCAGCGCAAGGGAAACGGCGGTACGCGTCGCGGGAGGCACGATTGCGCGGCAATATCTGCGTATGCTCGGCGTAGAGGTTTCGGGATACGTGCAGTCCGTCTGCGGCGCGGAAGATAAGGCTTACCACCCCTTTGAGGAGCTGGAAAGCGCAAAGTTGCAGCCGTTGTTTATGCTCGACGCGGCGCGCCAACAGGAGGCAATGGAGCTTATCGACAGGCTGAAAGCCGAAGGCGATACGGCAGGCGGAACCGTACAGATACGCGTTAAGGGCTTGAAAAGCGGCTTCGGCAGCTGTATGACTTACGCCGAAAAGCTGGACGCGATTCTCTGCGGCGCGCTTATGAGCGTGCAGGCAATCAAGGGGGTAGAGGTCGGTATGGGCTTTGCCGCGGGCGCTCTGCCGGGCAGCAAGGTTCACGACGAAATAGAATTGAAAGACGGCGTCTATACCCGTACGAGCAATAACGCGGGCGGAATAGAGGGCGGAATGTCTAACGGCGAAGAGATAGTTTTACGCGCCGTCATGAAGCCCATACCCACGCTTATGAGGGGGCTGAAAACCGTGGATACCGCCACGGGCGGACAGGCTACGGCGGCAGGCGAACGCAGCGACGTCGCGGCAATCTGCGCCTGCGAAATAATACTCGAAAGCGTGGTTTGCACCGCGCTTGCCGAAGTCGTTTCCAAACGGCTTGGCGGCGACAATATCAAGGAGGTTATAGGGCGTTATTCGCTTCTGAACTGATATGCAGGATATAGTAGTCGATACCCCGTCGCAAAAAAGCGTGATACGCTGCGGCAAGGGCGCGTTTGAAAAATTCGTTTCGGAAGCCGCCGGGAAGAAGTTTTTCGTCGTCACCGATTCCAACGTGTACGGGCTGTACGGCGAATTAATTTTGAATACCTTTAAGGGCGCCGCGGTGCACGTTATCAAGGCGGGCGAGGCAAGCAAGAATTACACCGCGCTCATCGCCATTTTAAAGCATATGCTCGAAAGCGGAGCCACGCGCTCTTATACGGTCGCGGCGTTCGGCGGCGGAGTAGTCGGCGATATCGCCGGGCTTGTCGCTTCGCTGTATATGCGCGGCGTAAAGCTCGTGCAGATTCCGACCACCCTTTTGTCGCAGGTGGACAGCTCTGTCGGCGGCAAGACGGCGGTGGACTTAAACGGTGTAAAAAACGCGATAGGGGCGTTTTACCAGCCGTCCGAGGTCATAGTAGACCCTATGTTTTTAGCCACCCTTCCCAAACGCGAAATACGTTGCGGCTTGGGCGAAATTATAAAATACGGCGGTTTGGACGGGGATATTTACGCAGAGCTCTGCAAAAACGCGGACAGGCTGACAGACTTCGGCTTTTTGGAGGGCGTAACCGCCGCCTGCATACGGCACAAAGCCAAGGTGGTGGCAGGCGACGAAAAGGATTTGAACGGGCTGAGAAAGACGTTAAACCTCGGTCATACGACGGGGCACGCCTTCGAGCTGTATTATAAAAGGAAATCTCACGGCGAATTTGTGCTTATCGGAATGTATTACGAAACGGCAATCGCCGTCGGCAAGGGCGTCTGCCCGGAGCAATACGCCGCAGACCTTAAAAGGCTGATAAAAAAGGTCGTTAAAAACATACCTGCCTACGACGACGCGGCAAAGGCGGCGCTGGGCGCAAGGTTCGATAAAAAGAACGACGAGCAGTCTATAATTTCTATGATAGTGCCTACGGGCGTCGGCAGCTGTGCAGAGCTCAAAATGCCCGTCGGCGAATACGCCGCGGCAATAGGCGCTTACGCACGGGAATTAAAGGAGCAAAGATGATTAAACTCGCAGTCGTCGGCAAAGACGTATCCAAATCAACCAGTCCGCAGATACATCTGTTTATCGCGGAACGGCTCGGCTTAGAAATATCGTACGAACGCATTTCCGTCCCCGAGGAGGAGTTCGAAACGCGCATAGAGGAGCTGCTTAAAGACTACGACGGAATGAACGTCACCATACCTTACAAGCTGTCGGTCATTCCGCACCTTAAAGGCATAGAGGGCGACGCGGCGGCTTTCGGCTCGGTCAACACGGTGGTAAGCGCGACGCGCACGGGCTATAATACCGACGGGCTCGGCTTTATGCAGATGCTCGGCGACGGGGGCGTTAGCGTAAAGGGCAAAAAAGTCCTGCTGTTAGGCGCCGGCGGCGCAGGCAGAAGCGTAGCTAAAAAGCTTATAGACGGCGGCGCGGAGCTTGAAATCTACGACCGCCGAACCGAAAACGCGCGCAACGCGGCGGCTGAATTCGGCGGCAAATGCGTAGGGGAGCTTAAACCGCACCCCGTGGATATAATCGTCAACGCGACGGGCGTGGGAATGCACAAGACCGAGGGAATGTCCCCCGTAGGGGAAGATATAATAACGAATTGTTCGGTCGCCGTAGATTTAATCTACGTTCCCGAAAAGAGCGAATTTTTGCGCCTCGCCGAAGCCAACGGCAAAAAGATAATAAACGGCGCGGCGATGCTGTTTTACCAGGCGTATTATTCGGACTGCTATTATTTCGGTCTGACCCCCGACCCCGTTCAAGCGGCAAAATTATTTTCTAAATATAAAGAGGTACACCTATGAAATTTTTATTTATCAACGGCGTCAATCTTAATATGACGGGCATACGCGAAAAGGGCGTGTACGGCACGGAAACGCTGGACGAAATCAACGCGCAGATTGCCGCGCATTTCAAGGGCGACGAGTGCGAATTTTTCCAGAGCAAT
>CAZUYN010000062.1:0-5915 GCA_964624495.1 uncultured Clostridia bacterium
CCGGACGCCGCTTTACGGTTTAATTCTATCTCCGCTAACGGCGATTTTTTTCAGAAAATCTACGGGAAATATCGGCTAAGTACTTGAAAAACAGTTAATTATATATTATAATAAAAAAGTTGAGAAAGCTTGCGGCTTGCGCCGCGCTAACTCTTATGCGGCAATGCCGCTTCACGTTGAAAAAAATAAAAATTATTATACAAATCGACAGGAGGATTTTTTATGGCAAAAAAGTATTGCTACCTTTTTACCGAAGGCAATGCAAAGATGAGGGAACTTCTGGGCGGCAAGGGCGCTAACCTTGCGGAAATGACCAACATCGGTTTACCCGTTCCCCAGGGCTTTACTATTTCAACCGAAGCCTGCACCCAATACTACGAGGACGGCAGGAAAATCAACGGCGATATCATGGACGAAATAATGAGAAACGTCGCGGAAATGGAGAGAATTAACGGCAAAAAGTTCGGCGACCTTGAAAATCCCTTGTTGGTATCCGTCCGTTCCGGCGCGAGAGCTTCCATGCCCGGAATGATGGACACCATATTGAACCTCGGTCTGAACGACGAGGTCGTTGCCGCAATGATTAAGGGCAACCCCGACCCCAAGTTCGAAAGGTTTGTCTACGACAGTTACAGAAGATTTATCCAGATGTTCTCGGACGTCGTTATGGAAGTTTCCAAGAAAGAATTCGAAAAGCTCATCGACGAAAAGAAAGCGGAAAGGGGCGTCGTATACGACGTAGACCTTACGGCTGAGGACCTTAAAGATTTGGCTTACAAATTCAAGGCTAAGTACAAGGAAACGCTCGGCAGCGACTTCCCCGACGACCCCGTCGCGCAGCTCAACGAAGCAATCAAAGCGGTTTTCCGCAGCTGGGACAACCCCCGCGCAAACGTTTACAGAATGGACCACGACATCCCTTACAGCTGGGGTACCGCGGTCAACGTTATGCCCATGGTATTCGGCAACCTCAACAACAACTCGGGCACGGGCGTTGCGTTTACGCGTAATCCGGCTACGGGCGACAAGGGGCTTATGGGCGAATTCCTTGTAAACGCGCAGGGCGAAGACGTCGTCGCCGGCGTCCGCACTCCTATGCCCATCTCCCGGATGGAGAACCAATTCCCCGAAGCGTACAAGCAGTTCCTCGAGGTATGCGACAAACTCGAAGCGCATTATAAGGATATGCAGGATATGGAGTTCACCGTCGAAAACGGCAAGCTTTATATGCTCCAGTGCCGTAACGGTAAGCGTACCGCCGCGGCTGCAATCAAGATTGCCTGCGACCTCATAGACGAGGGTATGATAACCGAAAAGGAAGCGCTGATGCAGATTGACGCAAAGTCCCTCGATATGCTCCTTCATCCCCAGTTCGACCCCAAGGCTCTGAAAGAGGCGGACAAGAAGGACGTAGTCGGCAAGGGTATCGCGGCTTCCCCCGGCGCGGCGGCGGGTCAGATAGTATTCACCGCCGAGGACGCGGTAGAGCAGGGTAAGGCGGGCAAGAAGGTCATTCTCGTCAGACTTGAAACCTCCCCCGAAGATATCGAGGGTATGAAATACGCGCAGGGTATTTTAACCGTGCGCGGCGGTCAGACTTCCCACGCGGCGGTCGTTGCCCGCGGTATGGGCACCTGTTGCGTATCCGGTTGCGGCGACATAAAGATGGACGAGGAGAACAAGCAGTTCACCCTCGCGGGGAAGGTCTATAAAGAGGGCGACGGCATTTCTCTCGACGGTTCCACGGGTAATATCTACGATTGCCTTATTCCCACCGTACCCGCCGACCCCAACTCGGGATATTTCGGAAGGATAATGACCCTTGCGGATAAGTATAAGGCTATGAGCGTAAGAACCAACGCCGATACCCCCAAGGACGCAAAGCAGGCGGCGGCATTCGGCGCGCAGGGCATAGGTCTTTGCCGTACCGAGCATATGTTCTTCGACCCCGACAGAATAGGCGCCTTCCGCGAAATGATTTGCTCGGATACTAAGGAAGAGAGGGAGACGGCTCTCGCCAAGATAGAGCCTATGCAACAGGCGGACTTCGAAGGTCTTATGGAGGCGTTGGAGGGTCAGCCCGTAACTATACGTTTCCTCGACCCCCCTCTGCACGAGTTCGTGCCCACCGACGAGGAGGATATCAAAGCGCTTGCAAAGGCGCAGAACAAGACGGTTGCGCAGATTAAGCAGATTATCTCCGACCTTCACGAATTTAACCCTATGATGGGTCACCGCGGCTGCCGTCTGACGGTAACCTATCCCGAAATTGCCGTTATGCAGACCAACGCGGTCATCAAGGCGGCTATCGCGGTTCAGAAGAGACACCCTTCCTGGAAGGTCGTCCCCGAAATTATGATTCCCCTCGTAGGAGAGGTTAAGGAGCTTGCATACGTTAAAAAGATCGTGGTAGAAACCGCGGACGCGGTTATCAAGGCAAGCGATACCAACCTTAAATACGAGGTCGGCACTATGATAGAAATACCCCGTGCGGCGCTCACCGCCGACGATATCGCAAAGGAAGCCGAATTCTTCTGCTTCGGCACCAACGATTTAACCCAGATGACCTTTGGCTTTTCGCGCGACGACGCGGGCAAATTCCTGCCTTCGTACTATCAGAACAAGATTTACGAAAGCGACCCGTTCTCCCGTCTCGATACGGCGGGCGTAGGCAAGCTTATGCAGATGGCGGTACAGCTCGGCAAGAGCCAACGTAACGACCTGCATTGCGGTATCTGCGGCGAACACGGCGGCGACCCTTCGTCTATCGAATTCTGCCACCGGATAGGGCTCGATTACGTTTCCTGCTCGCCTTACCGCGTACCTATCGCAAGGCTTGCGGCGGCACAGGCGAATATAAAGAACCCCCGTTCCATAGTGGACAAGGTCGATAAAGTGGTAGAGGGCATAGGCAAAGGCTTTAAAAACCTTTTCGGCGGCAAAAAGAACAAGTAATTAAATTAAAACGGCAAGCCGGTCTGACGTAAAAATTCAGACCGGTTTTTTAAACTCGGGCATTGTGCGTACGACGTATGGCAAAAAATTTACAAACCGTCGCGCAAAAGGTATAGGAAAAATTTACCTTGTTTAAAAATTTATCTTAACGGTAATTTCTGCGCTTGCTATTTTTCAGACTCTATGATAGAATATTTAAGCTACTTACGAAAAGAGGTATTTTATGAGCGGTTTTTTCGGCGTTGCTTCCAAGGAAGATTGCGTATTCGACTTGTTTTTCGGTACGGACTATCACTCGCATCTGGGAACGAGAAGGGCGGGTATGGCGGTTTACAGCCCCGAAACGGGGTTTGAAAAGTCCATTCACAGCATTGAAAACGCGCCGTTCAGAACGAGGTTTTCCGGCGATTTCAACTCTATGAAAGGCGTCTTGGGTATAGGCTGTATTTCCGATTATCAGGCTCAGCCTATCTTTATTCGCTCCCACCACGGGTCGTTTGCAATCGCGACAATCGGCAGGATAAACAACGCCGACGCGATATTGAACAATATTATCGACAGGCGCACGCATTTCTTTGAGATGCAGAACGGCGAGATAAACGCAACCGAGCTTGTCGCCGCAATCATCAACCAAAAGGACAACTTCATCGAAGGCATCCGCTATGCGCAGGAAATAATAGACGGCTCGCTGTCAATGCTCATACTCACGCCGCGCGGACTTTACGCGGCGAGGGATAAGCTCGGAAGAACCCCGATAGTTATCGGGAAGAAGGACGGCGCGTATTGCGTCAGCTTTGAAAGCTTTGCCTATCTTAATCTGGGCTATAAAGATTTTAAAGAGCTCGGTCCCGGCGAAATCGACGTCGTCACGGCGGACGGCGTAAAGACGCTCGCGGCGCCCGGCAACAAGATGAAAATCTGCACGTTCCTGTGGGTTTATTACGGTTATCCTTCTTCGTCTTATGAAGGAATGAGCGTAGAACAAATGCGTTATAACTGCGGTAAATTTATGGCAATGCGCGACGACGCAAAGCCCGACCTCGTCGCGGCTATTCCCGACTCGGGCACGGCGCACGCAATCGGGTACGCAAACCGTTCGGGCATACCGTTCGCCCGTCCGTTTATAAAATATACGCCGACCTGGCCGCGCTCGTTTATGCCGCCCACGCAGTCCAAGCGCAACCTTATTGCAAAAATGAAGCTTATCCCCATACACGATTTGATTAACGGCAAAAAGCTGTTGCTCGTGGACGATTCGATAGTCAGGGGTACGCAGACGCGCGAAACGACCGACTTCCTGTATCAAAGCGGCGCCAAAGAAGTGCATATCCGCGCCGCCTGTCCGCCTATCGCATACGGCTGTAAATATCTTAATTTCTCGCGCTCGACCTCCGAAATGGAGCTTATCGCGCGCAGGGTGATTTGCAGGCTTGAAGGCTGCGAAAATCCCACTAAGGAGATGCTGGACGAATATACCTGCCCGGGTACGGATAAGTATCTGAAAATGGAGGAGGAGATTTGCAAGGAGCTGCATTTCACTTCCCTGCGGTTTAACCGCCTCGACGATATGATTGCGGCGACGGGGCTTCCCGAAGAAAAACTCTGCACATACTGCTGGAACGGCAAGGAATAATCATACGGCAAATGCAAGATAACGTAACCCCGATTTAAGCTTCGGGGTTGGACGGACGATTTTAAGTCTGCCGTTGACATATCGGCGCGGCAGGCGTATAATAACTGTCAAGGAGATTTTTATGAAAGATTTTGAAAACGTCAGAATAGTAGACAACTTTTACCAGACGTCGTCGTTCTTCCCTATGCCGACGATTCTGATTGCAACCAAATCCCCCGACGGGCTAACCAACCTCGGCGCGTATTCGCTTTGCTTTCCCTATTACATAGCCGGCAAGGACTACTACGCAATGATTTTGGAGTGCAGAAACAGTTCCAACACGGCGCAGAACATTCTGCGTACGAAGAAGGCTACGCTCAACTTTATCCCCGATAAACGCAAATATTTCAAGGAAGCGGTTAGGCTCGGCTTCCCCGGCGACGCCACTGCCGACAAGATGAAAAACTGTATTTTTACGTTAAAGGACAGCGATTTGGAGCCCGACCGTCCCCAAATGGTGGAGGAGAGCTTTCAGATTTTCGAATGCAGTTGGGACGACTCCTTGGAGGACGCGTACCTCGACAAAGACGGCTGTTTGGAAGGGTACGAGCCGCCATATAGAAATTTTAACGGCATTACGAGCAAATTCGGCGCGCACTTCATATTAAAAATAGACAGAATCTTAATGAAGAAAAAGCACTACGACGGTATAATAAACGGCATAACGGCAGGGTGCTTCCCCGACGTGCCCGTAGATTACGGCTACCGCGACAGCACTAATTTCTGGTGCAGCCGGTTTAAAAAACCCTTTGCCGAAAAAATTCAGGCGAAGGAGGGCGACGTGACGTCCGTAATTTACGCCGCAAAACGGATAGACCCCCAAGTATCCTTTACCGACGGCGCTTGCGCCAAGCTGACTAAGATACCCCGTATCTTTTTGAAAGCCGCTTTGACGCAGATGGTGGAGATAGCCAAAAGCGAGGGGATAACGGTTATAGACGAACAGGCGTTACAGCTGATAAACGACAAACGCAGAGAGGAAAAAAAGAAGAAATAAAAGCGGAAATAAATAAAGGTTTTACAATAAATGTCGGGGTTTCGGCTTCGGCATTTATTTTTTTTGTAAAAAGATAAAAAACCAATTATAGTTGAGAATCGGAAGTCGGTATGATATAATGTAAAAAACGTCGAATGGGGAAATGTAAATGAGGCTATCAAAGAGCAAATATACAAGATTTTGTCAATGTCCGAAAATGTTGTGGCTGGATAAAAACAAGCCCGGTTTAGCCGTGCAGGACGAGGCGTTATTGAAAAGATTCGAAGAGGGAAACGAGGTCGGCGACCTTGC
>CAZUYN010000063.1:0-5871 GCA_964624495.1 uncultured Clostridia bacterium
CCGTCGTCATCCTGCGCGGCGGCTTCCACGCGCAGACCCTTGACGTAAACGGTATCTTCGTCAATGCTCTTGCTGTTATTCTTTTTATAGGTAAATTTAACCTCGTCTCCGCATGAAAGATTGTAAACCGTAAACTCTTCGTATTCGTCCATAACGCCCGAAAAATCGCCGATCGTACTCTCCGCGCCGCCCGTGACCGAGGTTATAATAAGCCTGTCCCACTTCTCCTGCGAGCGCGTTTTGTAATAAAAGGACAAATCGCCGTCCGTAAGCATAATAACAAAAAATGACGAAACCGTATCATTGTCCTTGTTTGCAGACGAATAGACGTCCTCGGTTTCGTCATAATCCCATTTATAATAAAGGTCGTCGTTCACAACCGTAAAATACGGCTCTTCCGCGTCCGCCGAAACGGCCAACGGCGCCGCCGTCAACGCAGCGGCGGCAGATACAGCCAGCGCCGCCGTAATGAGCAGCTTTTTTAATCTTTTCATGTTTCCCCTTTGCAACTTTTTATGATTTTTAACAAAATTATAAGCAAACGGCGCGTACTTTGTCAAATTATTTATATTTCGGCGGATGAAAAGGCGTCGTTTGCGACGCCTTGCGGAGTAAATTTAGAATTTATTAAAGACGGAAAGCGTTGCCGGAAATATTTTTAGCGCCGTTAAGGTTGCGTTTGAAGCGGCGCGATGATACAATATAGGCAGGGCATAATTATGAAAGGACTGATATTAAAAAACGCGTTTTTCAGCGCGACCGAATACGACACGCAGGCGGAAAGGCTTAAAGAGGAGCTGGAAGCGTTAAGCGTGGAAACCGACGTGTTGCGCAACGACTCCTTCCCCGTAAGCGTAGACGGCAATATACGCAACAGGTTGAGAGGCTACGACTTCTGCATATATCTCGATAAAGACAAATATATATTAAAGGCGCTTGAATTAAGCGGACTAAGGACGTTTAACAGATACGACGCAATAGAGACGTGCGACGACAAGATGACGACCTGCCTTGCGCTGAGCGGTCACGGAATAGATATGCCGCTTACCCTGCCCGGAATGTTATGTTACGACCGGCGCGCCGAAATACCGGAGGAAAAAGCGGATATAATAGGCGAAACGCTCGGCTATCCCCTTGTGGTTAAGACGGCTTACGGCTCGCGGGGGACGGGCGTGTTTCTCGTAAACGACAGGCGCGAATTGCTTGCAAAGATGCGCGAATTGAAGCTGACCCCCCACCTATTCCAGAAATTCATACCCGAAAGCCGCGGCAAGGACTTACGCGTTATCGTCATCGGGGGAAAGGTTATCGGGGGAATGATTAGAAAATCGGAGAGCGATTTCCGCTCTAACGTGTCCCTCGGCGGCAAAACGGAAGCCTGCCCCGTAAGCGAGCAAGCCGCCCGAATCTGCCGCAGGTGCGCGGAAATTCTCGGGCTGGACTACTGCGGAATAGACCTGCTGTACGGCAAAGACAGCCTCCTCGTGTGCGAGGTAAACTCCAACGCGTTTTTCTACGGGTTCGAAAGGACGACGGGCATAAACGTAGCAAGGCAATACGCCGAATACATAATCGGCAGACTGCATAAAGAGGGCGTAAATTAAAATAATTTCAAATACCGCCCGAAGCCAAGCGCGCTTCGGGCGGTATGTTTTTTCGCCGTATAAGCGTTAAATCAGACCAGCTCGGTTTTGTATTCGACCGAAGCCGCCGTAACGTAGTACAGCTTTTTCGCGCCTCTCCTTCTTAATTCCCTGCATACCGCTTCCGCCGTCGCGCCCGTCGTAAGCACGTCGTCCACGACGATAAGCGTTTTGCCGTACACCTGCCGTCTGTCGGCGCGGAAGCTACCCTTTAAGTTTTCGGCTCTTTCCGCGCGCGACAAAAATTTTTGTCTTTTAGTCCTTTTGACCTTTTCAACCGCCCCGTTCAGAAGGGGCAGTCCCAAAAGCGCGGCAAGCTCCTTTGCCAACAGTTCCGCCTGGTTATAACCGCGGCGGCGCTTATCCCTGCCCGTCATAGGTACGTACGCTACCGCGTCCGCGTCGGTTATCCGGTCGCATTTTTCAAACATACGCAAGGCGAGATAGCTTTTTATGTACGGCTTGCCGTTTTTGAACGCCAAAATCAGCTTACGCGCGCCGCCGTCGTAAACCAACGGGGAAACCGCCCTGTCGAACAGCGGAGCCTCCCGCTTGCACTCCATACAGATTTGCTCTACGGTCGTTCTCCGTCCGCATACGGGGCAGGTCGCGCCGTTATTTAAGGGCACCGTTCCTTCGCATTTACGGCAGAAATCTTCGCCGCCGAACACCTCCCTGCCGCAGAGCAGACAGGCGTAGCTCTGCGGAAAAACGGCTTCCAAAACGCTCTTAAATATATTCACCTGATTCACCGCCCCCAAAACAGCCGAACCTCCGCAGTCCGGCGAAAAAATAACCTTCTACCGTATTTTACCACCGACTTTTACGCCGCGCAAGAGTTTCGGTTAATCTTGCCGTTATTTACGGAAATATTTGCTTTATTATGCGCCGCCAATCGGCTTTTAAGGCTAAATTTTTTACTTTCCGTTGACTATAATAATTGTTTATGCTAAAATATATACGCAAATACAGCAAGTTTAATATAATATTTCAAGTGAGGTTTTAGCTATGGGAATGTTAAAGGTAATCGAATGGAAAGACGATTCGAACGATACTTTGGTTTATAAAATCGATTTAAAAAAGGACTATATTACGAAAGGCTCGACTCTGACCGTAAGGGAAAGCCAAGCCGCCGTATTCTGCGACAAGGGCAGAATGGCCGACGTCTTTTTGCCCGGTTACTATAAGCTGTCCACCGACAACGTGCCTATCCTGACAAAGCTTATGAGCTGGAAGTACGGCTTCGAAAGCCCGTTCAAGTCCGATGTCTACTTCGTAAACACCAAGCAGTTTACGGGCAGCAAATGGGGAACGGGCAACCCCGTTATAATACGCGACGCCGAATACGGCGCCGTACGGGTAAGGGCATACGGCACGTACTCCTATAAGGTTGACGACCCCTATGTTTTTTTGACCGAGCTTTCGGGCACCAACTCCACCTTTAAGACTAACGACATCAACGACTGGCTGAGGAGCATTGTCGTAACGCGCGTTTCGGACATAATAGGCGAAAGCAAAATCCCCGTTCTGGATATGGCGGGCAACCTTGTGGAATTCGGCGACAACGTAAAACAGCAGCTCGGCGAATCGTTTAAGGAAATCGGGTTACAGCTTACGCGCTTCAACTTCGAAAACTTCTCGATGCCGGCGGAGCTCGAAAAGGCGCTCGACGAAAGCGCCTCCCTCGGCATACTCGGCAAAAATATGAACCTGTATATGCAGAAGGCGCAGGCGGACGCCATGAGAGAAGCCGCCAAAAACCCCGGCGCAGGCTCCACCATGGGGGCGGGCATGGGCGTAGGCATGGGTATGTCTATGGGCGCGATGATGGGTAATATGTACAATAACATAAACAATAATAACAATAACCGGAACAACGATAACGGCAACGGCGGCGAATCGGTCTTCTGCACCAACTGCGGCGCAGCTATTGCCGCAGGCGCAAAGTTCTGCCCCGAATGCGGCGCCAAGATCGGCTCCGTCTGCCCCAAGTGCAGCGCGCAAATCCGCGCGGGCTCTAAATTCTGCCCCGAATGCGGAGAAAAGCTTTCATAAGGAGTTTTGAAAAATGACGGACGAAAACGATGTCGCGGCTTCCGCAGACCTTTCGCTTGCGGAAGAGGAAGCTACCGATACCTCTACCTGCCCGTTATGCGGCGGTAAGCTGGTTTATTCGCCTGCCGACCGCGCATTAAAATGCGAATATTGCGGAAGCAAGGGTCAGATAGATATGTCGAGGTACGGCGAGGAGCTGGACTTCTACGACCTGATTAACGCAAACAACAACACCTGGTCGGACGAAACGCACGTCTTCGCCTGCAACAACTGCGGCGCAAAGACGGTTATATCGCGTAACGACATAAGCAAAAAATGCCCGTTCTGCGGCACGACGAACGTCGTACAGACCGAAGAGCTCTGCGGCTTAAAGCCAAACGCCGTGCTCCCCTTCCTGCTCGACAAAAAGCAGGCGTGCGAATCCGCCGTCAAATGGGCAAAAAAGAGATTTTTTTCGCCGGGGAAGTTCAAAAAGAACGTCTATCCCGAGGAAATCGACGGCAACTACCTCCCTGCCTTCACCTTCGACGCGAACACCGCCACCCGTTATTCGGGCACGCTCGGCAAGACCAGAACGCGCACGAGGCGCGTCAACGGCAGGACGGTTACGGAAACCTATATCCAATGGTTTAAAATAAGCGGAACTTACACTATGGCGTTCGACGACGTATTGGTGCAGGCTTCCGATTCCGTACAACAAAAGGATATCAATCAACTTAGCCCTTTCGACACCAATACTTCGCAAGCCTATTCGCCGGACTATCTGCTCGGCTTTACCGCAACCCATTATTCCAAAACGGGTCAGGATTGCTGGAATTACGCGAGGACGGTTATGCAGTCAAGGGTCAAAGCCGCAATTTTACAGCAATACGTCTATGACCGCGAGGGTCAGATAAATCTGAATATGAGTTGCAGCGACATTACCTATAAGTACGTGCTGCTGCCCGTGTATATCGGGCACTACTCCTACGCGAAAAAGCTTTACAACTTTTTCGTAAACGGCAGAAACGGCAAGGTTACGGGCAAGGCTCCGGTTTCTCCGCTCAAAACGGGTCTCGCCGTGCTGTTGGGGCTTCTTGCGGCGGCAGGCGTCGCGGCGTTGATTTACTTTATCGGTCTAAGGTAGCTTTTGCGCATAAAAATAATGGTTTATAAGGAGAACCGCCATGAAAAAAAATTATATATTTAAGATATTGACGGCTGTACTGTTCGTAATAGTTTCGGTACTGTGGCTGTTATCGGTCGCGCTTCCCGACGAGTTCGGCGGACTCAGCCTTGCCTGGCTAATCGCCATATTCGCGTTTGCCATGGGCGCTCTGTTTATCGTGCGCGGCGTCGCCGATAAGGAGCTTATTTCCATAAGGAAATTTTACGTTCTGCTCGGTGTACTCTTCGCGGTTGCGGGCGTGTGCGCGCTTATCGGTACGTTTATCGATTCCGTCCGGGTGGCGTTGCCCGTGGTCGCCTTAGTCCTGTCGGCAGGGCTGCTTATCTCTACCCTGTTCGTCAGGGGTAAAAAATGGGACGCGGGCGACAACCAGGCGGAAGGTTATAAAGACTACCGCACGCGCAAGGCCGAGCAGGAAGAGCCGCAAAAGAAAAACGCCGAAGCGTTGAAGCGGGAAGCTTTGCCGCCGGACGACGAAGAGAAATAATTTTTCGGCATTAAGGCGGCTCCGCGTTTTTTGTGGGGCCGCCTGACTTTTTTAGGGAGAGATACCTCTCCTCCCCCCCTTACTGAAATAAGCGCGGAAAGGGGTTTATTTTTTGATTTATTAAAATTTTTATACAGCCTTAAAATTTGCTTGCAAACGGCAAAACGATATGATATAATCACAAAGCTAAGTGAATACGGCCTTGTGGTCAAGCGGTTAAGACGGAGCCCTCTCAAGGCTCAATCCCGGGTTCGATTCCCGGCAGGGTCACCAATCTCAGTCTAATTCGAATTTTTCACTTTAAGTTCGCGTTAGACTGATTTTTTATGCCCTTAAACGGCGTTTATGCCGCATAGCCGCGCGCTCGTTTATTCAATCACCCGCCACAGTGCCAAAGTTTGTTTTAGTTCAATTTTACGCTTACATAATTATTGCTAATATTGTTTGTCTATGATATAATAATTCATATTTGAAAAGGAGATTTTACAAATGAAAACGCCTAATGAGAGAGAATTTAT
>CAZUYN010000064.1:0-3108 GCA_964624495.1 uncultured Clostridia bacterium
GCGCATATAATGTTTCTGTATGCAGTATTTAGCCGCCCGACCTTTATTTTATATCCGATTAAAAGTCGGTATTTATTTCGTCGGTATTATCGGCCCCATAGATTGCTTCATTTTATTGCGTTGATAATAACGACACAATTTTGCGTTAATTAACAACGAAACGAGCCGATTTAATGCAAACCTTGATATACCGGATGAAAAAAAATAACAAAATTGAAAATAATTAAAAAAATTTGCAGGTTTATTTGACATTTTTCGGGGGGGGGTAAAATGTAAACATAAAAAATGATAATTAACAAGGAGAATATTGAATCATGTTAAAAAGTACCAAAAAAATAATTATAGCAAGCGTTGCCGTGCTTTCTGCTTGCGCCGTCGTAGGTACGGCTTACGCGGGTTGGCTGTTCAACGAAGTCGATCCCGTAGTCGAAAACGACGCTACCGTAGTAGTTGAGAAATCTTACGCCGCTACGGGCGACATAACTTGCGGTAACGCTTTAACGCTTAATTTGGATCAGGGCACGAACCTTACCGACGGCATTTCGATGACGAGAGCCGCCGACGAGGAAGACGGCGCCTCCCAAAAGGTAACGTCGCTTTCCGCAACCTGGACGGTTCCCGCGGACAATTACGCTTCAGTGACGGTTAGCTATTACGTCAACGTGTTTATCAAAACCGACACGCTCGGTAAATATGTGCAGATCACTGACGAGTCGGCAAAAACCTCCGATTGGGATGCCGGAACTTACAGCGAGGATTATAGCAGCGGATATACGCTTTATCAATTTGCAGTTTCCGCCGACGAAGTTTCTGTTTCCGACGACGAAGAGAATTCTGTTAAATTAGTGACTATTTCCGCAACGCCTACGCTGTCTTATTATGCGACGGACGAGGACGGTCACATTGCAAAGCCCGCCACGTTCGCAGAGTATAAGGCCATGGTTGCCGCGATTACTTCTGCGACAACGGTAGAAGCAGGTCAAAATTACAGCGATTACAGCGATTCCGCCGCGGCGAATATCGTCGTTGAATACGTTGTAATTGCTTCCGCAGCTACATCCGACTGATTGCAGCCGGGCGAACGGTTTTTCTGCTTGCGGATCAGATAGGTGAAAAGCTATGGATTCCGGTACAGTACTTTTATGGTTGGGAATTTGCTTTATGACGGTCGTATTTGCGGCTCTGTTCATTATGTATTCCCGTTATAAAATCAAGTGGCTCGAGCTGGGCGGCGGCGATGAGGAAATCGGCGAAGAGTACGGCAGGGCGTTTGCAAAATTCAGCCGCCGACGTATTTCGGACGGCGGTAAGGCAGACGCGGAGAGCTTTACGCAGACGTTGAATAAACGCGGCAGAGTTGTAAACGCCGTGGTAAGCGTATTATACGCGCTTATAGCCGTTTTTGCTCTGTTTCTTCTGACGGTAGCGATAACGTCGTCGGCGCTTAAAGCTAACGGCGGGCAGTTTTACCTCGGTAACAACGCTTATTTCGTCGTGCAGACTTCTTCTATGTCGTATAAGGAAGAAAAAAACCCTTATTACGACGATTTGCCCGACAATCAAATCGAACGGTATTCTTTTATATCGGTTCATAAGACCGATTCCGTAGAGCTGTACGATATAGTAGCTTACAGCCACGACGGGACCGTTTACGTTCACCGCGTAGTGGATATTTACGAAGAGGGCGGGATCAGGTATTATACCGCTATGGGCGATACGAATAACGTTTCGCTAAGCTTCGAAAAATCGCTCACCGACGAAGATTTGATAGGCGTATATACGGGTTACAGCAGCCTCGGCTTAGGCAGGGCGATAAGTTTTCTGCGTTCGGGTACGGGATTATTTGCCGTATCTTTGGCGGCGGCGCTGTTAGTGTTTTACGACATTGCGCGTTTAAAGATAAACAAAGTCTACGATAAACGCGTCGGAATCGTCGTCGGGGGAATGAGCTTCGTTGCCGAACCCGCCGCCGCGAGGGAGGAAAGAGCCCCGTCTTTGAGAGAGGGAAGAACCTCATGAAGAAAAAATTTGCTTCCGCCGCGATTGTCTTCGCGGCGGCGGCGTTATTTATAGCAGCCGTAATCGGGGTAGCCTTTTCGGACTGGATTTTCGGGGGTTCCGACGACGATACCAACATAACGGTAAACATAGAGGAGTCGTCCAACGCTCAAATGGGCGCATGGAATACGTCCGACAGTCTGCTGTACGCCGTCGTCGACGGGGCGGTCGGAAGCAGTACGAAGGAAGCGATTACCGGCATAACCTTTTATAAAGGCTCCGAAGGCTCCGTCGTTATGGATAAAACGTTCACCGTAACGTTTACTTGTACGGGAAACACCTCCGAAGGTTTGGCGTTCGGCATCGGCGTAAGTCTTACCGGCGCGCTTGCAGACTATTTCGAAAAGAGCAGTTTGTTTGAGACAGCCGCGGGGAAAAGCGAAGCCGTGCCCGACGGCTACGCGTCGTTAACCGTGCTCGGCGACGACGAGCTTGTAAAAATAGAAAGAATCAATACCGAAGAAAACGGTTGCGCCGTCGTGCAGTTTAAAATCAACACGGGTGCGATAAGTTCGTTTTTCAGCTATAAAGACGGAAAGCTTCCGACAACGCAAGAAGCGTATGACGCATTGAGAGATGATTTGCGAGGAAAGAATAGCGAGTTAACTCTTTATTTTTGGCAGGGACAGAGCTTAGCCGACGGAACTGGCGGAACGGACGGAACGGACGGAACGGACGGCGACTGAGTCGCGGACGGATAATTAACGGTCGGATTGAATATGGGCGTAAAGAAAAGTATATTGTTGATTCTAATCGGTTTAATAACGGCGGCGGCGATATTCGTCGGCGCGGCTTATGCCGTGTGGAACGTCGATTTTACAAAATCCGTGTCTTCCGACGTAACCTCGTACGTGGACGACATAGCCGAAAATTATTCTTTCACCGATAAGGCTAAACAGAACGATAGCAAAACGTACACCATATATTTGTTTCCTTCCGCCGTCTATCTCGATTGGTATTCCGACTATCTCGAAAAGAGCGCAAGCGGAAGCACGGCGCTCGGCGCAATCACCCAAAAGCCCGAAGAAATTTTCGGCTGCGTGGAGGCGA
>CAZUYN010000064.1:3208-5831 GCA_964624495.1 uncultured Clostridia bacterium
GACTACCTACGTAAGAAACGACAGCTCGTATGACACCGCGTACGTTTCCCCCTATAGCGGCGATTCTTCCTGGAACACACAGGAAACGCTTGCGGACAAGACGACGACGGTCAACCTTTACGACTACGGCGATCCAACCCGCGACCAAACGAAAGTCAGCTATTCAAGCTGGACGAACGACGAGCAGCACAATTACCGCAATTTGCACGCGTTCGACAGATTGGGCTATTGGTCGAATCTGGCGCGCGGGAGCGGACGGTATCTTCCCATGAAAATAACGGTGGACGCAACCGTTTTAAACACCGATCTGGCAAAAATCATGCAGTCGCCTTTGACCGATATGGGCGACGGTAACAATTGGTACTGTTTTTCGTTTACGGGTTGGAGCTATTGCAAAATTTCGTCGGACAATACGGTGACCTATCCGTATTATGCAAGTTCCTCGTTTTTGGATAACAATACGTCGTTCACCAGTAAAACGATGGGCGCGTTTGCAACCACCTATCTCGACAATTCGTTCGACGTTTCGGAAGACTTTGCCGTTTATGCCGATTCGGAGGGCGTAATCAGGCTGTTTCCCACCTTTTCGCAGGGCAAAACATACGGGGCGAGCTCGTTTGAAAACGGCGGCGGAGACGCCTTCAGAATCGAACCCACATATGCGACGGATTCCGTTTTTAATCAGCACGACGTGTATCTTTCTTATTTAAACGCGGGCGGCGATTATACAAGCAGCGACAATAAATCCGCTTCGGGAACGCGCGTTGTCGCCATGCTCAGCGTAGATTTAAGCGATTATACGTCTTTTACGGTGAAGTGCGCCTTTACGTACTATAACGCCGGTTGGGGGTACACTTGGGACCCGGTTTACACCATAAGCGCCGACAATATTTCAGCCATCAAATCGAATTACGGAGACGGTTTATATAATCTTTATCTCTTTTTAAGCCCGTGCGCGGGGGGGTCGAGCAGTAACGCGAAGAATGAGGCGTTTAACAGCCTTTTAGGCGACCTTGCCGAGGGCGCGGGCAACACGGGCGACATATTCCCCGACCTCACGTTTAAAACGCTGTTTTCGTCGTCGAGTGGCGGCGTTGCATTCGTAGGAGGGAAAACCTTTTTAATTGCTTTCGAAAAAATTTACAACGTGAAAATGGTGAGCAATCTCACGGAGTATAAAGAAGAAACCAAAACGAGCGACGACGGCACGACGACGAACTCCGTTACTTTTGAAAGCAGCTATTTGCAGGAGGAGTACGCGTCTTCCAAGGCGGGCTTTAAACTCGTAAGTTTAAGCGAAAATCTGTACGCCGTAAAAAGCGGAGAAAACGCGGTGCTTACGGCAGATACGGCAGACACGGCAGACGGAACGACGAGCGTTACGGATACCAAACTTCAGACCGCGCACCCGTATTGCTATTTGTATTACGGATTGGATTTTACAAGCGCGCAGAGCGTGTATTTTCAGGTGAAATATCAGGCGCTGAAACGAAGCGACCTGAAAATTGCGGGCTATAACGACAGCAACGAAACGGAAAAGCTGGGGGCAGGTTACGACGTTATTTACGACCCCGACGATACGGGCGCCGTTTCGGCGGATTCGCGGTTTACTTACGCAATCGCGAAAGATGCGAACGATTCGAACGGCTATTTTACCGTGGAAACCTGTGCGGTAAGCAATTCGGACGTACCCGATCAGGAATTTTTTAAACTGAAAAACAGTGAAATGCACGGTATTTTCGATATTTTAATCGTGGAAGATTTGGGCGTTGATAATAACGGCGACGCGTTGGTTACGCTGTACGTTTACGCCTATATGCACACCCAAACTACCGTTAAAATTCTCGCAAACGACGTAAAAGACGTCGACGACGACGGATTTGCCGACCATGAATTTGAAAAGGGCGACGCCGGCGTAAATAATCTTCTTATTTTCCAAAAAGACTATTCGATCGGCGTTTCCATGAGTGCGGACGACTTAAACGAATATAACGGTTATGCTGGCGGAGGCTTTACCGCCCCGGGCGGCTATATAGACTACTCGTCGGCGGGCGATACGTTGGCGTCGTGCGTAAACGACTACATCGATGCTTTAATAAAAGATAGTTCCGATAGTTCTCTTAATTACAGTGATTTTGTTATCCGCGACCACGTGACGGGTGCGGTCGTAGCATATTATAACGCCGATAACACCTTGACGTTCTACGATTTTCAAATAAGAAAGACTTATATTTTCTATATCGGTACAAAGACGGGAAGTTGAGCGCGTTAAAACGTCGTAAACACGCAACGGTATTCGTAATCCGACGTATAAATAGCCCGGGAGGGATAAATATACGTCGGATTTTCTTATACGCATACTTGCGGAGTACGTGGTAAAGACCGGCGGCGCTTTGACAGACGAAACAAACGACAGGGAGCCGTTTATGAAGCCTGCTGCTACGAAACGGAAGATTGAAGTCAGGATAAAAGCGAACGCCGGGCGAACCGAAAGTATAAGACGCTTGCCGCTTAATGAAAGAGGTGAGGAATGCAAGCGGTTGCGCTTGCAAAAAACCTTTTTAAGTCTGCGTTTTATGGAGAAATTCCGTTATTTTCGCCTTGCTTTTTCGTCCTATGCGGT
>CAZUYN010000065.1:0-5219 GCA_964624495.1 uncultured Clostridia bacterium
TGCCGTTACTCGCCCAAGGCTATGTATTTGGAAAGGCAGTACGTTATGCGTTCGTCGGCTATCGCCGATATCGGCGCAAGGGGAAACCCCTCCCCCGCGCCCCCGTCGGCGCCGCACTCTTCCGCGTCCTCCGCGCCCGTAACGCTTTCTTCTGGCGAAGCCGTAGCCGCGGCAGAGGAAAGGCTCTGCACGGCGCTTATTACTTCGGAAAGCTCCTCCGCCTGTTTGATTGCGTCCGCCGCCTGTTCGCCGCCCAATTCCCCGATAATGGATTTAAACCGTTCAAAGCCGCCGCCTTTGCCTGCGAGCATAAGCATTAACGCCAGCGCCAATAGTTGCAAAAAATTCACCTCCGTCATAAACTGTATTGGCGACGCACCTGCGGCGTCGCCGTTTTATAACATTATATGCGAGGGGTGGCGATGAGCGATTTTAAAAATTTCAACGGCGGCAGACAAAACGGTAACGGGGCGGATAACTCCGCGGCTTCGGGCGGCGTTTCGGGCAACTCCGGCAACCCGACGGGTAATACGGCTTCGGGCGGCTCGGGCGGAGCGCGGCAGACGGCTAATCTTGCCGCCGCCATAGCCAAGGCGTTCAACGGCAGAAGCGAAAAGGACGTCTGGACGGCCATTCTTGCGCAAGCCGAGCAGGGCAAGCGCGACGGCACGCTGACCAACGCCGATTTGGACAATTTTTATAACGCGGTCGCGCCGCTTGTGGACGGATATAAGCGGCAGAAATTGAAGGGCGTTATCGCAAGGCTTAAACAAATTTAGCCGCGCCGCCGCGCGGCGATTGCCGCGCGGCGGATATAAAATTATTCACTCCTGCGCCAGCTTTGCCGCCGCGCGCAAAAAGCTGTCTACTTCCGCTTCGGTATTGAACGCGGAAAGCGATACCCTTACAAGTCCCGTGGAATTAAGCGCTTCGTGCATAAGCGGCGCGCAATGCAGACCGCCGCGCACGCAAATCGAATACTCCTCCGACAGTCTGTACGCCGCCACCTCCGACTGCATATTCTCAAACGACAGCGCGATTATGCCGTAGGGGTTGGGGGTCGAGTACACCCGTATCCCCGTCGCCGTTGCCAAGCCGTCGTACAGGCGCGAGCAAAGGTATTCGGTACGGTCGCGGTGCTCGTAGAGGTGCGTTTTTAAGTAGAGCGCGCCCTCGCCCAGCGACACTATCGCCGGATAGGAGAGCGTGCCGCTCTCTAACCTGTCGGGGTAGAAGTCGGGCATATCGAGGTTGAAGCTTTCGCTGCCGGTGCCCCCGAACAGCACGGGGTCGGGGTTGAAGCGTTGGGAAAATATCAGCGCGCCGCTCCCCTGTATGCCCAGCATACCCTTGTGCCCCGCCACCGCCAACGCGTCTATGCCGTTTTCTTTCATATTGACGGGAACGTGACCGCACGCCTGCGCGCCGTCGCAGATAAGCAGCGTTTCCTCGGGGATAGCCGCACGGATAAGCGATATTTCGGGAGCGGCGCCCGTCACGTTGGAAGCGAGGGTGACGGCAACCGCCTTTGCGCCCCGCGCCATAGTTGCGAGCGCGGCTATATCTATTTCGCCCGCCGCGTTGAGCGGCGCGAGCAGAACCTGCACGCCGATTTTTTCCAGCCTGTTCAGGGGGCGGAGTACGGAGTTATGCTCCGCCACCGTGGCGACCGCCTTATCCCCCGCCTTTAACGTTCCGAACAGCGCAACGTTAAGGGCTTCGGTACAGTTTTTCGTGAACGCCACCCTGTCCGCCGAATCCGCGGAGAAAAATTCGCACAGCCGCCTGCGTACGGCGTAGACCCTTTCGGCGCAGGCGATTGAAAGCTTATGACCGCTCCTGCCGGGGTTTGCGCACGTCTTTAACGCGGCGGTTGCGGCGTTTATCACGCAGTCGGGTTTATATCCGCCCGTCGCGGCATTGTCCATATAAATCATAGTTCACTCCCCCACCGTTGCTTTGCCGCAGCCCTTCTTACATTCGCTAAACGGCGCGTCACCGCATAAAATATAGTAACGGCTCTGTCACGGTTTGCGCTCGGCAGAGCAATATATATATTATTACCAAGGATTGAATTTATGACTGAATTTTTAGCGGTTTTCCGCTCTCGCTCGCACGCGATTGACTGTATCGGAAAATTGAGGGCGGTCAACGTCGGGGCACGGCTTATCTCCACTCCGCGTGAAGCTAACGTCGGGTGCGGACTTTCGGTTAAGTTCTCCGCCTCCGCGTTTGCTCGGGTAAAAGCCGTAATCTCGCGCGAAAATTACCCCTCCTTTTACGGCTACCTTAAAATCACTTACTACGGGGGGCGCATAACGATAGGGTAACCGCACGCGAATTATTTAAGGGCGGTCAATAGACTTGCAAACTTTTTTAAGCCGTGATAAAATACGGCTATGGAATGCGAAAAAATACTTTGCGAACTCGGTCGGCTTTATCCCGACGCGCGCCCCGCGCTTAAATTCGGCTCCCCCTACGAGCTGCTTATCGCCGTAATACTTTCGGCGCAGTGCACGGACGAGCGCGTCAATAAAGTGACCGCGGAGCTGTTCAAAGAACACAATACGCCGCAGACAATGCTCGCCCTTACGCCCGAAGAGCTTGAAAAATTTATATTTTCCTGCGGCTTTTATCATTCCAAGGCGGCGCATATCCTTTCCGCCTCGCGCGATATCTGCGACAAATTCGGCGGAGAGGTTCCGAACGATTTCGAAGCGCTTAAAACGCTTGACGGCGTCGGGCAGAAAACCGCGAACGTGGTGTGGTCGGTGGCTTTCGGCGGCGACGCCATCGCCGTAGACACGCACGTCTACCGCGTTTCGAACAGGCTCGGACTTGCCCACGCCTCCACCCCCGAAAAGACCGAGGAGCAGCTTAAACGGGTTATACCCAAAAGCGAATGGTCGAAAGCTCACCATTACCTTATATATCACGGACGGCGCGTATGCCGTTCGCGCAAGCCCGACTGCGCCGCGTGTACCCTTAAAGAATGGTGCGGATATTACAACAGACCGACCGACTGAAAAAAATCGGCGGCGTGCCGTTTTACGACGGCACGCCGCTTTTTTCATACCTTGAATTTTATTTTACCAGGTTATGCCCATCATATAGAACGGCATACATACTATGGCTATCAACAGCATTACCGAGCTTATAACAAGCCCCGCGATCGCAAGTCCGTAGACGCCCCTATACTTCTTTTTTAACAGCACGCCTGCAAGACTGAGACCGAACCCGACGGCGGAGAATATAAATACCAGAGCTTCTAATTCGACGAACAACACCGAAATTATTGCGACTATAAAGCCGGCTATGCCCAAGCCGTTTATCCTTTTAACGCCGCTTTCGGGCGCGGATCGGGTATGGGACGGATTGGGTGCGACGTTATTTTTATACACCGCCTTTCCGCAGAAACGGCAGAACGCCGCAGAGCGGTTTATCTGCTTGCCGCAATACGCGCAGTAGAACGGCTTCTCTTCCGCGGTTTCGGGCGCCCCTTTAACGCCGTCTTCTTCGGGCAAGGACAAAACCGCCCCGCCGCCGTCATCGGCTACGGTCGCGTTTTCAACAGTCTGCGCTTCGGCTTGCGCGGCGGCGGACTGGGCAAGGCGTTTTTTACGCCTGCCGCGTTTAACCAGAAATACTATAAGCACGGACAGCCCGGCTATCAACGCCGCGCCTATTATAACCGAAAATACGATTAGGAAAATCAAGCCTATCCCCTCGCCTATGCCTAACGATTCCGCCGAAGAGGCGGAGGGCGTTTCGGCGGAGCACATTTTAAATTGGAGCTCGCCCGAAGGCAGACCCGTAAACGAAGCCGCGTAGCCCGCGTCGGTCTTGACGAACACGCTGTTTTCCGCATCGGAGGGGTCGTAAAGGTCATTCTCCTGCATATACAGCGAGGTTTCTATCTCTACCGTTAAATTTTCGAACGAAGCCCAGCCGTTTGCGGGGGACAGATAATAATTATATTCGTAGACGTACGGGCTGTAATAATAGTAAACCGTAGGGTACATTACCGCGGTGACGGCGTTGGTAAAGCCGCTCTTAGGCGCGACCGTCGTTTCGTAGACGTACCATTCGGTGAACGAATAGTAGTCCGGTCTTTCGCCCGAGCCTGCCAGCAAAGCGTCCTTGTCGATGAACTCGAACATAGCGTTATACCAATCCATTTCGCTGATATCGCCCATCGAATCATAGCTTTTTAAGACGTACTCCTTAAAGGTTATGGGCTCGCTCTTTTTTACAAAGCTTACTGAGCCGTCCACGGCTACCATTCTTCCGAGGTTGTTATTGTATCGGTAAGCCGTCCAGCCGAGCGAGGAGATGTCGATATCCTCCCCTAAAACGTATATATAGAATTTATTTCCGTCGTACTCCGGGTATGAAAAATAAACGCCGTCGTCCGAATTGCCGAAATAGCGCGTCGAGTCGCTTTGCGGCATTTTTACCCTGAACTCCGCCCTGTCGTCATCGGGAAGATTTGCCTTGAAAATATATTCGGTGACGGGCAAATCGGGCGAGAAAAAGTCCGTGGTAATATAGCCGTCCCTGATTTTCAGCACGTCCTCGGAAAAGTCGTTGTAAATTCCGTAGGTGTGGCGCACGCTGTATTCCACGCTTTCGCCGTTTACCGTGACGGTGGGCTTGACGTCGGTTACGCCGTTACCCGTACCGTAATAATAACCCGTGCTTATGGGGAAAGCCATCGTCGTTTTTACGGTTTCGTCCGTAGGGTTATAAAACTCGTATTCGGCGGTGACCGTGGAATCGTACTGCTCGCCGTCCTGCAATTCGTACAGCGGAGTGCCCAGCTTAAAGGTCAGCTTTTCGCTTAAAACCTGCAAGACGCTGTTTTCGTGCACCGAAAGTATGCCCGTCGGGGTAATGCCCTCTTCATAAGGGGGTCCCGAATTTGCAAATACGGGCGCGGCTGTAACGGTCGCCGCAACAACCAACGACGCAACGGCACAGATTAAGCTTTTGAATTTAACTCTCTTCATAATCCGACACTCACTTTTTCGTTTCGTTTTTATTATACACCTTAATATGCGGTTTTGCAAGCCCCTTTGCAAACCGCAAGGAGGTTTCTGCAATGCCTTTAAGTTTACTTATCGCATATAACCGTGAACCCGCAACGACGGCTTATGTCTATCGTCATTGCGCCCCGTCCCCCCGTCATTGCGAGCGGAGTGAAACGGAGCGTGGCAATC
>CAZUYN010000066.1:0-4719 GCA_964624495.1 uncultured Clostridia bacterium
TCCCTCGCGGTGGCGAGCATAAGCTTTATGCGGTTTTCCTGGTTGACCTTTGTCGCGGAGGGGTCGTAATCGACGGCGACGATATTTTCGTCCGAATAGATATTCTTTAAGGTTCGTACCGCGCCCTTGCCCGCAATATGGTTGGGCAGACAGCCGAACGGCTGCGCGCACACGATATTCTTTATGCCCGTATCCGCAAGCGCCGCCATTTCGGCGGGTATAAGCCAGCCCTCGCCCATCTTTACGCCCTGGTTAAGCACCTTGTCCGCGCAGGCGCGCAAATGCTCGAAGTCGTGGACGGGCTCGAAATTCGCGTCCTTTTCGAACAGCTTTATAAGCTTTTTCTGCATGGAATGCAGTACCCTGTACAAAATTTTATTTACCTGCCAGAATATGCCCTTTCTGCCGTAGAAATAGCCGTCGTTGATATTATTGACGATACAGTACAGAACAAAGTCCATTAAGGCAGGCACAACGGGCTCGCAGTCCTCGGAGAGCAAAAATTTTTCCAGACCGTTATTGCCGAGGTATGCGTACTTGACGTATATCTCGCCGACGACGCCCACCCTTACCTTTTTAATCTCCTTACGGCGCACTGCGGCAAAGGCGGTTATGATATACCTGTTTATCCTTTTGAACTGTCTGTATTTGCCCTTGGAAAATTCTTCGGTGACGCTCTTTACAACTATGTCGCGCACGGCGTCCGCCGCGCCGTCCTCTTCCTCGTAAGGCTTGGTCTGGTTATAGCACCACATAAGCGTATCGCCGTAGAAGATTGCAAACGCGAGTTTAAGCATAAGGTTTAAGCTTACCTTGAAAGAGGAGTCCTTTTCCAAGCCCGAAAAGTTGACCGAAATCACGGGGACTTCGGGAAATTCCGCCTTTAAAGCCTTGCGTATCAGCGGAACGTAATTAGAGGCGCGGCACCCTCCGCCCGACTGGGTGATTAAGACGGCGGTGTGCAAAGGGTCGTACTTTCCGCTTTTCAACGCGTCGATATACTGTCCGACGACGCACAGACAGGGGTAGCAGGTATCGTTGTGGACGTGCTTCAAGCCCTCGTCAATGACCGTGCGCGAGTCGTTTTTGAGTATCTCGACGTCGTACCCCTCCTGCCTTAACACTCCCTCGATAATGGCGAAATGCCAGGGGAGCATATCGGGAATCAAAATTTTATACGTAGACTTATATTCGTCCTTCCATTTGGGGAAGTTTTCGGTATAGTCGATAATCTTCTGCTCTTCCATTTTTATTTCTTCCTGCGCTTTCCCTCTTCGATTGCGGCGAGCATACTGCGAAGTCTGATTTTTACCACGCCCAGATTGTTTATTTCGTCTATCTTTATCTGGGTATAGAGCTTGCCGTTCTTTTCCATAATCGAGCGCACCTCGTCGGTGGTTATGGCGTCGAGTCCGCACCCGAAGGACACGAGCTGTACGAGGTTTACCCCCTCGTGCTCGCAGCAGTATTGCGCCGCGCGGTAAAGTCTGGCGTGATACGTCCATTGGTTGAGCACGTTGACCTTTACCGTTTCCGCCTTGTCGAATACGGCGTCCTCGGACAGCACCGCCATTCCGAGCGAGGTTATAAGCTTGTTTATGCCGTGGTTGATTTCCGCGTCGAGGTGATAGGGACGGCCTGCAAGCACTATAATCTGCTTGCCCTGCTCCTTCGCCTTTGCGATGATTTCGTCCGACTTGGCGCGGATATCCGAGTGGTAGCTTTCCAGCCGTTTAAAGCCCTCGGCAAGCGCCTTTTTCACCTCGCTCTTTTTTACCCCGTACGCGGACAGAGCCGCGCTCAGCGCCGAAACGGCGGTCTTTTCCTCGTTCAAATCGACGTACGGCATTATGAAGTTTGAGTCGTTAAGCCGTTCGTTGTTCGCCTTTAACAGCTCGGGATAATAAGCCACGACGGGGCAATTATAGTGGTTGGCAGAGCAATATTCGTCCAGATTATAGCTTTCGCAGGGCATAAATATGAAATCGACGCCCTTATCCAAAAGACTTTCGACGTGCCCGTGAATGAGCTTTGCGGGGTAGCAGGCGGTATCGCTTGCCACGGTGTGCTGTCCTAAAAAGTAGAGCTGACGGGAGGATTTATCGCTTAACACCACCTCGAAGCCGAGCTTTTCGAAAAAGCCGCTCCAAAGAGGCAGTTGCTCGTACATACCCAGCTGTAACGGCAACCCGACCCTGCCGCGCTTGCCCTTATCCCCGTTGATACATTCGGGCAGTCTGCCCTGCTTATATGTATAAATATCCAGCTCCGTAGAGGCAGGTTTAAGCCCCGCGCCCCTTTCGCACTTATTGCCCGAAACGAAGCGGCGGCCGTCGCCGAAGGTCACGATATTGATACTGCAATTGGAGGTACAGCCGTGGCAGTTTGCGGCGCGCGAGGTATAGGAAAATTCCTCTATTTCCTCTTTGCCCAGCGTCGTGCTCTCCCCCGCTACGTTTTCGCAGGCGTATAAAGCCGCGCCGTATGCGCCCATAAGCCCGGCGATAGCGGGTCTTATTACCTTTTTACCCGTTTCGTTTTCAAAGGAGCGTAGAACGGCGTCGTTTAAAAAGGTGCCGCCCTGCACGACTATGTTGTCGCCCAAATCGTCGGCGGAAGCCGCGCGTATGACCTTGTAGATAGCGTTTTTGACGATAGACGAAGAGAGCCCCGCGGATATATCCTCGACGGTCGCGCCCTCCTTCTGCGCCTGCTTGACCGCGCTGTTCATAAACACGGTACAGCGCGAGCCGAGCTCTACGGGGTGTTTGGCGTACAGTCCGCATTCCGCAAACTTGTCAATCTCCATTCCCATCGCCTTGGCAAAGGTCTGGATAAACGAGCCGCAGCCCGAGGAACAGGCTTCGTTGAGCATAATCGAATCGATCGCGCCGTTCTTTATTTTAAAACACTTTATGTCCTGTCCGCCGATATCTATGATGAAATCGACGTCGGGGTTGAAATGCAACGCCGCCTTGAAATGGGCAACCGTTTCGACTATGCCGAAGTCGGCTTTTATCGCGGCTTTGATAAGATCCTCGCCGTAGCCCGTAACCGCGCTGCCTAAAATTTTTATTCTGCCGCCCGATTTGGCGAATATGTCTTTAAGCCTTTCTATGACGATATCGAGGGGCTGACCGTTGTTGGATTGGTAATGCGAATACAATATACGGCTGTCGGGCGTAATCAATATCAGCTTAGTCGTCGTGGAGCCGCTGTCTATGCCGAGATAGGCGCCGCCCTCGTACGAGGAAATATCGGCGAAGCCGAGAGCCGTCGAACGGTGACGGGCGACGAACTCGTTATACTCCTCCTCGTCTTTAAAAAGCGGTTTGCCCGTTATTATTTCGTCGCTCCCCCTCGCGTTTTCTATAAGGGAAATTATTTCCTTCAAATCGCGGGGCGCAACGGTTGCCGAATGCAACGCCGCGCCGATAGCCATAAAACAAGGGGCGTCCTCGGGAAATACCGCGTTTTCGTCGGAGAGGTTCAGTGTGGTTTTAAACGCCTTTTTCAACCCATCTAAAAAGTGCAGGGGTCCGCCCAAAAAGAGTACCTTCCCCTTTATTCTGCGCCCCTGCGCCAAGCCCGAAACCGTCTGGTCTACGACCGCCTGAAAAATCGAAGCGGCGACGTCCTCCTTTTTCGCCCCCTGGTTGATAAGGGGCTGTATGTCCGATTTGGCAAAGACGCCGCACCTCGAAGCTATCGGGTACACCCTCTCCGCCTTTAACGACATCTCGTCCATTTCCTTGACGGTCACGTTTAAAAGAGTCGCCATCTGGTCTATGAAAGCGCCCGTTCCGCCCGCGCAGCTGCCGTTCATCCGCTGTTCGGTGCCGCCCGTGATAAATATTATTTTTGCGTCTTCGCCGCCGAGCTCGACCGCCGCGTCCGCGTCTGGATAGAATTTACGGATAGCCGTAAACGCCGCCTGCACTTCCTGCACGAAGCCGACGCCGCTGCGCTGGGAAAGCCCCAGCCCGGCGCTGCCCGTAATGCTCGCCGAATATTCTCCGGGATAGAGCGACAGCACGTTATTCAACTCGGACAGAACCGTTTCCTTTACCTTTGCATAGTGGCGGACGTAAGATTTATATAAAATTTTACCGCTGACCCCGATCGCTACCACCTTTACGGTAGTCGAACCGACGTCTATGCCCAATAATTGCGTCATATTTTACCCTTTTAGATTATACGCGGTAATTATATCACACTCATTATATTTTTTCAATCTTATTAACCCGTGCGGCGGCGTGCTTTTAAGTAAAATTTTTTTACACATTTTACAAATCGTTTAAAATCGCGGTAAAATTTGCCGTCTTGCAACAAAAAGGTCCGGCGATTTTGCCGAACCGTGAAATTAACCGTCTGTTTAAAAAACGCCCGCCCTCCGCCGTCCGCCGACGGACGGTTTGCCCGCGGCGGGGCTGTCGGGACGAAGTTTTTATAGCTGCCGCGAAGAGGCAACCGCCGTTGTTTTCATAACCGCATATTTCCGTCTGGTCGCCATTCCTCCGCGGATATGCCTTTCCGAAAGATTTTTTGCGAGTACGCGCTTAACCTCGCCGTAAAGCTTTCCGTCTATTTCTTTAAGACGTTCCGTCACGTCTTTATGTACGGTGGATTTGCTTACGTTAAAGCGCGAAGCGGCGGCGCGCACCGTGCCGCTCGTCGAAACTATGTACTCCGCCTCTGCAAGTATGCGCATATGAATAT
>CAZUYN010000067.1:0-4222 GCA_964624495.1 uncultured Clostridia bacterium
TGCGCACGCTGTCGTTAGCCTGTATGCCGTGCGAAGTTGCCGTTATCGCGATAGTTCCGCCCGTGATTTTCACGTCGTCCTTGCCGACTATGCCGTGCTTGGAGCTGTTGACGGATAAGCTGCCGTCGCCCTGTATGGTTATATCGTCCTTTGCGAAAATTGCGCCGTCCACGGAATTATCGTCAATCGCAACGAACGCCCCCGTTACCGACAAGACGTTTTCGCCTTCGAGAATGATAAACACCTTATCCGCGTTTTTTACATATACGGCGGCAAAGCTGCCGTTAGTTATCGAAACGTCGGACAGAACCAGCCTGACTTTCGCGTTTTTGTTGTCAATAACTATCGTTTGGTCCGTTGCGCTGCCTTCGACGGTATAAGTCCCGGCGGAGCTAATCGTAATCAGTCCGTCGGATACGGAAACGGAGGAAGAGGAAGCGGTCGCCGTGCTTCCGGAAAGCGTTATGGCGGTCGCCGACGATTCGTCGTAGGAAGGCTCCTTATCCGCCGTCGTAAACATTTCGCTTGCGTCGGGCACGCTAATCTCCGACGAAACGCCCCCCGAGGCAGCGCCCGTATTGCCCGTATTGCCCGTATTGCCCGTGCCCGTGCCGCCCGAATTGCAGGCGCAGACCGCCGTAACCGATAAACCCATTAAAACCGTTAACGCCAAAACTTTTAATTTTTTCATATTAAACCCTGTCTTTTATAATTCAGCCGTTTCGAAATCGGTTCTTTCGAGGGATATTTCCAGATTACCGTTGCGGCAACGCAATTCGTCGATAAACTGTTTCTCCTGCGAGGCGTCCTTTAAGGTAACGCTATAAGTTATGCGGAACATACTGCCCATATTTACCGATTTGACCTTTAAAAGGTCGTGCTTGTCTGTATATTTGTTCAGCAAATCTTCGAACACCGAGGTATAATCGAGATCCTCGGGTATAGTCACGCACAGCTTTTTATCCCTGTCGTCGGGCTTTTTCTCCCATATCCTCGTCGCCGAAAAGATTATGAAGATCACGCCCGCGATAAGCGCGAAAAGCACGCCGTAGGCGAGATAGCCCATTCCGAACGCAAGCCCCGAAGCCATCGCGACGAAGATTATGCAAATCTCCTTCGCGGTGCCCTGCGCAGAGCGGAAACGGATAAGCGAGAATGCGCCCGCCACCGCGACGCCCGCCCCGATGTTGCCGTTTACGAGTATGATTACCATAGCCACCGCCGCGGGCAGCAGCGCCGTGGCGATAAAAAAGCTCTTCGAAGATTTCGTCCTGAAATAGCACATAAACGAAAAGACTATGCCCGTCGCAAGCGCAACCGCCAAACATACAAAAAACCAGAGCGACGGCGCGTCGCCGCCGGAAAACACGCTTCCGAAAAAATTATCCAACCTTCTTTACCTCCTTGGTCTTTAACGGCAATTCGGCTTTATAAGCTTCACCGTATTTGGAAAAAGACGTATTTACGATTTTTTCCCTGCTCAAAATCTTTGCAAGCCATAACGGAATAGCCGTGTCAGTTTTAATCTCCATAAGTATTCTTCCGTCGTTTATGACGGGCGTTCCGTCGAGCCCCGCCGAAAGGGATAATCTGTCCGTCCTGTAACGGATATTGCTGTCGAACGTCACGCGCAGGTCGTCCTTGCCGAAGTACGCCGCCCTGTCGTAGAGCAGCAGCATTTTGGGACTTAAACCGCGGTAGAAAAGATTAAAATACTCTATCTCCCTGGATATCTGCCCTTCGCCGAGCCTGTTTTCTTTTATATCCTTAACGCTCGTTTCTATACGGCGTTTATAGACCACTCCGCAACACTTCTTTTTCAGTTCTAAAAAGACCGCGTCCCCTTCCCGTGCAAGCCCGTAGCTCCTCAGCCGCAGCTTTTCTTTATAGTCGGGCTTTTCGAGCGAACGGCGGATGAGCCTGTAATCGTCGGTATCGTAATAAAGGCTTTGTACGGTCGATTTGCCGTGGCTGTCCGCCGTAAGGTACGGGGATGCCTCCCTGAGTAAATTACAGTATTGCGACGCCGAAAGTAAATATTTAAATTCGTAACGCTGAAAAACGCATATGTTCATAGCCGTCCCCCACGTTTTTCTTAGATATTATACGGGAAAACTAAAATTTACTTAAAGACTGCGCAAATTTTACTTAAAGACTGCGTAAATTCCGTATAAAAAAGAGCCGCGAGGAAAATCCCCACGGCCCCTTTGCGGCGCTTACGCGTCTATTTTGCCGCTTGAAGAGTGATTTTTATTTTAAAAATATTGCCCTCCGCGCCCGTGGCGGATATCGTGCCGCCGTGCAATTCCACCGCCGATTTGGCGATGGACAGCCCTATGCCGTTGCCCGTCACCGTCGAGGCGCGCGCTTCGTCCGTCCTGTAAAATCTTTCGAAACAGCGGTCGAGATTGCCCTGCGCGACGGCGTCGGCGTCGTTGCTTAGTTCGATAATTATATTTCTCCCCGTCGCCGCCGCGTTTAAAGTCACCTGCGTCAGCGCGTACTTGGCGGCGTTTTCAAAGACGATGGATATCGCCTGTCTTAACAGCCGTTCGTCGCCGTTTACGGTCATGCCGGGCTCTATATTTTCATTGAAGCTTCTGCCCCCGTTTTCGATAGCCGAACGAAAGACGGAGGAGATATCGGCAAGCATATCGGTCATGGAAAATTCGGCGCGCCGGACGAGGTTGTCCGTTTCGTCGAGCCTTGCAAGCGCGGTAAGGTTTTTAACCATTTCGGTCATGCGCGCCACCTGTTTGGATATGGCTTCGGTGGCTTGCGTCTCCCCCGCGGTGAGTTCTATCAGTTCGTTGTTGGCGGAAATAATCGTCAGGGGGGTTTTCAGCTCGTGGCTGGCGTCGGTTATAAAGCGTTTTTGCTTTTCATAGCTTTCGGCTATCGGCTTTACCGCATAGGAGGACAGCAGAAATACGAGTATAAAGACGGCGACTATGCCTATCGCCGAAATCAATAAGCTCGCCTTTAAAAAGCTGTCGGCGGTATCGGTCTGCCTTGCGCAGTCGACGAAGATGACCATTCCGCCGTCGTCCGCCACGAGATAACGGTAAACCCCTATATATCCCTTACTTTTGCCGCTTTCAATCGCCTGCTCCGCAAGGGCTTCCGCCTGCTCCGCCGAGACTGCGGCGATATTGCGGACGTCCGCAATTATCTGCGAATTTTCGTAGTACACCGTAAAATATCTGGTTTCGTAGGGCGTTTCCTCGTTCATTCCGTGCGTGGGCTGGAAAGGCTTTAAGACCTTACCGCCCACCGTCGACTGCGTATCGTCCGGCGCAAAGTCCGTATCGCCGTCGTAAAGGTAAAAACGCCCGTCGTTTTCGTACAAAACGTTAAGCACTTCGTCGGCGTACGTCGTTACCTTGGCATAGTTTACTATATTTATGGCGGTAATAATAATCGCGAGCACGCATACGACCGATATCATAGTAATCAATATGAACTTGCGCCTTAATTTTTTGGTCATCGCTTTTCCTCCAAACGGTAACCGACGCCGCGCGCCGCGGTAATGACGCAGTCCGCCCCTATCGCCTTCATCTTTTTGCGCAACGAGGAAATAAAGACCCATACGACGTTCAATTCCGCCTCCGTTTCGAATTCCCATACGTTTTCCAAAATGCGCTCGGTGGGCAGAAGTATGTTGTGGTTCCTCATAATGTATTCCATAAGCCTGTATTCTTTGTTGGTGAGCCTGACCTTGCCCTCCGCGCATAGCTCGAACGTGTCGGGATTGAGCGTCATATTGCCGAATTTGCAGGTTATCGCCGTCTCCCCCTTCCTGCGCGTCAGCGCGCGTATACGGGCAAGCAATTCTTTTATGACAAAGGGCTTGGTAAGGTAGTCGTCGGCGCCCGAATCGAGCCCGAGCACCTTATCGTCGATTTCCGCCTTTGCCGTAAGAATAAGGACGGGCACGCTGTCTCCGCTTTCCCTCAGCTTTTTTACGACAGATATCCCGTCTAATTTGGGCATCATTACGTCGAGGATAATGCCGTCGTAACCGCCGTTGCGCGCGTATAACAACGCCTCTTCGCCGTCGTACGCGGTATCCACGATATAATTATTAAGTTCAAGAACCTTTTTTATTGCGTCAGATAAATCTCTTTCGTCTTCGACAAGCAGTAATTTCATAACCGACCTCTTAACGGAGTGTAACAAATATAGCTAAATTTTAATTAAATTATAGCAGGCGTTACATATT
>CAZUYN010000068.1:0-4113 GCA_964624495.1 uncultured Clostridia bacterium
CCATTATTTTGAATTTGGGGGCAATATTGGGGGCAAATCGTAAGAGATTTTATTGTCCCACGGTTTTTGTGAGAGCGTGACCAACTACGCCGTATGCCCCGACCGACGTTTTATGAAAAAATCTGTCGGTAGCCGCTTGTTAATATTGAATGAGTATGCTATAATTAAATAGATTTTTATGAAAATCAGATTGACTTCCTCTTGCGATAAAGATTTAAGCTATAAAATTTACGGCGTAGTCGGCGGAAAGCGTAAGCTTGCCTGTAAAGGCAAATTTTTACGGGAAACCGAAACGGCTTTTTGTGCGGAATGCGACGGGCTTATCGTAAGAATTAAATGCCGCAGTATCTTTATATCTTTTCTGGCGGCGCTTTACATAGGGGTGGCAAATCTTTTCAACCTGATTTTTTACAGACCGAGATTAGCCGGTTCAGCCGTTTCGGTATATCTCAGCCTTTACCCATTCGACGAAATAAAAATCGGAGATTTAAGCCGTGCGGAAATTATTGAAATTAATTACAATAAGCCGCCGCTGTTCAGAGAGGTAAACCATAGGGACAAAACCGTCCTTACGGAGTATCTTACTTGCAGGACGCATCCGTATTTAAAGGAGCTATCCTCGCGTAAGGCAGCCAACGGAATATTATACGCGTTGTCCGCGGTATTCTGGCTCGCTATCATAGGAACCGTTTGCTTTCTAATCGCCGTATACGTCGTGCGCGGATAAAAGGCGTCAACCGCCGCGGCGGCGGTTAAATTCAGGCTTCGGTAAGGAGATTAAAAAATGAAGGTTATTCCTTTCGAAGAAAAATACAGACAGGATTTTATAGACTTCAACACCGAGTGGATAGTAACCAATTTCGGCTTTCTGGAAGAGCACGACAAGGAGACCTTTGCCGCAATCGACGACAGGTTAAAGGAGGGGGCGATGATATTTTTTGCCGTAGAGGACGGCGTTGCCCTCGCAACCTGTATGGCGACCCCTATGGAAGGCGCGACGTGGGAAATTTGCAAGCTCGGTTCAAGCGGTAAATTCCCCCATAAGGGCGCAGGAAGCGCCGTATTCGAAGCGGCGATGAAATGGGCGCTCGGGCACGGCGCGCAAAGACTTTTCATCATTTCCAACAGCAAGTTAAAGCCTGCGATTCACATATACGAAAAGTTCGGTTTTAAGGAGATAAAGTTGAAGGACTACGAATATATAAGGGGCGATATCGCCTTCGAATACAAGGTCGGCGGGCAGGGCTGAACCCACCCTGCCTTGTAAAATAAAATTTTTGCTTTCTATCGTTGACTTGAATGCTATAATATCGGATAGTATAAACATATAGGAGTTAAATATGAAGATATTGGTTACGGGCGGAGCCGGTTATATAGGCTCCCATACTTGCGTCGAGCTGTTGAATAAAGGCTATGAAGTGGCGGTAATAGACAACTTTTCCAATTCCTCGCCGGAGAGCATAAAAAGGGTGCAAAAAATTACGGGTAAGGATATCGCGTTGTACACGGGCGACGTGCGCGACGGCGCCCTGCTCGACAAAATTTTTGCCGCCCACAAAATAGATTGGGTAATTCACTTTGCGGGGCTGAAAGCGGTGGGCGAAAGCTGCGAAAAGCCCATAGAATACTATAACAACAACCTCTACGGGACGCTCGTACTGACCGAACGAATGAGGGCGCACGGCTGTAAAAAAATCGTGTTTTCCTCCTCGGCAACCGTATACGGCGACCCCGAAGCGCTGCCTTTGACCGAAGAAAGCAGAACGGGCGGAACCACTAACCCTTACGGTACGAGTAAGTATTTCCAGGAAATAATGCTTAAAGATATCTGCAAAGCCGACGGCGAATGGTCTGTGGTACTGTTGAGGTACTTCAACCCGATCGGCGCGCACGAAAGCGGTCTTATCGGGGAGGACCCCAAAGGCATTCCCAACAACCTGATGCCCTACATCGCCAAGGTGGCGATAGGGGAGCTGAAAGAAGTGAGGGTATTCGGCAACGATTATCCTACCCCCGACGGCACGGGTATACGCGACTATATCCACGTCGTCGATTTGGCAAAGGGGCACGTCGCGGCGCTCGGACATATTTCGGGCGGCGGCGTCTATATCTATAATCTCGGCACGGGCGTCGGGTACAGCGTTTTACAGGTCATACACGCGTTCGAAAAGGCGTGCGGACGTAAGCTGCCCTATTCGATACAGGCAAGGCGTCCGGGCGATATAGCGGCGTGCTATGCGGACGCTTCCAAGGCTAAACGGGAGCTCGGCTGGCAGGCGCGGTACGGCATAGACGAGATGTGCGCAAGCGCCTGGAAGTGGCAGTCCTTAAACCCCGACGGGTACGGGAGATAACCGCCCGCGGGTTGACTTTAAAGCCGACGTAAGCGCCAACTCTGTAAAAACTCAAAAAACTTGCCCATAATGATATTGTGGAACGCTATGAAAGGGTCAACGTCGCAATGCTGCTGTATATCAACGACGAGGGCGCAATGAAGCCCGTCGCGCTCGAATGGGTAGACGGCACGCGGTACGAAATAGATAAAATCATAGACGAACGCAACGCTCCGCCCGAGCATACGGGCGGCGTGCTGACTCGCAAATACAGGGTGTTGATAAAGGGCAGAGAAAAGATAATATATCTGGACAAGCAGACCAACGAATGGTTCGTCGAAAAGCCGCTGTAACGAAAAGCTTCGGCGGCTTTTATCGTATAAATTTTTATAAAATTTACCGTGCCCGTCGCAAGCTCCGTCCGTGCAAATTTTTGCGCATATGCGCATACTTAAAATATGCGTACGATTCTGCATAGCGATTTAAATAATTTTTATGCTTCCGTTGAGTGCCTTAAAAATCCGCAGATAAGAAATTTTCCCGTAGTTGTTGTGGGGAGCATAGAGGACAGGCGCGGCATAGTGCTCGCAAAAAATATGATAGCGAAAAATCTCGGCGTAAAGACGGGCGACGTCTATTGGCAGGCAAAGCAGAAGTGCGGCAATACGCTTGTTGAAGCGCCTGCGGACTTTTCAACCTATATCAACGTTTCCAAAGAAGTGCGCAAAATCTACGAAGATTACGCCGACCGCATACAGGCTTACGGCATAGACGAATGCTGGCTGGACGTGACCTCCTCCGTCAAACTCTTCGGGGGCGGCAGGCAGATTGCCGAAATAATCAGGGAGCGCATAAAAGCCGAGCTCGGTCTGACCGTTTCCATTGGCGTAAGCTGGAACAAAATATTCGCAAAGCTCGGCTCGGATATGAAAAAGCCCGACGCCGTCACCGAAATCACGCCCGAAAATTATAAACAGGTAGTCTGGTCGCTCCCCGTGGAAGATTTGCTGTACGTCGGCAAGGCGACGCAGCAGAAACTAAACAGAATAGGAATTAAGACAATCGGCGACCTTGCCCAAGCGGACGAGCAAAGGCTTATAAACTTACTCGGCAAATGGGGCAGTTATCTTCATACTTTCGCCAACGGCGAAGATAATTCCCCCGTGCTGAAAATCGGCGAAGAGCAGGCGATAAAATCGATAGGTAACAGCCTGACCGTCTACCGCGATTTGACCGACGACGAGGACGTTGAGCCCGTTATATGGCTGCTTGCCGACAGCGTGTGCGCCCGAATGAGGGAGGCGGGGCTGGATAAAGCGCGCACTGTGCACGTCTACGTGCGCGACAACAAGCTGAACGGCTTTCAGAAGCAGGGCGGACTGCCGCGCCCCTCGGGCAATATGCGCGACGTGGCGACCGCCGCGCTGAAACTTTTTAAGGAAGCGTATAGTTGGGATAACCCCGTACGCAGTTTAGGGGTCACAGCGTCGGGCTTCGTGAGCGGCGGCGAACAGCTTGATATGTTCGGCGACGCCGAAAAGGACGAACGGCAGCGGCGGCTCGACGACGCGATAGATAAATTAAGGAGCAAATACGGCAACAACATAATTCAGACCGCAAACATTTTAAAGGACGAAAAATTGAAGGAGCTGGATATCAAGGGCGAACACACCATACACCCGTACAGCTTTTTCAATGATAATAAGCGTGGTGATTAGCAGGGCGTAAGTTTATGCTTGACCGCCGCAATTCTTGTAAATCAAAAGCCCGCCCCGTATCT
>CAZUYN010000069.1:0-3755 GCA_964624495.1 uncultured Clostridia bacterium
CCTCGCAATGACGGGGGTAGAATTACGGCAATCATTACAATTCAATAAACGGCGGCGGTTATACCGCATTACCGCTAAGCCTTGCCGAGCGTATTTTATACGCTCGGCAAGGCTTTTTTAACGCACTTTTAAACGCCTTTCAGCCTTAAAGCCGTCCCTCGCCGTCACACAAAACGCCGTTAATTTCATATGTAATATTATCGAAATTCGGAGGAGGCGGCATAACGGGTAAGTATTTCGGAACAGACGGCTTCCGCGGCAGGGCAGGGGTAGAGCTTACAAGCGAGCAGGCGTTCAAGGTCGGGCGTTTTATCGGCAGCTACTTTTCGCTTAAAGGCGGCAGGGCAAAGATTGTCATAGGCAAGGATACGCGTCTTTCTTCATACACGCTCGAAAGCGCGGTCGCGGCAGGGATAACCGCTTCGGGGGGCGACGCATACATAATGCACGTCACCACGACCCCGTCGGTTTCCTTTATCACGCGGACGGACGGCTTCGATTGCGGCGTTATGATTTCCGCCAGCCATAACCGCTTCGGCGACAACGGTATAAAGCTCGTCAATTCCCGCGGGGAAAAGTTGGAGCGCGGAGCGCTGAATTTAATAGAAGACTATCTCGACGGGCGGCTGTATCAGGGCGGCGCGACCTATTCCATACCCTTTGCCGAGGGCGAGGGCGTGGGCAGGAGCGTGGACTATGCCGCGGGGCGCAACCGCTATACGGGGCATCTTATCTCGCTTTCAAGCTTTTCGTTTAAGGGCGTTAAAGTGGGTCTGGACTGCGCGAACGGGGCGAGCTTTAAAATCGCCAAAAGCGTTTTCGACGCGCTGGGCGCAACCGTTTCGGCAATCGGCGCGGAGCCCAACGGGGTGAACGTAAACGACGGGTGCGGTTCGACCTGTCCGCAGGCGCTTGCCGCGCTTGTAGGCGAGCGCGGTCTGGATATCGGTTTTGCGTTCGACGGCGACGCAGACCGCTGTATATGCGTTGACGAACGCGGTCATATATGCGACGGCGACGGCATAATGTACATAGCGGCGCGGCATTTAAAGCGAAAGGGCGAACTGCTCGGCGACCGTATCGTCGCCACGGTGATGAGCAACGGCGGTCTTAAAGACAGTCTGCTGTCCGAGGGGATATGCGTGGAGGAGTGCCCCGTCGGGGACAGCTACGTCCACGCCAAAATGTGCGAGTGCGGAGCGGCTTTGGGCGGCGAGCAGTCGGGGCACATTATCTTCGGCAAGCTGGAAAACACGGGCGACGGGCTTGTCACCGCCATTTCCGTAATGGAGGCTATGCTCGAACGGGGCGCGCCGCTTTCGGAGCTGTTGCGCGGCTTTAACAGACGGGCGCAGATTACCGTAAACGTCCGTGTGCGCGATAAGCTTGCGGCGGTCAAAACCCCTGCGGTCGCCGCCGCGGTCAAAGAGGTAACCGAAGATTTAGGAGTGCGCGGCAGGTTGATTATCCGCCCGTCCGGCACCGAAAACGTCGTCCGCGTGACGGTTGAGTGCGACAGCCAAAGCGAGTGCGGCGAGTATTGCCGTCTTATCGAAAACGCCCTGCTGTCGGGCGAGGGAGCGTGAGTTATGTGCGGAATTGCAGGCGTTGCTTTGCGGCGTGGAAACGCGGTTGCCGAAGTCTATTGCGGCTTGGAAAGACTGGAATACAGGGGGTACGATTCGGCGGGAATTTCAGTATTGTGCAGTTGCCGTTGCAGCTGTTGCAAAAATTCCTGCAAAAAAGACTCAAACGGGAATTCGAAGAATTTAAAAAGGGAAATTACGGCGGAAAACGCAGAAGTCCGCGCGTCTTTTTGCGGAACGGACGGCGGACGGGGAAGCAGCCGCCCCTGCCGCGCCTGCGGTTGCGATAATGGCGGCGAAGATGGGGGCGGTTCGGGCATAAAAACAATTAAAAGGAGCGGACGGGTTGCCGAATTAAAGCCCTTGCTTGCAGGGCTCGAAGGCAGGGTGGCAATCGGGCATACGCGCTGGGCGACGCACGGCCGACCGTCCGAAAGGAACGCGCACCCCCATTTGTGCGGCAGATTTTCGCTCGTCCACAACGGCATAATCGAAAATTACCGCGAATTGAAGGACGCCCTTAAAAGCCGCGGCGAAATATTTTCCTCCGACACCGACAGCGAGGTGATTGTAAGGCTGATAAGCGGCTGTTACGGCGACGGGCTTACGGGGTCGGACTGCGAAGAGAGGGCTTTGAAAGCTGTTGCGCGGACGGTAAAAATGTTAAAGGGTTCGTTTGCGCTCGCCGTGCTGTGCGAGGATATAGAGGGCATAATCGCGGTGAAGTATAAAAGCAACGCGGTCGTCGGCTTTATGAAGGACGGCGTATGCGTGACGAGCGACGTGTCCGCCCTGCCTGCCGCCGCCGTGGAGGCGACCTTTTTGGAGGACGGCGACATCGCGCTGATTACCGCCGGCGGAATAAAAATTTTCGACTTCGGTTTAAACCCCGTAAACCGCGAAAGGCGGCGCATATCCCCCGTGCAACTGAGCTGCGGCAAGGGCGGCTACGACCACTATATGCTTAAAGAAATATACGAGGACGGGCGGACGCTCGGCGACACCGTGGACGGCTTTTTCCGACTGGATTTGAACAGGCTCGGCGGATATGTACGGGACGCGGACAGAATTATTATTACGGGTTGCGGAACGGCGTATAACGCAGGGCTTGCCGCCGTGCGCTTTTTCGGGGAGCGGTCGGGGGCGTTCTGCAACGCGGAAATTGCGGGCGAGCTGCGCTATTTTCTGCCCAAGGTTACGCCCGAAACGCTGGTTCTGGTCGTGTCGCAGAGCGGCGAAACGGCGGACGCGGTTGAGGCGGCGCGCGCCTTGAAGCAGGCTGGGGCAAGGGTCGTCGCCGTGACCAACTGCGGATATTCGGCGGTGACGCGCATAGCCGACTTCGTGGTGCCTGTATGCGCGGGGCCCGAAATATGCGTGGCGGCGACTAAAAGCTACGTCGGTCAGCTTGCCGCACTGTATCTGATTTCCGCCCTTGCCGGCGGAATTGCCGCCGCGGAGTCCGCCGGCGAGGAGTTGAAGGGCGTTCTGCCGGTGATAGACGGAACTCTGGCGGACGACGGAAGCGCCGCCGTCGCGGAAGCCTGCGCGGAGAGCAGCGCGGTGTTTTTCCTCGGCAGGGGAGCCGATTACTTTTCCGCGGTGGAGGCTTCGCTCAAACTCAAAGAGGTTTCGTATATATTCAGCGACGCCTATCCGGCGGGCGAATTAAAGCACGGAACGCTTGCGCTCGTAGACGAAAGGACGCTTAGCGTTATAATTATCGGCGACCCCGAGCTTGCCGACAAAAGCGAGAACGCCCTCGAACAGGTGGTTTCGCGCGGAGGCAGGGCGGTTGCGGTTACCTGCCTTAAAGAGGTCGCCGAACGCCTTAAAGATAAGGCGGAGGTCTGGCTTTTGCCTAAGTATTCCGCAAAGCTTTCGTCCTTAGCCTGCGCGGCGGCGTTACAGCTTATCGCCTACCGCACCGCCGTACTGTTAAAGCGCGACCCCGACAAGCCGAGAAACCTCGCAAAATCCGTGACGGTGGAGTAGCCTTAAAAATTTTTAACAATAAGCCCTCCGCGCTTATCGTGGCGCGGAGGGGGCGTTTTAACCGTATTTATTTATTCCAAATATTTTTGCTTCATCAGGGCAATGTCCCCGTCGGTTACCCCGAGCTCGGCTTTGCAGTAGTTCACCACGCTGCCGTAAGTATTCTTCATCTCC
>CAZUYN010000070.1:0-3738 GCA_964624495.1 uncultured Clostridia bacterium
GCTTAATGCAAGGGGGTATGCGCACGTGAAATAAAAATTGACGTTCGGCGTTGACAAGTCGTTAATTTGTGATATAATATAAATTGTATTATTCCGTACATACGCTTTATTGAGGTCGGGAAAGTGAAAAAGAAGCTTATAGATTTTCCTCAACTTAATAAGAATTATATTCTTAAATTTTTCATCTTTCTTGCAGTCGTAGTCGTGCTGGAAGTCTTGGCTGCCGTGCTGATATTCAGCCAGTTTGCCGCCAAAACCTATAAGCAGGAATATGCCGCGTACGGAAACAGGGCGTCGTCGCTTTTGACGGTGCTGAACAATAACTTTTCGGAAGAAAGCCTCAACTCTTTAAACAATGCCGCCGTGCAGACCGAAATAATTGAAGCCTGTACCGAAAGCGGCGGCTTCGATAATTACGTCATATTCACCTATTACGACAATTCGACGGACGGTAAAATAATTCGCGGATGCGAAGCTCCGCAAATTACCGTCGGCGAAACCATATCGGGCATCGGCGTATATAACGATTCTGTCGCCGTTGCCGAAATCGGAGGGAAGAGCTATGTGTTTGCCCCGATTAAGGTCGGCAGCTATGGCTACGGGATACTGTGCATAAGCGATTTTACGGAAAGTCAAGCGAACATAGACAGCCTGCAAGGTAACGTAATCGCGATTTTAATCGTCTGCGGAGCGCTCGTCGCGGTAGCGTTCTTAGGATATGCCTACGCGCTTTTAAACAAAGAGCATTCCATACTTTTCAAATACAAATTCAAGCTGAACAAGACGGGAAGAATAATAAAAACCAATAAAGCGTTTAAAGACGATTTTTCCGAGGTGACCGAAATTCCCTCGGTTGAAAAGCTCGATAAAAAGAATTTCACCTTGATGCCTTTGCCTGCGAATGACGGGGAAAACAGCCTTATCGCGTTGCGGACGAAGGGCGCCAAGAACCATTTAAGGGTATACGGCGGTCGGGTTGCCAACGCGGGCTCGTATATCGAATCTTCCGGCGGCGCTTCGGAATCGGGCGGAATGACGACCGCGTCGCTTTCGAATATTTTCGAAAGCTTTATCGCCAAGGGTAAGCGTACGCTTTTAGGCGTGCTTTTTATCGGCAATCTGGAACAGATCAAAACGCTCTTCGGCAAGCAAATGGCTAACGATATCCAGAAGATTATCTTAAAGAAAGCCAAGGAAAAATTCGGCTATGCCTACGAGCTTGACTTCGCTTATCTGGGCGTCGCCCACCCCGACGGGAAAAAGCTTGAAAATCTTATGGCGGATTTGGACGACGTGTTCCGCTATATAAACGAGCCGCTTAAAATGGACGACAACCTGTTCACGCTTGAAATCAAAGCCGGCTTTGCCATGTGCGACGAAACTATGAATCCGCTCAATTTCGAGCACGCTTTTAAAGCGGCGGATGCGGCGCGCCAGCGCGTAATAGATACGAAAGTCGCGGATTACGTCGTCTATCACGAATCGCAGCAAAAGCTCTACGCCAAATATTTTATTACCTTTGACATAAAGCAAATGCTGTCCGAAAACGCGTTTGAAATGGAGTACCAGCCCCAGTACAATATCAAGGAAGCGCGTATAGAGGGCTTCGAAGCGCTGTTTAGGGTAAAAAAGAGCTGGAACGTCAACGTCGATACCTTCTCGTTTATAACCTATGCGGAGCGCACGGGCGCGATGGTACAGCTCGGCGATTTCATATTCGATACGGGTATGCGGTTTGCCAAATCGATAGAGGATAAAAACGTCAGCGTTTCGCTTAACGTTTCGCCCGTACAGCTTATGCAGGCGGGCTTTATAGAAAACTTCCTGCGCATTTACCGCAAATATAATTTGAAGCCCGGTTCGGTCTGCGTAGAGATAACCGAAAGCTTTTTGATGACCAACTTTTCGGAAACGCTTAAAAAGTTGACCGTGCTTACCCAACAGGGAATAAAAGTTCACTTAGACGACTTCGGCACCGAATATTCGTCCCTGCTGTACATCAAAAAATTGCCGATATCGACGATAAAAATAGATAAAGAATTTGTAAAAGACGTTCTCGTAAGCCGTGAGAGCCAGGCGATAATAAAATTCATAACCAACATCGCCAAGCTGCTGAACGGCACCACGATTTGCGAAGGCGTGGAGACCTGCAAGGAATTCGATATGCTCAATTATCTCGGCTGCGATACGATACAGGGCTGGATAATCAGCAAGTCGTTAAAGCCCGAAGCGGCGGCAAGCCTGATAGACACTTTCGATTATAAACAGGTCGTCGCCGCGCAACAAGCCAAAGAGCAGCCCTGAACGGGCGGTTAAGCTCTGAAAACAAATAAAAGGTGACCTTATGCGTAACTCGTTACTCGCTGAACTCAATCTCGACCCGGGCGTTTATTATCTGATAGTCGCTTTGGTTTTCGTGCTCTTTTGCGCGGGCGTGTTCTTTCTGATAATAGGAATTAAACGCGACCGCAACAGACTGATAGCCGAAAAGTATAAAATCAAGGAATTCGACCGCATCGGGTTCGAGGAAATGCTCAAACATAAATACGAAACGGCAAAGGCGGATACGTACTTTACCGTTATGCTTATACAGCTGGACGGAATACCCGAATTAAAGGCTTCGCTCGGCGAAAGACAGGTTAAAAAAATCACCTTAATTCTGCGCGAAAGAATTATGGCGGTAATTCCCAAAGGCTCTAAAATCTGCGATTACGACGATATCCGCCTCGCGCTGTTTATCGAAGAGCAGATGGATAATAAAGGGCTGGCAAATATCGCCCTTTCCATAATCACGGAATGTAACCGCCCCGTGACGCTGCTTACGAGGACGAAGATGACCGTCAACGTAAACGTCGGCATTGCAAGCAAAAACGAATTCAGCCCGGACGGCGCGACCCTTTTGCAGAACGCCGAACTCGCCACGCTCGATTCCGCAAAGGACGGCTTCAACAAATACGAAATTTATTCCGAACAGCTTGCCGAAACGCAGACCGAGGAATATAAACAGTATCAGGAAATCAAGCTGGCAATTAAAGGTCACCAATTTACAGTATATTATCAGCCTATCGTCAACCTTAATACGGGCAAGGTTATGGCGTACGAATCGCTTGTGCGTTGGGAGCACCCGACGCTCGGCTTGCTTACGCCTGCAAAATTCCTGCCGATAATGGAACAGACGGGCGACATAAACTGGATAGGGACCTGGGCGTTCGAAGAATTGCTTAAAATGCAGACCAAGCATTATAAGGAGCACCCCGAAGACGGCGAGCTTATTTTCACGCTCAATCTTTCGCCCAAGCAGCTAATGTATCCCCACCTTGCCGAAGAATTCAGAAAGGTCTATAAACGCTATAAAATCCCCGCCGAAAATATCTGTATGGAAATCGTGGAATTTGCAATGTTCGATAAAGTTCCCGAGGTCGCTTCGAATATATTGAAATTAACGCAGATGGGCTTTAAGATAGCGGTGGACGACTTCGGGCTGGAAATGTCGTCGCTGAAAATGCTGGAAGGCTTGCAGTTCAACTGGGTAAAACTCGACAGAAAGTTTATCGAACAGGCGCAGGACGACTTCCTTATCGGCGGCTTGGTCGAAACGCTCGTCGGCTTCTCCTCGCATAAGGAATTTATAATCGTCGCCGAGGGAGTGGAGGACGAAATCATTCAGGAATACGTCAAGGGGCTGAACATCGGCTACGGTCAGGGTTATTATTACGGCAAACCCCAGCCGCCCGAAAC
>CAZUYN010000071.1:0-3690 GCA_964624495.1 uncultured Clostridia bacterium
TCGGCACGGCGTAGGTTGAAAATTTGACGCCGACGGACGTATCGAAATTGTCGATTGCCTTAATCAACCCCACGCAACCGACTTGAAACACATCGTCCGCGTTGGCTTTTTTCGACCAGAATCTTTTGACCAGCGACAGCACGAGGCGCATATTGCCGACTATGAATTGCTCCCTCGCCCTTTCGTCGCCTCCTTTCAGCCGCGCCATAAGCTCGGTCTGCTCCTTTTGCGAAAGCTTGGGCAAGCCCGAAGTTTCCACTCCGCAAATGACTACCTTATCGTACATATAAAATTACCTCCATATGTACGACGGAAAGGGTTGCGCCGCGATAAGCCCCGATTTAAATCTGTTTGCCGATGTCCTTTTTAAGCTTGGCGATTATCTTTTTTTCAAGGCGCGATATGTAGCTTTGGGATATGCCGAGCGTGTCGGCGACGTCCTTTTGGGTCATTTCCTCCCCGCCGTCCAGCCCGAAGCGCATACGCATAATCTTCTGTTCGCGCGGACTGAGGTTGAGCAGAGATTTTTTCAGCAGTTCCCTCTCTACTCCGCCTTCCACCCTCGAATAGACGGCGTCCGCGTCCGTGCCCATTACGTCGGACAGAAGCAGCTCGTTGCCCTCCCAGTCGGTATTCAGAGGCTCGTCGAAGGAAACCTCCTGTCGGGAACGGGAAATGCGCCTTAAAAACATAAGAATTTCGTTTTCTATGCACCGCGAGGCGTACGTGGCGAGTTTGATGTTTTTATCGGGGCGGAAGGAATCGATGGCTTTGATAAGCCCGATCGTGCCGACCGAAACGATGTCGTCGCCGTCCACGCCCGAGCCTTCGAACTTTTTGGCTATGTACACGACCAGCCTGAGGTTGTGTTCGACGAGTTCCGCCTTAGCTTCGCCGTCGCCCTTTTCGAGCAGGCTGAGCTTATCCCTCTCCTCCTCGGAAGAGAGCGGCAGGGGCAACGCCTCGGCGCCGCATATGTAGTCGAGCGTGTTCCGCCCCAATACCGAATTGATAAGGTTTTTGATTTTTTCTAACATTTACGTCGCCTCCGACAGGTCGGGATGAATTACGATTTTAGCGATGTGCCGCGGCGACACCCCTATCAAAACGCCGCGCTTTACGTTTACGCTTTTTCCGTCGTCGATTTCTATTTTATCTGCGGTGAACACGGGTATTTTGCTCTCCCCCGCGATAGTATGTATATAAGCGAAATTTTTTATGCTGCCGCAGTCGATAAGCTGCAGGGCGACATATTTAGGCGCGACCGTCACGGGGGAGCCGCCCATATAGACCCTGTTGCCGCTGTCGTAAAAGCCCTTGCAGACGGCGCATTTGCCGCCCAGATAAATTTTGCATTTGGCGTCCGCCGCCCGTATTAAGGAAGCCTTTGCCGCAATTTTTCTGATTATAACGACAAGGCATAGAGCGGCGAACAGGGGTATCCCCGCGGGCACGGAAGAAACGAGATATCCTCCGCCGTCGCCGTAAGAAACGCCGGCAAGGGAAAAGACCGCAATGAGCGCGCCGCCCGTTAAAAAGGTTGCCGCAGTAAACGCCGCGGCGAATTTTACGAAGCCCTTAACCGAGCCGTACCTGCCGCCGATTGCCGCAAGTAGAAAACCCGACGCGATTTTTACGGTTATCGCCCAAAAGCCCGACAAACCCAATAACGGAAAACATACCGCAAAGCACGCCCCGAGCGCGGAAGCCGCGCCTATGCGGAAGTAGCTTGCAGGGTTTCGGGTCGCCGCCTTCGCCGCCGTAAGAAGCGTAAAGTCCATACAGAAGTTTTCGAGTATGGCGTACTCAACATAGACCTGCATCGTGCAAGCATTATAACAGCCGCCGACCTGTCGCAAAAACGAACATTATGTCGGAAAACGCCTTTTTATGGCAGACGCGGCTTGCGGCGGCGAAGGGCGCGCGCTTTTATTTAATAAAACGCGGCTGTAAGATTTTAGTAGCCTTACTCCCTTGCAATTTGGCGGCGGCGGTGTTATAATTTAAAAGCCGACGGGCGGAAGCCGCCTGCGGCGGAATAATTAAATAGCCAAAAGTCTGCTGTGTGCGTGATATGATTTACTCCGCAATCCACATTATAAATACGGGAGCCGCCGTTTGCGGGAATAGGCAAGGTCTGAATTATCCGGAAAGTCCGATTTTCTCCGCTCCGCCGCACCCACCTGCGAGAAGCGGGTTGACGCGTTGTCATACACGGCATAAGCGGATTTTTTATTTGGGTATTCAATTAGTTGATTTTTGCGACGCGTTGCCGTAAAATTGATAGGCGGAAGACGGCGTATACGGCGATACGCGCCGCCGTTTTCAACCGATTTGCAGATATTTATAAGGAGAAAGATATATGGAAACACAGATAACGGGTACGCTCCCCGAATATACCACACCGTACGGCGAATTTTATAAACACGTCGGCGAGGAGGTTACCATTAAAGGCGCGGTGCATAACATCAGGGATATGTCCGACTTCGCCTTCATAATAATAAGAACGGCGAGGGAGACAATACAGTGCGTATACTCCCCCGAATTTTCGGACTACCGCAAGGACGAAAAGCTTGTGGAGCAATGCTCGGTCAAGGTGACGGGCAAGGTCGTAAAGAGCGAAACGCGCGACGGCAGCGAGAGATACGAGCTGCAAATCCACGACGTGCAAATTCTTTCTACCCCTGCCGCCATACCGCCCGTGGTCATCTCTAAAAAGCAGATTAACGCCGATTTGAACGTAAACCTCGACTACCGCCCCGTCACGCTGCGCAACCCCAAGGAAAGGGCGATTTTTAAGATACAGGAGGGCATTCAGAGGGGCTTCCGTGAATACCTTATGTCGCAGGGCTTCACCGAGGTTCACACGCCGAAGATAAACTTCGCGGGAGCGGAGGGCGGCACAAACGTTTTCAAGCTGGACTACTTCGGCAAGCAGGTATACCTTGCGCAGAGCCCCCAGCTTTATAAGCAGACGCTCGTGCCCGTTTACGAGAGGGTTTTCGAAATCGCGCCCGTATTCAGGGCGGAGCGCCACGACACCTCCCGTCACCTCAACGAATACATTTCGATGGACTTCGAAATGGGCTTTATAGACAGCTTTACCGACATTATGAATATGGAAACGGGCGTCTTAAAGTACATTATGGAGCTGCTTAAAAAGGAATACGCGAATGAGGTGGAAATATTGAAGTGCGAAATTCCCGAAATAACCTCCATTCCCTGCATACGCTTTAAGGACGCGAAGGAATTGTGCGTAAAGAAGCTTAAAAACATTACCGATATGAAGGACTTCGAGCCCGAGGAAGAGGCGTTTTTGGGCAAATGGGCAAAACAGCAATACGATTCCGACTTCCTGTTCGTCACCCACTACCTTTCCAAAAAGCGCCCGTTCTATACTATGGACGACCCCGACGACCCCGAAGTCACCCTTTCCTTCGACCTTTTGTTCCGCGGAATAGAGATAACCAGCGGCGGACAGAGAATACACGACTATAATATGCAGGTGGAGAAGATGAAAAAATCGGGTATGAACCCCGAAGAATTCGAAACCTACCTTATGCTTCACAAATACGGCGCGCCCCCCCACGGCGGACTCGGGCTGGGGCTTGAAAGGCTGACGATGCACCTTTTAGGCTTCAAGAACGTGCGCAACGCGGCGATGTTCCCCAGAGATATCAACCGCGTAAC
>CAZUYN010000072.1:0-3607 GCA_964624495.1 uncultured Clostridia bacterium
AACCGCCGACATAAGGATTTTCAGTCCTCCGCTCTACCGACTGAGCTACCAAGGCGTATATAAGCACCTTTTTAAGGTGCTTACGTTGGCGACCCGAAACGGGCTCGAACCGTCGACCTCCAGCGTGACAGGCTGGCGCTCTAACCAACTGAGCTATCGGGCCATATTTAAAATTAAGGGTTGATTTACAAAACTTTAAACGGTCACGGACTACTCCGCGCAATGCGCCCGTGCCGTTGCAAGCGATGCGGCGAACCTGCGTTTCGAGTCAACTATAATTAGACCAAACTGTTCACAAAAAATTGAGTGGTGGGCCTTCACGGACTCGAACCGCGGACCAATCGGTTATGAGCCGACCGCTCTAACCAACTGAGCTAAAGGCCCTCAAAGCTTGCGCGGCTGTTTCCGCACAACGCTTGTATATAATAATATACCGCAATTTTTTTGTCAAGTAATTTTAAGAATTTTTAATGATTTTTTTTAGTATGCTTATATAATCGCCGTTCGACCGTAATCGCGCAAAATTTCCACAATCTGTCAGAATTTTTCCGCGCCGAAGCTGTACTATTTTGTAAAAAGGAAAAAAGAGGTCACGGTAATGAAGATAAAGGAAGGGGTAGCCGGCGGCGTGCTGTACATAAAGCTTATCGGCGAAATGGACGAGTATTCCGCGCCGGGCGTGCGTACCCGTTGCGACAAGCTGATAGAAGCCAACGCAACCGTCACAAAAATAATAATCAATCTGTCCGAAGTCGCGTTTATGGACTCTACGGGCATAGGCTTTTTAATAGGGCGCTATAAAAAAGCGGCGCGTATGAACGTTCCGCTGTACGTCGAAAACCCCAACGCCGCGGCGGACAAAATTCTTAATTTAAGCGGTATCTATAGCTTGATACCCAAGGCCGAATAAGTATGACGAAAAACTATCTTAAATTACAGTTCTATTCGCTTCCGCGCAACCAGGCGTTCGCACGCGACGCCGTAGCCGCATTCTGCCTCGAACTCAATCCCACGCTCTCCGACCTGTCCGACGTCAAAACCGCCGTATCGGAAGCGGTCACCAACTGCACCGTCCACGCGTACAGGGGCAACCTCGGCATAATCACCGTCGAATGCGAGGTGGAGGACGAACGCCTACATATAAAAATAAGCGACACGGGGAAGGGAATACCCGACGTAGAAAAGGCGGTACAGCCCTTCTATACCACGCTGCCCGACGACGAGCGTTCCGGCATGGGTTTTACGATTATGCAGACGTTTATGGATGAATTCCGCGTTAATTCGGTTCAGGGCGAGGGTACCGTAGTCTATATGGTAAAATGCTTTAAACCGGAAGTTGAGAATGCTTGACCAACAGACCTGTAACCAACTTATCAGGGCGGCGAAGCTGGGCGACAACTGCGCCAAGGAACGCCTGCTTTCTGAAAATACCAACTTAATAAAGTCGATAGTAAAACGGTACTTAAATAAGGGCGTGGAATACGACGACCTGTTCCAGCTTGCCTCTATGGGGCTGTTAAAGGCAATAAACGGCTTCGACGAAAGCTACGGCGTACGCTTTTCGACCTATGCCGTGCCTATGATTTCGGGCGAGATAAAAAGATTTATGCGCGACGACGGGAGCATAAAGGTATCCCGTGCGATAAAGGCGGCGGCAAAGCAGATAAACGCGTTCGTAGAGGAATATACGGCGGCGAACGGCGTCCAACCCTCGGTAAAAACGATTTCCGAAAAGTTCGGCATGCCGCAGAGCGAGGTCGTCTTTACTATGGGCTCTTCGCATATGCCCGTGTCGATTTACGCGCAGGGCGATTATAAAGACGAAAAGTCCAAGCTCCTGCTCGATAAACTCCCCGTCGAAGATAAGCAGGAAGAGCTGTTGGACGTAATGGAACTCCGCTCGGCGATTGCAGACCTGCCCGAACGCGACAAAAAGGTTATTATACTCCGCTATTTCCGCGATATGACGCAAGCGGAGGTGGCGGAAAGCCTCGGCGTTTCGCAGGTGCAGGTTTCGCGGATAGAGAGCAGAATAATGCAGACCTTCCGCAATAAACTCACGGGGTAAAAGCGTACCGCGCAATTGTTTTTTATTAACGGCGGCTTAATTCTTGACAAATTTTTGTAATATGGTATACTTTAACTGCCGAACAATCTGAATATTTTGCAAGCTTAAAGCTTTTTTCGGGAAGTATAACTATCAGGCATAGTTGTACTCTATTTTCTGTACTTCTCGTAAAAGGCATAATTTTAATATACTGCAAAACGGAGCAGATTGTTTGGCGACGTTAGGGTACATTATGCGGGCGACCTTAACGGTCGCCTTTATTTTCGCCCGTAGAAAGAGGAGGTCTTGGAGGTTTTTATGAGGAAAAAACTGATTGCGCTTTTGCTTGCCTTTTGCGGCTGCGTAGCTCTTTCAATCGGACTCGCCGCGTGTAATTTAGGCGGCGGCAGTTCGGGCGGAAACGAGCAGAGCGGCAACGAGCAGGGCGGTAACACGGTCGACAAAGAGCAGGACGGTAACACCGGCGACGAGCGAGGCGGCGAATTAGTTTTCGGCGTTTCCGCAAACGGTACTTATAGCGTAATATCTTATTACGGTAGAGTCACCGCAATAGAGATACCGTCTACGTATAACGGTTGCCCCGTTACGGGCATAGGAGATTATGCGTTCTTCGACTGCTACTCGCTTGAAAGTATCACCATACCCGACAGCGTGACGAGTATAGGAGATTATGCGTTCTACGGTTGCTATAAATTAATCGAGGTATATAACTTGTCTTCTCTCACGATAACCAAAGGAAGTTCTGGTAACGGCTACGTGGCGTATTATGCGAAAGACGTATATAAGTCAACCGACGCGCAAAGCAAGCTTACTACTAAGGGCGGCTATATTTTCTACGACGATACGGCAAACGACAACGGTTATTATTTAGTAGGCTATACGGGCGCGGAAACCGAGCTTATTCTTCCCGAAAGCTTTGACGGAAATAATTACGGCATTTATCAATATGCGTTCTATAATCGCACTTCGCTTAAAAGCGTGACGATAGGCAGCGGCGTTGAGAGCATAAGAGGTTTTGCGTTCAGCGGTTGCAGCTCGCTTGAAAGCATAACGGTTGACGAAAGCAATACGGCATATGCAAGTCAAGACGGTATTTTGTACGATAAAGACAAAACGGAAATTGTATTCGTGCCTACAAAAATTACAGGAAGCATAACCATACCCGACGGCGTAACGAACATAGGAAGTTCAGCGTTCAGCGGTTGTACCTCGCTTACAAGCATAACCATACCCGACAGCGTGACGAGCATAGGAAGTTGGGCGTTCGAGGGTTGCGACTCGCTTAAAAGCATAACCATACCCGACGGCGTGACGAGCATAGGAGTTTGTGCGTTCTACGGTTGCTCCTCGCTTCAAAGCATAACCATACCCGACGGCGTAACGAACATAGGAAGTTCAGCGTTCAGCGGTTGTACCTCGCTTACAAGCATAACCATACCCGACAGCGTGACAAGCATAGGAAGTTGGGCGTTCAAGGGTTGCGACTCGCTTACAAGCATAACCATACCCGACAGCGTGACGAGCATAGGAAGTTGGGCG
>CAZUYN010000073.1:0-3502 GCA_964624495.1 uncultured Clostridia bacterium
GAATTGCTTCACAAGATCCTTAGTCTTGCGCGTCTGCCAATTCCGCCATGAGTGCGATTTGTTTAAAGCATAGTTATTCTATAACATTTCCTTTTTTAAGTCAAGCAAAAAATAATTCAATTCGAAGTAATTTATGATTTTTTTAATTCCTATTCCGTTTTATATTTTTCGGTAATTTTTAACAAAATATCGTTAATTACGTCAGACATATTGTCAATATTTGCATTATTATGTATGACATAGTACTGTGCAAAATCGCTTATATCGTAATTCAACTGTTTATTTATACGAGCGATTACTTCCTCTTCCTTTAAATTATCGCGCAGGGCAACAGCTTCGATTCGTTTTTGTCTGTCCCTTAAAACGACGATAACTTCGTCGAATAAACCGACGTATCCCCCCTCGAAAAGAAGCGGCACTTCGTAAAAAACCAATCCGCAGTCTTTTTGCGAAGCTTCAAACATTTTTTCGAAAATTTTCGGGTGCGTAATCGAATTTAATTTTGCAAGCTTGCCTTCGTCGCCGAAAACAAGTGCGGAGAGCTTGCCGCGGTTAATTCCGCCGTTCCCGTCGGAAACAGCGCCGCCGAAGGTCTTTAAAATTTCCGCAACAGTCCTCCCGTCCGCCAAAACTTCTTTATAAGCTTCGTCGCAGGAATAGACGGGATAATTTAAAGCTTTTATCAATTTGCAAACGGTAGACTTTCCGCTACCTATACCGCCCGTGACGGCGATTTTTACTTTATTTTGCTTCATACCAATTCTTGCCGCTGTGCACATCTACCGTCAGCGGAACGTTGAGCTTTACCGCGTTCTCCATTTCGTATTTTAAAATTTCCGTCGCTTTTTGTTCCTCGGCTTCGGGGGCGTCCAGAACAAGCTCGTCGTGAACCTGTAAAATGAGCTTGGACTTCATTCCCTCGGCTTTAAGTCTGTTATAAATATTCACCATAGCAATCTTTATTATATCGGCGCTCGACCCCTGCAACGGCATATTCATCGCGGCGCGTTCGCCGAATTGTCTTAAATTGTAATTGGTCGAGTTTATCTCCTTAATATAACGCTTGCGCCCCGTCAACGTCGCCACATAGCCGTGTTTTTGGGCAAATTCAACGTTAGATTTCATATAATCTTTTACCGCCGAATAATGGTTGAAATAGGTTTCGATATATTCCTTGGCAGTTTTTACATCAACGCCTATATTTTTAGCCAACCCGAATTCGCTTATGCCGTAAATGATACCGAAGTTGACCGCCTTTGCCTCCCTGCGCATTTTCGGCGTAACCTCTGCAAGCGGCACCCCGAACACCTGCGAAGCGGTAACGGCGTGAACGTCCTCGTTTGCCCCGTATGCGGCGATCAGCTCTTTACAGCCCGAAAAATGCGCCAGCAATCTAAGCTCAATCTGTGAATAATCGGCGTCTATAAAGACGTTACCGTTTTTAGGTATGAATATCTTTCGCAGCTCCCTGCCTTCTTCCTCGCGGATGGGAATATTTTGAAGGTTCGGATTGACGCTGGAAAGCCTGCCCGTAGTCGTTACCGTTTGCTTATAGGTCGTGTGTACAAGCCCCGTCCGCCTGTCGATGAGCGGTTTTAAACCCTCGATATAGGTCGAATACAGCTTTTGGTATAGTCTGTAACTGAGAATTAACCGTACCGCTTCGCTGTCCCGCGCAAGGCTTTCAAGCACCTCGGCATTGGTAGAATACTTGCCCGATTTGCTCTTTTTGCCAGATTTTAAGCCGAGTTTGGTAAACAGCACGTCGCCAAGCTGCGAAGGCGAATTGAGGTTGAATTCACAGCCGCACAATTCATAAATTTTCGCGCTTAATTCTTTAATTTTCGCCGAATATTTTTCTTCCAGAGCCCTAAGCTGGTTCAAATCCACGTCAACTCCGCTTTTTTCCATAGAATACAAAACGCCAATCAGCGGTTTTTCTATATTCTCGTACAGCTCACCCAAGCCGTCGTTATCGATAACTTCCCGATATTCCGCGTAGATTTTACTCATAGCAAACGCGGCGTACGAATAATCATAGCCCTTTTCGGCGCAAAGCTCTTTAAGCGACCGGGCGGCGCTGAAATAATCGGCGACGTAATTCATCAGGGATAAATCGTCCGCCTGACATTCGCAATCTACGCCGCCGCGCCCGAGAACGTGCAGAATATGCTTTAAATCGTAAGTTATTACCTTATTGCGTTTATCCGAAAAAATCTTGCCCAAACACTCAACCAGACGGTCGAAGGTCAACAAGCTTAACAAATCAGCGCCGCCGTCACAGGAAATTTCATAAAATTTTTCGTCTGTGTATACGGCGGCGCCGTTTTCCTTCAACTCGATGAAGAACTCGCCGTTTTTCTCGCACAATTTTTGTAAATCTTCAACCGAAGTTATTTCGGTTTTTTCGGGATATACGATTTCGGTTACCGCTTCTTTTTCGGAGTCGTCGCCGAGAAGGTACATAATCGACTTGAACTCGAAGTCGGCGAACATATCGCGCACTTCGGACGAAAATTCGGTCGGGGTTTTGCATTGCTCTAACTGCAAATCGATTTGGCAGTTACGGTCAATCGTCGCAAGCTTATAGGAAAGGTACGCATTCTCCTTTCCCTCGGTCAATTTTTTATACAGAGAAGGCGATTTTATTTCCTCCAAATGGGCATAAACGCCGTCAAGGCTGCCGTATTCTGCAATGAGCTTTTTAGCCGTAGTCTCCCCTATGCCTGCAACCCCCGGGATATTGTCCGACTTGTCGCCCATAAGCGATTTGATATCGATGACCTGCGAGGGGTTATATCCGAGCTCGCCGATAAAATTTTCGGCGGTAAGCTTCAATAAATCGGAAATACCGCGCTTTGTGTAATAGACGTCGGTCTTGGCGTCTACAAGCTGATAGGAATCTCTGTCGCCCGTATAGATATGGCTGTGGACGTCGAATTTTTTGGAAAGAGTTCCCAATAAATCGTCTGCCTCCAAGCCTTCGCGCTGGCACATCGCTATTTTCATTGCGGATAAAAGCGATTTCAACGGTTCTACCTGCGCCGCAAGCTCGGGCGGCATCGGCGAACGGGTAGCCTTATAACCTTCGTACATTAAGTGTCTGAACGTGGGCGCGTGAACGTCGAAAGTAACTATAAGATATTCGGGCTTATCTTCGGAAATAATTTTAAAAAGCAGCTTAGTAAAGCCGTAAATAGCGTTTGTCGGTCTGCCGTCTTTGGTAGAAAATACCTGCGTGGCGTAGAAAACGCGGTTTAATAAACTGTTTCCGTCAATCAGTACGAGAGTTTCCATATTTTTGTTATCCTTAAAGAAAATAGCTTGATTTTTTTTAAACGGCGTAATATAATGTAACGGTAAGCCGCCGGTGTGGTGGAATTGGCAGACGCGCGGGACTCAAAATCCCGTGGTAGTGATACCGTATCGGTTCGACCCCGATCACCGGCACCACACATAACGTAAGTTGAACCGCAGAGTTCGGCTTGCGTTATTTTTTACC
>CAZUYN010000074.1:0-3425 GCA_964624495.1 uncultured Clostridia bacterium
ATAATCGCCAAGCCTAAAAAGAACGGATAGAGCAAAAAAGCCGCTATACGCACGGCAGTAAACGCCCGGGCGTTTACATAAACCTTAGTTTGGTTTTAAAGACAATTCATCCCAAAAACGACTAACCGTCCGCGCCATATTCGGCGCGGATTCGGTCGGTTCCGCTCATTTTTAATTACGGCTTAAAAATTGTTAAGCAAGCTTTCCGAGAAGCTTAAAATCTACTCCCTTATCGCCGATTTTAATTATTTCCACCTTTACGGAGTCGCCGATAGAGAGCACGTCGTCCACCTTGTTCACCCTCTTGTTGGAGAGCTTGGAAATATGAATGAAGCCCGTTTTGCCGGGTGCAAATTCCACCACGGCGCCTTTTTCGCTGAATATTTTCGTGACGGAGCCTATGAACATATCGCCGACCTCGGGCTCGTGCGCAATCGAAAGCACGATAGCCTTTGCCTTTTCGGCGTTTTCGATAGGTCCGACGCAGGAGATATAGCCGCGTCCCGAATCGTCGTCGTTGAATTCGATTTCGGTCTGCGTTTCCTCCATAATCTTCTTGATTACGCAACCCTGCTTGCCGATGACGTCGCCAATCTTGTCGGGGTCGATTTCGAAGCCGATAATCTTGGGCGCATAGTCGGAGAGCTTGGGCGCAACCTCGGGCACGCATTCGAGCATCTTGTTGAGTATAAACTGTCTGCCCTCGTTTGCCTGTTCGATTGCGGCGTGCATTATCTCTTCGGAAATGCCCTTAATCTTTATATCCATCTGTATCGCCGTGATACCTTTTACGGTGCCGGCAACCTTGAAGTCCATATCGCCGAGAAAATCTTCCAGACCCTGTATATCGGTCAAAACGCGGAATTCGCCCGTTTCCTGGTTTTTAATCAAGCCCATGGCGACGCCTGCCACGGGGGCTTTTATGGGAACGCCCGCGTCCATAAGCGCCATTGTGGAGCCGCATACGGAAGCCATAGAGCTCGAACCGTTGGAGGACAGAATATCGTTTACCACCCTTATAGCGTAGGGGAATTCCTCTTCGGAGGGGATAACGGGTATCAACGCCCTTTCGGCAAGTGCGCCGTGACCGATTTCGCGTCTGCCGGGGGAACGGAGAGCCTTCGCTTCGCCCGTGCAATAGCCGGGGAAGTTATACTGGTGCATATATCTCTTATAGGTTTCGTCGTCAAGCCCTTCGAGCTTCTGAGCCTCGCCCATCATAGCCAAAGTGCACGTCGTCATAGTCTGCGTCTGTCCCCTCGTGAACACAGCCGAGCCGTGCGTACGGGGAAGGACGTGGCGTTCGCACCAAATGGGGCGCACGTCCTTCAAGCCCCTGCCGTCGGGACGGATACCCTTGTCGAATATCTTTGCGCGAACCTTTTCCTTGGTGAGATAGTAAAGACTGTCGCCGACCTCTCTCTTGCTGTCGGGATAAATTTCGGCGAAGTGTTCCTGCACTTCCTTTTCAACCTGCGCCTGACGGGTCTCCCTTTCCTTTCTGTCGAAGGTTTCGATAGCCCGGTCAACCTTTTCGGAGGCGTAAGCGCGTACTTCCTTATCGAGCTCTTCGGGAACGTGATAGAGCTCCATTTCGAGCTTCTTCTTGCCTACCGCGGGAACGATCACGTCGGAGATATAAGCGCATATCTTTTTGATTTCCTCGTGACCGAACATTATAGCGCCGACCATCTGGTCGTTGGTTACTTCGTTCGCGCCCGCTTCTATCATCAAAATAGCGTCCTTAGTGCCCGCGAGGTTGAGGTGAATATCGCTTACCGTACGCTGGGCGAGGTCGGGGTTGATGACGTACTTTCCGTCCACCATACCGACGACGACCGAACCCGTGGGACCGTCCCAGGGGATATCAGAAATTGCGATTGCCACCGAAGAACCTATCATTGCGAGGGGCTCGGGCGCGACGTCGGGCTCTACCGATACAGCCTGCGCGATAACCACTACGTCGTTGTAAAGTCCCTTAGGGAAAAGGGGACGGAGGGGTCTGTCGATAAGACGCGAGGTTAAAATCGCTTTATCGCTTGCCCTGCCCTCGCGCTTTTTAAAACCGCCGGGGATTTTGCCCACGGCGTACATCTTCTCTTCATAGTCCACCTGCAAAGGGAAGAAGTCCATACCCTCTCTGGGGGAAGCCGACATACATACCGATACCATAACGGCGGTTTCGCCGCAGCGTACTACGCACGCGCCGTTCGCCTGCTCGGCATATTTGCCCGTTTCGATCGTTACTTCCCTGCCGCCTACGGTGAGGGAAAACTGCCTGTAATTTTCTGCATTTGCCATTGTTACCTAATACTCTCCTTACATTCTTAACAAAATCATATCCGCGCCGGTTGCGCGGTTAAACGAAATAAGGACGCGCAAAGCGTATAAAATGCCTGCCCGCCCCTATTTTTAATTATTTTCTCAAACCGAGAGCAGCGACTATCGCACGGTATCTTTCGATATCCTTTTCTTTAAGATAGTCCAAAAGCCCTCTGCGGCGACCTACCATTTTTAAAAGTCCGCGACGGGAATGGTTGTCGTGTATGTGGGTCTTAAGGTGCTCGTTAAGGTGATTTATTCTTTCGGTCAGAAGCGCAATCTGCACTTCGGGAGAACCCGTATCGCCCTCTTTGGTCGCATACTTTGCAATGATTTCCTGCTTGTCCATTTTAATTTATCCTCCATATGGAACGGTTTATTTGCGGAAAACAAAGCCGGGCGTAGAGTAATCGCACCGCTTTGTACCCGTAACGAGAATATTTTACCATATGCGAATATAAAATGGCAAACGATTTGACGAAAGAAATTACGGCAATTTGAATTAAAATTTAAGACTGTTCGTTTTTCTTTGCGTCGATTGCCTCTCTTGCGCCGTCGGGCGCGGTCACCGTAGTGGAATTGACGTCGGTTATTTTAATAGAATATTCCCATTTTTGTTCAGCGGTTCCGCCTTGAAATTCACATTCCGAAATAATACCGTCTGCGAAAGTAATCGTTATTACGTTCTCTTCGTCCTCACTCTCCTGTTTCAGATTATCGGATACGTACTTCCCGTCATTATATGAAAATTCAGAATATAATCCGGAAAGAGGTTTGCCATCGGTTAAATTACCGCTTGCGTAATACGTGTAATCAAGCAGCATAGCCAATATAGTATAATCATTTGAAATCGTTCGGATAAAACTCTCTTTGGCTGTTTTGCCTTGCGCTACATTGCTGTAAGTTACTTGGTTGCCTACGCTAAACCACGTCCAGAAAATATCGTTTGCATATTCAAAATAAACTTTATTGTTTACGGAAGCCGCGTCCTCGGGATTGGTCGCAACGCTCTCCGAACTTGAAATTAAATTTGCTACGTCGACGGCAGCCGTCACCGTTCTGTCATAATATCCGTCGGCAACGACCATAGCAACCGTAAAACT
>CAZUYN010000075.1:0-3244 GCA_964624495.1 uncultured Clostridia bacterium
ATTCGGGCTATTCCGCTCCTTTAAGCGCCTCGACCATATTTATTTTCTTATTCTTACGGGCGACGAACAGACCGACGATGAGGGAAACCCCGAACGTCACCAGTATGCTTACGCAATAAGTAAGCGCTCCGAGGACGAACTTTAATTCGTACTCCGTCGCAAGCAGGGCGAGCAACAGTTGCAGTACGCCCACGCCGGCGGGCAAGCCTATGATTATGCCGATTACGGTAAGCCAGATATTCTGACTTATCAGTATGCGCCCGATATGTTTGTTTTTAAATCCCACTACTTTTAGCGTTGCGAGCTCGCGGTAGCGTTCGACGTAGCTCATTACGCCCAAATTGTACAGCACGACGACGCCCAGCACGATGGCGGCTATTACGAGAACTATGACCATAGTGTTCATTACTTCCATAAACCCGTTATACGAATCCATAATCGCGGTTTTCGTCTGCTTGCCCGATATGAAATCGGCTGACGCTATATCGTCCTGAGATACTTGGGTGAACACCGAAGATATCTTGTAAGGTATGCCGACGCTATCCGCGTAACCGACCGTCATAGTTACGGTTTCGGTCTGCAAAGACCTTATAATGCCGACAACCTTTACGGTATATGTATTTTCGCTGCCGTAGGGCGAGAAGGAGAGCGTATCGCCTATCCCGAAGCCCCTGTCCGCCACGCGGAGGCTGATATATGCGCCCCCGTCGCCTATCGTTACGGTGTTGTTTGCTTTATCCAAAAATCTTACGGTGTCGTGCGTAATGCCGTACACGTCGAGAGAGACGGGGTCGCCTTTAAGCTGTACGCTCTGGCTTGCAACGTAGTCGCCGTTATAAGTCGCGGCAAACTGCAACGCCTGCGCGTTTGTCACGTCCTCCGTAAAATTAACGCGTGTTTCGTAATTGAATATGCGGCTGTCGAGAGTGTCCAGCATACCCGTCATCGTATCGCGCATTCCGAGACCGCCTACGAGCAACAGCATACAGCCGATAACGCCGATAAGCGTCATAACCGAACGGGTCTTATGGCGGAACACGTCGCGCAAATTCCACTTGGTCGCAAAACTCGTTTTATTCCATATTTTCGTCCTCTCTATTAACAGAGGCTTGACTTTTTTGGGCGTGTAGGCGCGGAGCGCGTCCGCCGCCGTACCTTTAAGCATCTTTTTGACGGACAGGAAGCTGATAAAGGTAAGGAAAGCAACCACGCCTATCAGAACAAGCCACGTCCACCAGGGCGCATGTAATGTCCACAGAGCCATATCGAAATATGTGCCCTCCATACCGTTGGGATTTACCACCAACGCGCAAATTCCGAAGCCGATTGCAATACCCAAAACCGCCCCGACTATACCGATAAACAGCCCGTACGAGGTGTAATGCCGCAAGACCTTACCGTTTTTGAAGCCGAGCGCTTTAAGCGTACCTATCTGCGTCTTTTCGTTGGCGGTAATTCTGTGCATGGTGGTTATCATCGTAAGCACGCCTATCAACAGGAACAGCACGGGCAAGACCGAAACCATCGTCTGACCTTCCTCCACCTCGCTTTGGGCGGCGGCATAGGCGGTATGCTCTTCCTTGCCAAGCACGAGCGTAGTCTTGCCCAACGCTTCTTTTACGGCTGCCTCCATCTGCGTTTTTTCCATGGCGGATATGAGGTTTATCTGCGGATAAGCTATAAAACCGTTTAACGCCTCCCTGATTTTAACCGGCGTCGCATACATGAACCCGAAGGTCGTATAATCGGGCATTAGCTGGTTTTCGTCGGCTACGCAAATCATAAATTCGCCGCTTTTTACAAGCCCGACCACGCTTCCGCTTATTTCGGCGCCGCGGTAAGTCACCGTCAAGCTATCACCCAAACTAATGCCGTTAGCCGCCGCGTATTTATCAGACAGCCAGAAGCCGTCGCCCTGCGCGTCGTATTCTTCGCCGCTCACGATATGCATCGTCGATACAGTGTAATTTTCGGCGACGAAGAGGGCAAGCGCCTTGCTTTCGTCCTTTACGTTGACGTTCACGTTCAGCACGCGCGTCGCCTCGTCTACGCCGTCGATGGCGCGCACCGCTTCTATATCGTCTGACGAAAAGCCCTGCTCGCTGTAAATACGGTAATCGGCGTAATTGGTTTCGGCAAGAAAACCGCCCGTATCCTTTTGGAGCGAATACCACTCCATATTGAAGCCGACAAAAACGCCGACGCCGATAGCCACCATTATTATCATCGAAATAAACTGCGCTTTATACTTCCACGCCGTCCTGAATAATTTGCGTAAAAGCATATTACCACTCCACCTCGTCCGCGCTCAAAGGGTTTGCCTGCTCCTCGCAAGACTTGACCTTACCGTTTTTGACCCTTATAACCACGTCCGCCATTTTTGCGATATTCTGGTTATGGGTTACTATGACGATTGTTTTTCCGTAGTTGCGCGCCATTGATAAAAGCAGTTTAAGCACGAGGACTCCCGTTTCGGAATCGAGGGCACCCGTAGGCTCGTCGCACAGCAGAATTTTGGGATTTTTTGCAAGAGCGCGCGCAATGGACACCCTTTGCTGTTCGCCGCCCGAAAGCTGCGCGGGGAAGTTTTTTATATGGTCTGCGAGCCCGACCTCTTCGAGCATTTTCCCGGGGTCGAGCGCGTCGGGCGCAATCTCCTTGACAAGCGCGACGTTTTCATAGACGGTAAGCGTCGGCACGAGATTGTAAAACTGGAACACGAAGCCGACCTTTGCCGCACGGTATTCGGCAAGCAGATTGTCGCTAAGCGTCGAAATATCCTTTCCGTCCACCGTAATTATACCGCTCGTCGGACTATCCAAACCGCCGAGCAGGTTCAGAAGCGTACTCTTTCCCGCTCCGCTCGGACCCAAGATAACCACGAATTTACCCTCTTCGAGCGACAGATTAACGTCGTCAAGCGCCTTTAACTCATGGTCGCCGCTTTTGTATAACTTCGACACATGTTCGAATGTAACGATAGCCATATAACTCTCCTTTTTTGAAAATCTAATTTATCCGCATACTGTTAGTGTTTGCTAACTAACGTATTTAATTTAAACGGCTTTGTTAGCCGTTGCTTACATATATTTTAGTTACTTTGTAGTTTTTTGTCAATCGTTTTTTATGGAGCATAGAAAAAAAATGGAAAGAAAAATCTACCCGCTTTTAATATATGCACAATTCGTCATCTGCTTTTTATTTGTTCTATCCAATTCATAAAGGTATCGAACGTGAGCTTTAC
>CAZUYN010000076.1:0-3213 GCA_964624495.1 uncultured Clostridia bacterium
CAATAAAATCTCTTACGATTTGCCCCCAATATTGCCCCCAAATTCAAAATAATGGGTTTAAAAAACCTATAAAAACCAATAAAAAAAGCCCGTTTTCGGGCAAAAACGCTTGAAAAATGGGCTTTTTTGGGTGGTGGAGCAGCGGGGACTTGCACCCCGGTCTTACGGCGCTTCGACGCGCTTTCTACATACTTAGTTTACCTTTAAAGCTTTCCGCACATAATGCGGATAAACGCGCCATATGTGCAGGCAAACCGTTAAATTTTCTTTAAAAACACGGTTAAATTTTTAAAGATTTTCCGCTAAGATAGCGCCGCTGCCGCCCATGCGGAAAGGGCGGTGCGACGGACAGCTTACGTTAAGCTGCGCAAGCAAGAGCTACCCTGTTGTTGGAAGGGAAAGCAATTACTTTTGAATCTTTTGATTCTGCATTTAAATTTAAGTTTCCGTTTTTACAAAGCCGAGCCTTTGGTATGCTTACGTCGTCTCCCCGCCGCAATCGAAACTGAAACTGCCCCGTGCATTGCAGGATAAACCCGTCTGTTTTATTATAAACAATTTCCACTAAAAATCAAACCTTTTAAGCCGATTGTATGAAAGATGCAATATTTGCCATAACTTTATCGTCCTCTTCGGTGACCGCCTTCCAGTCGAAGTTCTTCAAAAACTCCTCCCTATCCCCCGTCTTGCCCGAGAGCAATTCCGCAAGCTTAGCTTCCGCCGCAACCGTATTGTAGGGATTGTGCTTTTTGTCCGCCAAGACGAGCTTGGTTATATTTTCGCCGCGCGCCTTTGCCGCCGCGCTGTGTTTATAGAGCACCGTCCTATCCTTTTCGCCGTGGATAAGCAGAGCCTTAACGCCGCTTTTTTCTATCGCCTTTGACGCGTGCGTATTGCCCTTGAAGCCAAAGCGCAAGGCATTAAGCAGGTAGAAGAAGGGATGCAGAAGCGGAGCTATCAGCTTACCCGAACGAGAAATCAGCTTTAACTGGTCGCATACGCATTGCGCAGGCGCGTCGAAGCCCGACAAAGCCACTACTCCGTCCGCCTTGATTTTTGCCGCGGCGCATAAAACCGAGTACGCGCCCCAGCTGTGACCGACCAAGATAACCTTTTTATCGCACAACCGCCGTTGGCTTTTGACCCCGATATATGCCGCGATTACCGCCTCCGCGCCGGCATAAAAGCCGTATATCTTTTTACCTGCGGAATTATTGCAGCCGTAGGCGTCGGCGGCGACCACCGCAAAGCCGTACCCTGCCAACGCGGCGATTTCGGTCATATAGCCCGAAGTCCCCGCGCCGAAGCCGTGCTGGAAAATTACCACCCTTTCGCACTCCTCCGCGGGCTTTACCGAATAGATTTTGGCGTACAGCCCTTCGCCGCGGTATGTTACTGCGATATCTTCGGTCTTGAGGTTAAAATCTTTTTCGGTGAAATATTTAAATCCGGGATTTTTGTCCTGACGGGAAAATGCCACGCCGTTGATCATAGCGCTTACCCCGACGGCGAACAGTATAAAGAACACTAAAACGCAACCGACGCAAATCAATGCGATTTGCCACCAACTTAGAACGTCCATAACCTTTCACCTATTTACGCCGCCGTAACAAAAGCGCCGCTAAAAAAACCTTATAGGGGCGGCTTAAACGCGCCGCCCCGTATTTACTTTGCACTATTTATTTTTGCCTTTTTATCAGACGATATATTTACCGTCAAGCTCGGGGGCGGCGTCCATTTCGGCTTTCTGCCCCTCGTATCCCTTCTTGCCTAACAGTGCGAACGTAGCCTTTTTGCCGTTTTCGACGCCGGGCTGGTTGAAGGTGTTTATGTTGAGCATCGCGCCCGCGTAAGCCGTCTGCAATTCGAAAAGATACATCAGCTGTCCGAGCGTGAACGCGTTTACTTCGGGGAGATTAATCGTATAATTCATTCTGCCCGCCATCGTAAGCGCGTAAGCCGTCGCCTTGTTCTCCGCCTGTATAAGCTCCTGCATGCTGTGTCCGCCGAGGAAGCCAACGTCGGGGATATCTCCGCAGCCGTGAGGTATGGGCATTTCGCAACCGTATTTACCTACGGATATAAAGGTTATTACCTTATCGTAAGGACCTTCTATGTAGAGCTGGACCTGCGAATGTTGGTCGGTAACGCCGAGGCTCTTTACGGGCGTGGAACCCGCGTTTACGGTGTTTCCGTCGTAGTCCTTAGCCTTGCCCAGACTCTCCGCCCAAAGCTGGCAATACCAGTCTGCCATAAGCTTTAAATTGTCGGAATAGGGCATTAAAACGTGGATATTTTTGCCCTCGTTCATGGTTATGTACTGCAAAGCGGCGGTTGCAAGCGCGGGATTTTTGGAAATCGAAGGCTTGGAGCAAAGCCCGTCCATATACGCCGCCCCCGCAAGCAAGCCCTTGATATCTATGCCGAGCACAGCCGCGGGGAGCAAGCCGACGGGGCACAGCTCGGAAAATCTGCCGCCGACTCCGTCGGGGAGAATATACTTTTTAACAGCGCCGCCGAGCGAGGCGTCTATCTTGTTTAAATTACCCTTCGCCGCGTCGGTAGTGAATATGACGTTATCGGCTATATTTACGCCCGCCTTTTCCAGAATGTCGGAAATAATGAGGTACTGCGTCATAGTTTCGGAAGTGGCTCCCGATTTGGAGATGACGTTGAAGCAGGTCTTTTCGGGCTCTATTACGTCTAAAAGCGCGGCCATTCTTACGGGGTCAACGTTGTCCTCGACGTAGAATTTGGGACCCTTTCTCTTGGACGACGGAAGCTCGTTATAGTGCAGGTGGCAAAGTGCGTTATAGACCATTATGGGACCGAGCGCGCTGCCGCCTATGCCGAGGACGACGAAGTATTTGAACTTCTTTCTTACCTCTTTCGCCGTGGCGAGGATGTCGGCGACAATCTCCGCCTGATTATAGGGGAGCTCCGTCCAGCCCATATATAAATCGTCCCTGCCGCGGTTTTCTGCGACGTAATCGAACGCCTGCTCCGCCTTGCCCTTGATATCGCGAAGCTGGGAATCTTTGATACCCTTTTCGCCAAGGAATTTCGACATCATATTGTTGTAATCAACGGTAATGCGCATTGAATTGCGCCAGTCTCTCGTTTTGTAACCCATTATACCCTCCGATTAATCATAATTTGTTGCAACTTTTGCAAAGTTATTATATACCATTACCTCCGTTTAGTCAATATCGA
>CAZUYN010000077.1:0-2957 GCA_964624495.1 uncultured Clostridia bacterium
CTGTTCAACGCCGAAACCTTTATCATAGGTCTTGCGGCGGGACTGTTCGGCATACTCATAACGTACGTGCTGTCGCTTATCATCAATATAATCGTCGGCGCGCTTGCCGGCTTCTGGGGCATTGCGGCGCTGCCTTGGTGGCAGGCCCTCATAATGGTCGGGTTAAGCGTTTGCCTTACGCTCATCTCGGGGCTTATCCCCGCCTCGGCTGCGGCTAAGAAAGACCCCGTCGTCGCGCTCCGCACTGAATAAAACGACGCAAATTAAATATAATGGGTTTAAGGGTAAACCATATGAAAAGATTGAGTAAAATTGCGTTTGTTTTGGCTATGGTTGCGGTTTCCGCTTGCGCCTGCGCGTTTGTCGGCTGTGCGCAGAAGCAGACCGTAACGGGGGAAATGAGTTATACCCGTTGGGGCGTAAACTACGGCATAAGGGTAAACGTGACGGTGCAGACCGACTCCAAGGGCGACAGAATTTCCAAGGTCACCGTCGCCGACAGCGACTTCGTTTCGGCTTCCGAAAGCGACGACTGGGATAAGAGCGAATGGGATAACAATTTGAATAATCTCCTGCTTGCTTACCGCGGCGAATACGTCGCGGACGTGCTTGCCAAGGAGGTCGCAACCGACGGCGAAGAGCCGCTTGCGTCTGACGACGACGGCTTCGTAAATTACGGCGACGACTTCATAACGTCGGGCGCGACGCTCGGCTCCGGCAGACTGCTTATAGCCGTGCAGAACGCCTTAAAGACGCTGGAAGGTTACGCCGTTGCGGATGGTGAATACGGCTACGACAGCTGGGGCACGGACTTCGGCGCAAAGGTGCGCGTCGTCGTCAAGGACGGCGTAATACAAAAGGTGGCGGCGCTTTCCTCCGACCTCGTAAACGCTTCCGACGTGGACGGCTGGAACAAAGATTTGTGGTACGGGAACCTTGACGCCGTTCTTAAAAGCTACGAGGGCAAGAGCGTGGAAGCCGTAAAGAACGGTACCGCGCAGGTTAGCGGACAGGACGGCGCTGCGACGAATTCGGTCTCCGATTCCGACCTTATCGTTACGGGCGCGACGTTGAGCTCCGCAAGGCTGTACAAGGCGGTGCAGAACGCGCTTGCGGCTTTATAAGCGAAAATTTTAAATTTTACCGTCAATGGGTTCCGCCGTACGCGGAGCTCATTGTTTTTTGTACAAGCCCGCGCTTAATTGCGCCGCAAATAATTGCAAAAGGAGTAGTTATAAGTTATAATTAAACTATGAAAAAGCTTTTATCCGCCGCCGCGGCGGCGGTAATAATCTGTTCGGCGTTTGCCTTTTCGTCCTGTAAGGACGACCCGTCGGATACGGCGGATTACTATTTTTATCCCGTCGACAGCTATAAAGAATATATTTCCTCGGGCTCGACGGCGGCGCAGGGGAGCGGTTACATTATGGGAACCGACGTCATACTGCGCATCGCGGACGCGGATAACTTTGCCGACGAGGGTACTTACGAAAAATTCGGGGAGCTGTGGGACGATATACGGCAGATGCTGATCGACGTCAATTCCGCCGTAAGCGCGACGCTTTCCACCTCCTGCGTGTCCGAGTTCAACGCCGCCGCCGCTGGCGAAAAGGTGCGGATTAACAAGACCGCGTACGATATAATATCTCTCGCGCAGTCGGTCTATGAAGAGACGGACGGTTATTTCAACCCCGCCGTCTATCACAGCCTTCGCCTGTACGGTTTCGGTTCGGGCGTGGTAAATGAACCGTCCGCCCTGCCCGACGCGGCTTCGGTTGCGGCTTTCAAAACTCTGGCGGACAGCTTTGCGGAGTTAAGGCTTACCGAGGAGGACGGTAATTATTACGCGTTAAAGCCCGCGGCTACCGTTACGGTGGACGGCAGGGAATACAGCTTAGCCCTCGACCTCGGCGGCATAGGCAAGGGGTGGTGCGCCGACAGGGCGGACGAGCTTATGGAAGCGTACGGGTTCGAATACGGCTGGTTTTACTTCGGCTCGTCCACGATGGCGGTAAAAAAATACTATTCGTCAACCGAAGGCGACGACTTTTATAAGGTAATGCTGCGCGACCCGCGCGGCAACGTGACCGACTACTACGCGCAGCTGCCCGTAAAGGAAAGCAGCCTTTCGAGCAGCGGCGACTATATGCTGTATTATGAATACGGCGGCGTCCGTTACTGCCATATAATAGACCCGACGACGGGCAGTCCCATTCAGACGGGCGTGGCTACGGTAACCGTAATAGGCGGCTCCGCCGCCGAGGACGACGCGCTTACCACCGCGCTTTCGGCAATGGGCAGACAAAAGGCGGAGGAGTATATAGCGCGGAACCTTTCGGACAGGCTGGTCGTTATGCTGGTTATCGAGGACGGAGAGGGGGTAATCGTATCCAACTGTACGGATAAGCTTACCGTAATAAATCAGAATTATTCCACGGCGGCGATAGGGCAGGTCGGGTGAAAAAAGATGTCGCTGAAAAAAATCGGTCAGGTAAAAGAGGGGAAGTATTTCCGCTTGGGGGATTTGGTTGTGTACGGCGTTATCGCGTTGATAATCGCCGCCCTCTTTCTTGCCGTCTTTTTAACTAAGGACGGCTCCCCTGCCGAGGGCTTTACCGTGCGCTACGCCGACAAAACGGTATTTACCTATTATTACGATACGGGCAGGTACGAGGCGGATAATTCATACGGAAATATAGAGATTAACGAAGAGGACGGCGACGGTCTTACGCTGACCTTTTACACGCCCGATAAAAGCGGCTATAACGTAATTTACGTGGATAAGAACGGCAGGACGGTTACCGTGACCGAGGCAAACTGTTCGGTGCACAAGGACTGCGTGTATACGCCGTCAATAAAGGATAATTCCTCTATTATCTCCTGTACGCCGCACAATATGTATATCGAGCCGCTGATAAGAAAAATCGACAATCCGCAGGATATCCCCTTGGGCTAAG
>CAZUYN010000078.1:0-2905 GCA_964624495.1 uncultured Clostridia bacterium
GGGGCTTGTTTTGGCTACTGACCATATCAACGAAATAACGTGACGCGATTGGCTTAATTTTTCAACCAACTTCATTGAATTTATATTATTGATAAATTTTGGCGGAGCCGCCTAAATATTCCGTTTCTGCGCAAAATATCTGTATGAACAAAAAACATACGGTTATCTACGCTATGCTACTCGTTATCGCTTTCGCCGCGGCGCAGATTTATACTGTTTGCCAGAAATGCGTTACCTGCTTCTCCTTTGCCGAAAGTTGTGAAAAGTGTATTTATCTGACCTTTGACGACGGTCCGAGCGACAGGGTTACGCCGAAAATTCTCGACGTGTTAAAAGAAGAAGACGTCAAAGCCACGTTTTTTATCGTCGGGAAGAACGCCGTTTTGCGCAAAAACCTTGTCCGCCGCGAATACGACGAAGGGCATTGCGTAGCCGTCCACTCCTTCTCGCATATATATAAAGAGATTTACAGCTCGCCGCAGGCGCTTATTGCGGACATTAACGCCTGCAACGACGTCATCGAAGAGATTACGGGCGAACGCTCCTCTATGTACCGCTTCCCGGGGGGCAGCTTTACGGTGAGCGCAGAAATGATTGCCGAGGTCAGGCGGAACGGCTTTAACTATATAGACTGGAACGCCTCTACCTGCGACGCGGAGCTGTACCACCCGACGGCGGCGGATTTGATTAAAGCCGCCAAGGACACGTCCGCAAACCGCTCGCATATAATTTTGCTATCGCACGACGCCACCGACAAGACCGTGACCGCGCAGGCGCTTAAAGAGATTGTCCGCTATTATAAAAGCAAGAATTACGAATTTAAAAGGTTTTAAAAAAATCGCTCCCCGAAAGTTTTCGGGGAGCTTAAATTTTGCTTTATTTCCGATTTTTTCAGAACGCCCAGTTTCCGTCCTTAAATATCTGCACTCTTTCTCCGTCCTTGGTCACGCCGACAATCGACATATCCTTACTGCCTATCATAAAATCGACATGTATCATAGAGCTGTTTATGCCCATTTTTTCGCACTCTTCGTTGGTGTAATTTTCGTAGTTTTCAAGGCAGTTTGAAAAGCCCCTGCCGAGCGCTAAATGGCAGCTGCAATTTTCGTCGAAGAGAGTGTTGTAAAAAAGTATACCCGTATTGTTTATAGGGCTGTCGTAGGCGATTAACGCCACCTCGCCGAGGTAAGCCGCGCCCTCGTCCATAGAAATCATCTTTTCGAGCAAATCCTGATTTTTTTCAGCGCCTACGTTAACCGCTTTGCCGTCTTTGAATTCCACCCAGAAGTTTTCTATCAGCTTGCCCTGATAGGACAGCGGTTTGGTGGCGTAGACGACGCCTTCGGCTATTCCCCTTACGGGCGAAGTGAACACCTCTTCGGAGGGCAGGTTGGGGTTGAAATATATGCCCGAGTCCTTAGTCGTTTCGCCGCCGCCGCAGAATAAGCCCTTGGGGTTTAAGCCGACGCGGAAATCAGTGCCGTTCGCCGACTTGTATTCGAGGCGGTCAAACCTGTAATTGTTTAAAAATTCACACCTTTTTGCAAGGTTTTTATTGTGGGCGTTCCACGCCGCGACGGGGTCGTCGTCCACGCGAGCGGAAAGCAAAATCGCCTCCCAAAGCCTTTCAACCGCTTCGTCCGCGTCAAGCGCGGGGAAAACCTTCTTTGCCCACGCCTTACCGGGCACGGCGGCGATACACCACTGGTACTTGTTTTCCATAGCGTCGCGGTAGGGCTTGATTATAGGATACCTTGCCATATTCGACTTGGAAATTTTTTCGTTATCGGTGCCGCTCAGCCCGTCGGGGTCGTCGGATTCTATCCACAGAAGGCAGGGCAGCTTATCCGCCCTGTTTTTCCATTCGGCTTCCTCTATCGCCGTGACCTCGGAGAGCGTTTCCAAACTACGGTAAATATAGTTGAGCTTGGTGACGGGCATATAGCTCCACTTGACCGTCACGCGCGAGGCTCCGAGCTTATAGCACTCTTCCGCCACTTTCGTTACGAATTCGGGCCGGTCAAGTCCGCACTGAATAATAACCTCCTGTCCGCGCTGAACGTTAAGTCCGCAGACGGCTATAAGGTTTGCGTATTTGTCTAATCTTGCATTATCCATAAAATTAACCCTCGTGCGCGTCCTTTACTATCTGACAGGCGACGGCGACAAGCTGCTCCTGCGTGGCGTCCGGATTCTGCCCCATAAACCAGGTCATATCGTCTATCTGGTCGTCGTTTTCCAACACCATAAGTATATTTATGGCGTTCTCCCTGCTGACTCTGCGCGCGAACAGCGCCGCGCCGAGCATCTTCTGTTTTTGTGTAACGTTGTACTTGCCTTCGCTCATATTAATAATCTCCGCTTGGTTTTGCTTTCTTATTATAACATAAAACAAAACCGCAGTAAAGGAAATCGGGCGGCGGCGCAAAATTTATTTCCGCCCGACCGCACATAACGATTATTTCACCCGTAGCCGATTTTTAAACTTATAATTGACAACCGACGGCGATAGGTGTAGAATTTATACTATAAAATAAAAACGAGGTAAAAAATATGCCCTTTATAGACGTTAAACTCTCTAAAAAAATTACCGACGACGAAAAAGATAAATTGAAAAGCGGGCTTGGCAGGTGCATAGCCAATATGCACAAGCCCGAAAGCTATCTTATGGTGGGCGTTTGCGACGGCTACGACCTGTATTTTGCAGGCAATAAGCTGAAAAACGGGGCGTTTGTATCGGTCAGCGTGTTCGGTAAAGTCGCGTCGTCCGACGCGGAAAAGATGAGCGGAGCAATCTGCACGCTGCTTAAAAACCTGTTGGGAACCGACGGCAACGACGTATACATTACCTATTCGGGAGTTTCCGACTGGGGCTGGAACGGCGGAAATTTTTAACAATTGCAGA
>CAZUYN010000079.1:0-1286 GCA_964624495.1 uncultured Clostridia bacterium
GGCGCGGATTACGTCGGCGCGGAAGAAATGGTACAGCGTATCCAGAAGGAGAACTGGTTCGATTTCGACGTCGTAATAACCACCCCCGACATGATGGGCGTCGTCGGACGTATCGGCCGCGTCTTAGGTCCCAAGGGCTTGATGCCCAACCCCAAGAGCGGTACCGTCACAATGGACGTAACGAGGGCGGTAAACGAAGTTAAAGCAGGTAAGGTGGAATACCGTCTCGATAAGACGGCAATCATTCACTGCCCTATCGGCAAGAAGTCCTTCGGCGAAGAAAAAATCGCAGAAAACTTCAACGCGTTGATGGACGCTATCGTAAAGGCTAAACCTGCGGCAGCCAAGGGTCAGTACATCAAGAGCGTTACGCTCTCGTCGACGATGGGTCCCGGCGTAAAGGTTTATTATAATAAGGGTTAATTAATCCCCGATATTTAAGGAAATTAAAGGAGCTGCGTTATGCGCGGCTCCTTTTTATCCGCCCCCGATAAGCCGCGCAGGGGGATAAAAATGGTCGGAAATTCAAAAAAATCGGATATTCGGTCTTAAAAACGGTTGACACGGCGGCGGAAGTGGGTTATACTGTTCAAGTAAAAATTAATTTTACCGCAGACAGCAAGCGCCGTACGGCTTAATATCTTGCCGAGGTAAAGGTCGTAAAGCGGCACGCTTGCGCCTTATACCCGTTTGCGGTATAAGGCTTTTTTAATACTAAAACGGGAGGTAAAAAGAATTTGTCAGCTAATTTCGAAGCAAAAAAAGCAGTAGTCGAAGAAATCACCGCCAAGATTAAAGAATCCAAATCGGTAGTTTTCGTAGATTATAAATCGCTGACCGTGGCGGAAGTTTCCGAACTTCGCAAAAAGTGCAAAGCCGCGGGCTGCGAATACAAGGTCTACAAAAATACTCTTGTCAGAAAGGCTTTGAACGACCTCGGTTATAACCAGTTTGACGGCGACCTCAACGGTCCTACCGCCGTAGCGTTCGCCGCGGACGAAACGTCGGGCGCAAAGGTTATGGTGGACGCCGCTAAGGACTATACCGATAAGATAACCCTTAAAAGCGCTTTCGTAGACAACGCATACGTCGATAAGGACGGCGTCAAAGCGCTCGCTTCAATGCCTTCAAGGGAAGAGCTGGTTGCGAAGATGCTCTCATCTATGCAGACCCCCATATCCAACTTTGCCGGCGTATTGTCCAATCTTCTTTCGGGAATCGTCCGCGTGCTGGACGGAGTTGCCAAGTCTAAGCAAGCTTAAACCGCAAAGCTCGTCCGATAAGCT
>CAZUYN010000079.1:1386-2806 GCA_964624495.1 uncultured Clostridia bacterium
TTGAACGAGGGACTTACCCAAAGGGGTAAACAAAAACGGGCTTGCGCCCGGCCTATAAAAAGGGCGCGACAATCATAAAATAAAAAATAATCAGGAGAATAAAAAAATGGCAGACGTTAAAAAGTTTATCGAAGAAATCAAAGGCATGACCGTTCTTGAACTGAACGAGCTTGTTAAGGCGCTTGAAGAGGAGTTCGGCGTATCCGCGGCGGCTCCCGTAGCAGTAGCGGCGGCTCCCGCGGCGGGCGCGGCGGCTCCCGCGGCGGCGGCAGCGGAAGAAAAGACCGAATTCAACGTAGTCCTTAAAGACGCGGGCGCTAAGAAAATCGACGTTATCAAGGTCGTTCGCGCATTCAGCGGTCTCGGACTCGTAGAAGCTAAGCAGGCGGTTGAAAAGGGCGGCGTTCTTAAAGAGAACGTAGCTAAGGAAGAAGCCGAAAAGATAGCGGCAGACCTCAAAGCCGCGGGCGCAACCGTCGTGCTTGAATAATTAAAGCTATTTCCGTCGTATGCTTTCTATGCGTGCGGCGAAAATAATATAACGGGTGCGGTCAGCCGTTGCCCGTAACCGAATAATTAAAAGACAGGATTTTCGCATCCTGTCTTTTTTTGCGCCGTTTTTGCATACGGCTTCAGTTCATTTCTTTCATAAGTCCGAATAAAGCGAGCTTCTGCGGATAACTCAATTTGGGTAAAAGCTCGTTTATCTTTTCGTCCACTTCCGACAAGTCGCCGTCGTTTTCTTCGTCGGCAAAAAACTGCGAAAGGGTTATCCCGAACGCGTTGCATATCGACCGCAACGTCGATAGTTTTGGCTCGGCTTCCCGTACGTATAGGTTATTTAACGTCGATTGCGTAAGCATCGCTTCCATTGCAAGGTTATTGACAGACCATCCGCGCGCTAATCTCATATCGTCTATCTTCTTCAAAATTTTATTCATAAACAGTTCACCGTAAACGTTTGCAGAAATTATATAACCAAAATTGGTTAAAATAATAACTCAAAATGGTTGACAAATTAACTCAAATGAGTTAAGATAAGGCAGAAAAGGTGTTGTTTGGCTTTTTTAATGCCTTTTCGCACATTCGGCGGCGGTTGCTCCGCCGAAAAATAAAGAGAAAAGTTCGGGAGGTTTATTATGCGCGAGAAATTATCTACGCCTTGATTACGGGCTGACGGTCTGTAAGACGGGATAAAAAGGTTTGGACAAATATTAAATTTAGGAGTGAAATATGCTAAAAATAAAAAATTTATTAAGTAAAATCGTAGGCTTGTTAATCGCCGCAGTTTGCATAATAGCTCTCGCTTTCGGACTGACGGCTTGTTCGAACGGTAAGTCTGCATACGAAATTGCGGTAGATAACGGCTATACGGGGACGGAAGCGGAATGGCTTGCAAGTCTTAAAGGCGAAACGGGCG
>CAZUYN010000080.1:0-2590 GCA_964624495.1 uncultured Clostridia bacterium
CGCAATGACGGATAAATAGCGGCGCGTGTGCCCGTTTTCTTTTTTTCGGACGGGGGAAGGGTAAAATTGTGTTAATTAACTATTTTGTAAATAAATAACATCAATTTATGTTATAAACGCGCAAAAAGTCTGCTATATAACATTTTGCAAACAGGTATAAGAAAAAATAATACATTAAATTTACGGTCGGCATTTTATAAATACGGCAGCCGAATTTCGTATCATAAGCGCAAAAAACGTCAATATATTGTGGTGTGGGGGCGACAAAGCCGCAAGCCGTCCGACTGCGGAGCGGCAAAACCGAAAAACGGGGCAAATTAAGCGAAAAAGCCGCGTTTCGGCGCAAAAAAGTGCTTTCAAACGTTTGACAAATAAGCGTACGAAATTATATAATAATCAAGCACGTTGAAAAAAAGTGTGTATGGGATGAAGCGTAAAGTTACTTCAAACCCCCGTTCAAACCCGCGGAGGAAGATAATTTACGCCGACAATTGTAGGGGCGCGACCCCTGCGACTAACCGCGGCTTCCGACATTAACGCCGTATTTTCGGTGTTTTTTAATGCCCAAGTTGTGATACACACGGATAAGTTGACGCGAAAAACTTTTCATTTTTTTGTTAGTATAAAGGAGATTTATCATGGCAGGACAGAAAATCAGAATCAAACTTGCGGCTTACGACCACGAACTCGTCGATCTTGCGGCTTCGCGCATTGTAGAAACGATGCAAAAAAGCGGCGCCAAGATTTCCGGACCCATTCCCCTTCCCACCGAAAGGGAGGTAGTTACAATCTTGCGTTGCCCCCATAAATACAAGGACAGCCGCGAGCAGTTCGAACAGAGAACTTATAAAAGAATTATCGACATCTACACCCCCAACGCAAAATTACTCGATACCGTAAGATTGCCGGCAGGGGTAGATATCAAGATTAAGCTTTAGTATCTTTCTCCGCAAGATTTGCGGCGCGATTGTTTGCCGAATGCCGCCGTCTTTGCGGAGGGCTGCGGAAATTAAAGCCGCTTTTCATTATAAATAAATAAGTCAATATAGATAACCAACGGAACCGTGACGACGGTGAAAGACGGCGCAACGCGGTACGAGTTATCTGAAAATATAACAGGAGGAACTTTATCTATGAATAAAGCAATCATCTGCCGTAAAGAGGGGATGACCCAGATATTTACGGCGGAGGGGAAGGTAATCCCCGTCACGGTGTTGCAGGCAGGTCCCTGCCCCGTAGTGCAAATCAAAACTGTTGATAAAGACGGCTACGCCGCTTTAAAGCTCGGTTTTGGCGAAACTGACGAAAAGGCTTTGACTAAGCCCGAACTCGGTCAGTTCAGGAAGGCGGGCGTTAAGCCCTGCAAGGTGCTGAAAGAATTCAGGCTGGACGACCTCTCCTCTTACGAGGTAGGCAAGGAAGTCAAGGCGGACGTATTCTCGGCAGGCGACAGGGTTGACGCGCACGGCGTTACGAAGGGTCACGGTTATACCGGCGTCATCAAAAGATGGAACCAGCACCGTTTAAAGGAAACCCACGGCGTAGGCCCCGTGCACAGGGAGCCCGGTTCGATGGGCGCGAACAGCTCGCCTTCGAGGGTATTCAAGAACAAGCATCTGGCAGGTCAGTACGGCGTTGAAAACGTCACCGTACAGAACCTCGAAATCGTCAGGGTTGACGTTGAAAGAAACTGTATCCTTGTTAAAGGGTCGGTTCCCGGACCCGACGGAAGCATCGTTACCATTAACGATACGGTTAAATAAGAGGAGGGAACGGTATGCCTAACATTAAGGTTTATAAAATGGACGGCACCGAAGCGGGCTCTATGGAGCTTTCCGAAAAGGTCTTCGGCGCGGAATACAGGGAAGAGTTAGTTCATCAAGCGGTCGTAACGCGTCTTGCGAACGACAGGCAGGGCACGAAGTCCACCCTCACCCGTACGGAAGTAAGGGGCGGCGGCAGAAAGCCTTGGAGACAGAAGGGAACGGGTAACGCCCGTCAAGGCTCTATAAGGGCTCCCCAGTGGATAAAGGGCGGCGTAGTGTTCGCACCCAAGAGCCGCGACTTTTCCAAGGGAATGAACAAGAAGGCGAAGAGGGCGGCGCTCGTTTCGGCGCTTTCCAGAAAGGTTGCGGACGGCGAGGTAGTGGTACTCGAATCGCTTTCGGTAGAAAACGGCAAGACGAAGGAAATGGCAGCGTTGCAGAAGGCGCTCAACCTCAACAAGACCGCTATTATCTATATGGATAAGGCGGACGAGAAGGTAACGCTTGCGGCAAGAAACATTCGGACCCTTTCCACCCTGCCCGTAGAGCAGCTTTCCGTATACGAGATAGTGGCAAACGAAAAGGTAGTCCTCACCAAGGACGCCGTCAAGAAGATAGAGGAGGCTTACGGAGAATAATGTTAGCGCAGGATATCATTATCAGACCCCTTCTCACTGAAAAGGGTTATGACGGAATAGCCGGTAAGAAGTACACGTTTATCGTTGCGAAATCGGCAAATAAAACTCAGATAAAGCTCGCCGTCGAAAAACTGTTCGGCGTTCAGGTCGAAAGCGTGAACACCGTCAACTGCAAGGGCAAGCTCA
>CAZUYN010000081.1:0-2269 GCA_964624495.1 uncultured Clostridia bacterium
ACCCAAAACTGACCCTTAGGAGGGGTCCGTTATATCCATTTAACTACGGAACCGTAAAGCCGATATTTTGGCGGCGTATATGCCTGCCGCTTATCAAGCTATCTCATTTTACAACAACCGCACGCAAAAATCAACCAAATTAAATGTCCGTAAGAGGTATTTTTTATATCATGCCTCCCCCATTACGGACTTTATATCCGATTTACTTATCGCAAGCGCAGAAGCGAGGTTAATCAGCCCGTAGACGGCGATAAAAATCAAAAGACATATTCCGCACGCGCCCCAATCAAACGAATAGGTCGGCACGTCGGAGAACGAGGCAAACACTACATTCACCATAATCACGAGTATACCGTACTGATACGCCGCGCCGACGATAAAGCCGATAAGCGCCGGTATATGGTAAAGCCCGAGCACCGAACCGGCGCATTCTTTAAGACTGTATCCCGTAATTTTAAGCATGGCTATCTTCTTTTTGTTGCCGTTGACGACGGTCGACATGGCAAGATATAAAGAAACCAACGCCAATACCAGACCTATAACCATTATCATTATGCCCACCATATCGCTCGCATAAGTGCGCATCGACAGCGACATCTGAATCATAGCCGAAAAGCAGAACGCGCCGAACGCCACGAAGAAGGCGAGCACCTTTCTGTCGTTGAGGACGTTAAAGCTCAGTTCGCCGAGAAAGCTTCTCTCCCTCTTCCCCGTCTTTATTTTCCTGACTTTACGGGGTTTGCCCGCTCCCCTGATTAAGGCGAGCGCCGGCATTTTAAGCTTACGGAGCGCCAAGCCGACGGACAACGCGGTAAATACGAGCGTAGGCAAAAGCAGTATAAGAATTGTCAATACGGGGTGAAAGTTAAGCGCGACCTCCGGCAGACCGACGTCGCCCTGATTTTGTTTGAGATAAAATGACGGCATTACCGCCCAACCGAGCGCATGCCCTGCGACTACGCCGATAAATACGCAAAAGCCGAACACGGCGCACCTGACGGCGATTTTAATATCGGGATAGCCGAGCGCCTTCAATATCCCGAATTTGGCGGAATTGCTCTCTATGTAATGCCCGATATAAAAGACGAGCATTACGACGGAAGTCAAAGTTAAACAACACCCCGATACGGCGCACACGACAATATCGTTAAGCTTCAACGCCTCGTACAGCTCTTCCGATTCCTGCGGAACAAGGCTTCCTATCGCCCGTAAATCGAGGTCGTAATTCAAGAACAAAGTACACACAAACGCGGCGCACGCCATAGAAACTATTATGCCGAAAAATTTAAACGTATCTTTAAAGCTTACAGTCATAATAATTTACCACCCTATTTCATACGCCGTTTTAGGCACGGCGTTCTTATAATCTTCGGCGATTTTTCCGCTACCGATTTTTATTACACGTTCCGCCGTTTCGGCGATGTTGGCGTTATGAGTGACCATTATCAGCGTAAACTTTCTGTCCTTGCGCAATTTCAGTATGTAGTCCAAAAGCTGCCTGCCCGTCGCCTCGTCTAACGCACCCGTCGGTTCGTCCATAAACAGCGCTTCGGGCAATTTGGCAAGCGCCCTTGCGACCGCGACGCGCTGCTGTTCGCCGCCCGACAACTGACGGGGATATTTTTTCAGCTTACCGCCGAGCCCCAATTCTTCGATTATAGGCAGATAATCTTTATTACCTGCAAGCTCCGCGCCCATGCGCACGTTCTTTTCGACGTTCATATCGGGCAGGAGATAGTACTGCTGAAAGACCACCCCCACTTTCTCGCGTCTGAAAGCCGTAAGCTCCTTATCGCCCAACGCCGAAATCTCGCGCCCGTCGTAAAAAATTTTGCCGCCGTCAACCCTTTCAAGACCGCTCATTACGTTCAGAAGCGTAGATTTGCCCGACCCCGAAGCGCCGAGAATGACCAGATATTCCCCGTCCGCAACTGATAAATTCACCTCTTTGAGAACCTGTTGGCGGTTGTCGCCCGTCCCGTAAAACTTGTTTACGTTTTCAACTTTAATCATAAAATATCTCTCTTTTATTTTTCATCTCGCCCGTTTTTTGAGCGCGTTTAACAATATGTATAAGCCGAGCAGAACGGCGATCGAGCCGAACAGCACAGCACGGCGTACATCACGCCTATGCCGACCTGATTGCCGAAAAAGTACAGATTGCAATCTACGCCGTCTTTAATGCCCTCTATCACTTCGGCGGGGAAGCCCTGCGCGGACAGCGGTGATAACAGCCCAGACACGCAACGCATCGGTCGGCGAAGACGAT
>CAZUYN010000082.1:0-2263 GCA_964624495.1 uncultured Clostridia bacterium
TCTTTTTTCTCATATAAACCTCCTCTTTTTACGGGCGAAAATAAAAAGGCGACCGTTAAGGCCGCCCGCATAAAGTACCCTTAACAGTTGCTTAATACTTCGAAAGTTTCCGTAAATATGTACCTGATTAATACAGAAATATGAAAACAAGGATACAATATGCCTTATTTTATTCTGTACTAAACGTTTAAAACACAACAAACCGAAAAAATTTGCAGGTACGAAAACTATCCGTATAAATTATACGGATGACTCGGTGAAAAAGGTACTATCCTCCCACGTTCAAAGTATTAAGCGTAACCATTATAACATTGCTTTGCGTTATTTGCAAGCTTGTGGATAAATAAATTTTTTAATAAAGACGATAAATCCCGTGCGCAGAACGCGCACGGGACGGCTAAGCTTATTTTAATTCGTTACTTTATCAGACTCTTGCCCGTCATCTCTGCGGGAACGGGTAAGCCCATAACCGTAAGGAGGGTCGGCGCGAGGTCCGCCAATATGCCGCCGTCGCGGAGCTGCGCCCCCTTGTATTTTTCGGATATGAGCACGACGGGAACGGGGTTGGTCGTGTGAGCGGTGAAGGGGGAGCCGTCGGCTTCCAACATCTTGTCGGCGTTGCCGTGGTCTGCCGTCAGCAGCGCGCTGCCGCCCATAGACAGAATTTTGTCCGCAACCTTTTTCACGCATTCGTCAACGGTGTGCACCGCCTTGACCGCCGCAGGTATAACGCCCGTGTGCCCGACCATATCGCAGTTGGCAAAATTGAGAATGACTACGTCGAATTCGCCGCTGTCAAGCTCTTCCAATACTTTGTCCGTAACGAGATACGCGCTCATTTCGGGCTGTAAGTCGTAGGTCGCAACCTTGGGCGAGGGTATCAGGTCGCGCACTTCGTTTTCGTTGGGCGCTTCTATGCCGCCGTTGAAGAAGAAGGTGACGTGCGCGTATTTTTCGGTTTCCGCAATGCGCAGCTGCTTTTTGCCGCACTTTGCAAGGTATTCGCCCAAAGTATTGTCGAGGCGCGTCTTGGGGAAGGCGATACCGACGTTTTCGAACGCCGCGTCGTAGACGGTAAAGCAGACGTAGACGGGGTTAAGATATCCCGTCTTTCTTTCGAAAGGAACGCCTTTGGGGACGGTGAATTCCCTCTGCGACATTGCGCGCGTTATCTGCCTTGCGCGGTCGGGGCGGAAGTTAAACATAATTATGCTGTCGCCCTGTCCGATTATGCCGACGGGCTTGCCGTCCTCATATACCTTTATAGGGGTCAGAAATTCGTCCGTAACGCCGTTTTTATAGCTTTCCTCCACGGCTTGGGCGGGGTCGGCGCAGGGAGTTCCCTCGCCGAGGGTAAGCATATCGTAAGCCTTTTCTGTCCTGTCCCAGTTATTGTCGCGGTCCATGGCGTAGTATCTGCCCGTGACCGAGGCGATTTTGCCGTAGTTGAGTTTATCGATTTCCGCCTGCAACTCGCGGATAAAGCCCGCGCCGGAGGTGGGCGAAACGTCCCTTCCGTCCATAAAACAGTGGACGTAACATTCCTTAACGCCCCTGTCCTTCGCCATTTTAAGCAGAGCGTAGACGTGCGTTATGTGGCTGTGTACGCCGCCCGTGGAAAGCAACCCGTAAAGGTGCAGCTTTTTGCCGTTCTCCTTTGCGCTGTCCATAGCCTTTATAAGGGCGGCGTTTTCGAAAAAGTCGCCGTCTTCGATGGCTTTGGTTATCTTGGTCAAATCCTGGTATACTATGCGCCCCGCGCCCATATTCAGGTGACCGACTTCGCTGTTGCCCATCTGCCCGTCGGGAAGCCCGACGGAAAGACCGCTCGCGCCGAGGGCGGAGGAGGGGTATTCTTTAATATAATTGTTTACGTTTTTACTGCCGTCTATGGAAATGGCGTTGCCGTCGCCCGGGTCGGCAAGCCCGTAACCGTCCATAATTATCAATGCATAGGGGATTTTTTTCATGATTGCACTTCCGAAAATTTTTCTTTTATTATAACCTTTTGAAAAATGATTAGCAAGCAACTGAAAACGCTTTTGGTAAAAAAAGGCGTTCTTTTCCCGTAAGTTTTAGTCCGTCGGTCCGGGGTATTGCGCCCGCCGCCTTGAAAATATAAAAATACCGCAACGCCTTTTACGGACGCCGCGGCATAATTTTACTTATTGTAATTTACGATAGCTGCAAAGTCGGTCTTTAACGACGCTCCGCCGATAAGTCCGCCGTCTATGTCGGGCTGCGCCATAAGCCCCTTGCAGTT
>CAZUYN010000083.1:0-1986 GCA_964624495.1 uncultured Clostridia bacterium
ATACAGTATAGCACAAACAACTCGATTTTTCAACATATAATACATCAAAAAGTAAAGCGGCGCGTCACGGGCGTTTAGCTCCTCCGCGGCGCAATGCTATTAAAGCTATATATAAAAAGTAATATCCCCGACGTAAATTTACGTCGGGGAATAATAATTTTCTTAATTATTTTGCGTATTCTACCGCACGCGATTCGCGGATTACGTTTATCTTTATCTGCCCGGGATATTCGAGCTCGGCTTCGATTTTCTTTGCGATATCCTTCGCGAGGAACATTGCCTGCGCGTCGTCAACCTGTTCGGGTTTGACGATTACCCTGACTTCGCGCCCCGCCTGTATTGCATAACACTTGTCCACGCCGTTGAAACCGGAAGCGATTTCTTCAAGCTTTTCAAGACGCTTGACGTAATTTGTACCCGTCTCTCTTCTCGCCCCGGGGCGCGCGCCCGAAATGGCGTCGGCGGCGGCGACCAAAACGGCTTCTATGGTCTTGGGCTCGCAGTCGCCGTGGTGGGCGGCTATCGCGTTGATGACGTTGGGTTTTTCGCCGTATTTTTTAGCGAGGTCGGCGCCGAGCTGGACGTGAGTGCCCTCCTGCTCCTTATCGACGGCCTTACCAATGTCGTGCAAAAGCCCCGCGCGCTTGGCAAGCGTCACGTCAAGCCCCAGTTCCGAAGCCATAAGCCCTGCAAGTTGCGCGACCTCGATAGAGTGTTTATAGACGTTCTGACCGTAGCTCGTCCTGTATTTCAGCCTGCCGATAAGCTTTATAAGCTCGGGGTGAATACCGTAGATACCCACGTCGAACATAGCGCTTTCGCCTGCGGCTTTTATTTCCTGGTCAAGCTCCTTTTTAACCTTTGCCACGGTTTCTTCTATCCTTGCGGGATGAATACGGCCGTCGGTTATAAGTTTTTCAAGGGCGAGCCTTGCCACTTCGCGCCTTACGGGGTCAAAGCCCGATAAAATTACGACCTCCGGCGTGTCGTCTACGATTAATTCGATACCCGTTGCGTTTTCGAGAGCGCGGATATTTCTGCCCTCGCGCCCTATTATTCTCGCCTTCATATCGTCGCTGGGAATGGGAACGACGGAAACGGTTATTTCCGACGCGTGGTCGGCGGCGCAACGCTGAACGGCAAGCGATATAATCTTTTTCGCCTCGCTCTCGGCTTCGTCCTTTGCGGTCTGCTCTATATTTCTGACCTGTAAAGCTACGTCGTGCCTTGTTTCTTCCAAAATTTCCTCGGATAACAGCCTTTTGGCTTCATCCTTGGTAAGCTGAGCCACCTTTTCAAGCTCCTGAACCATAAGCTCGTGCTGGTTAGAGAGTTTATCCTGAAGCTTTGCTACCTCCTGCTCCTTTGCGGCAAGCGATTTCTTCTGGTTATCCAGCTCCTCGTTCTTTTTGTCGAGCGCCGATTCCTTCTTTTCGAGGTTATCCTCACGCTGGTTTAAACGCTGTTCCTGTTTGTTCAGTTCAGCCTTTTTATCACGCGATTCCCTCTCGAATTCGTTCTTTAATTTCAGCTCCTGTTCCTTTGCTTCTAATATTGCCTCTTTTTTAAGAGCCTTACACTCCGCGCGCGCGTCCTCAATTATCTTATCGGCACGCTCCTGTGCGGAGCCAAGTTGCGCGTCTAATTTCTTTTTATACAGCATTTTACCGATAAAAAAGCAACTAACCGCCGCAACGATTACTAAAACGCCCAACCCGACGCCTAAACCTATCGCAAGTCCGTCGGGTGCAAGAAACAGGGAGCCTAAGTTTGCGTTTAACATACCTAAACCTCCTGATTAAATTTTATATATATATTAAAGCGGATATAATCTCTCACTTAGTCCGCCTTTTTATATACCATATATGATTTTACACCAACGACGGTTATTTGTCAATATATTTCCACTTTCCCCGACGATTATAATTTAAAATAGCGACAGCTTCTGCGGTCGAACTGTCCGGTCCCGATTTCGAAAAGCCGTTG